>DATIFO010000090.1:0-31616 GCA_035455275.1 Methylomirabilis sp. (SeqCode) | reverse complement strand
TGTACCAGGTGGTGAAGCACATGTCGCTGTCGAGTCACCTGTTCGACGTGTTCGGTGTGTACATCAACAAGCGACTGTACGAGGGCTTCGCTCCCGAGCAGCAGCGGATGGTGACCGAGGCGATGAAGACGGCGACCGCCTGGCAGCGGCGCACGCAGGCGGCGGACGTTGCCGAGTCGCAGGACAAGCTGCGGAAATTGATGCAGGTCAACGACATCACGCCCGCCAATCGAAAGCTCTTCGCGGACAAGGTGCGGCCGGTCTACCGGGACTTCGAGCGCGACCTCGGCAAGGATCTCATCGACGAGGCGATCAAAGTCCTGAGCTAGGCCGCCCTGCCGCGTCACGGGTGACAGGTGGTGAGGAAGCCAGAGAGTGGGGGGGCGAGGTGGAGGGTATAGGGGAAGGCCTGCTGTATGTCGAGGTGGAGTGCCCTCCGGAGCTGGAGCTGGAGTTTCACGCCTGGTACAACCTGGAGCACGTCCCCGAGCGCCTGCGAATTCCGGGGTTCCTCAGCGGGCACCGATACGTCGCGCTGGAGGGCGGACCGCGGTGGCTGGCCGCGTACGGGCTCGAGAGCCCGGGGGTGCTGGAGTCTCCAGAGTACCGCCAGTGGATGGGCCCCCTCCAGACTCCCTGGACGAGGCGCATGGTGTCGAGCACGCGGGTGCGGCGCTCGGTGTTCCGGTGCGTGCACCGCGTCGGGCAGAAGGATGTCGGTGACACGCGCGGGCTGCTGGCCGTCCGGTACGCGTCCGCCCCGAGCGATAGTCTCCGACTGGATGCGTGGCATGACCGGGTGTTCTCGCCTGAGATGGCGCAGATCCCTGGAGTCGTGCAGGCCTCGCACCATGCGGACCTCGAGACCTCCGAGCGGCTCGCGCTGTACCACCTGGCCGATCCGTGGGTGTCTCAGCAACCGGGGTTCGCCGGCGCGTGGACCGCGGGGTGGGAGCGAGAGCGGGGCGGCCTGGCGAGCTGGAAACGGACGCTCTACATCCGCATCCTGTGAGGGTGCGACCGGAGCGGTGCATGCACGCACCGGATGGATCGGTCAGCGCGACGTACGTCGAGGTGAGCGGTGTGTCGACGTACCTGGAGCGGCGAGGGCGGGGCTGGCCGGTGGTCCTCGTCCATGCCCTCGGGATGAACCTCCGGAGCTGGGATCCCGTGGCGGAGGTGCTGGCCGAACACTTCGAGGTCGTCGCGTACGACTACCTCGGGCACGGGCGAACGGAGAAAGTCCTCGGGCGGTGCACGATTCCCATCTTGGCCGCGCACCTCAGGGATCTCCTGGCGTGCCTGGCCCTTGGCCCGGCGCCTCTGGTCGGGCTCGCCGTCGGCTCCATGATTGCTCAGCAACTCGCGCTTCAGGAGCCCGGGCTCGTCAGCGCCCTGGTGCTGGCCAGCCCGCGGAGCGAGCTGGATCCCCGGGGCGCGAGGTACAACGAAGAGCGCGCGGACACTGTGGAAGCCCAGGGCATGCGTGCCGTCATGGACCTGACCATCCAGCGCGCCTTTCCTCAGGAATACGGGCGGAGCCACCCCGAGGTGATGCGGCGGTTCCGGGGAGAGTTCCTCGCCAACGATCCCCACGGCTATGCGGCTGTCTGCCGGGGCCTGAGCACCTTCTGCACAACACCGCTCCTGCACGAGATCCGGTGCCCGACCCTGCTCCTGGCCGGGGAGCTGGACCAGCTCTGTCCCGTGAGGGAATCGGTGGCCATGCAGTCGCGCATCACCGGCTCGCGGTGCGAGACGCTGCCGGGGGTCGGACACTTCAGCGCCATGGAGGCGCCGGCGCAGTTCGCGCAACGGGTCCTGACGTTCCTACGCTCCCTGACACCCCGTGCGCATTGATGCAGCGCCCGGCCCGAGGTCGAGGTGTCAATGCACGCGTCAGGAAGAGGGGCGAGTCGTCGAGGATGATGGAAGGGGAGAGGAAGCACACGAAGAGGAGGTGTCGCATGGTTCGCACGAGCCTTCACATCGGACTCCTGGGTGCGCTCCTGGCAGCCCTGCTGCCGGGACCCGACGCATCGGCGCAGCAGCCGAAGATAATTCGGGCGGGGCTCCCGGATCCCATCACCACCCCCCTTGGCCAGTCCCTGCTGGAGTTCAAGCGCATCGTCGAGGCGCAGACGGGCAAGAGCATCGAGGTCCAGCTCTTTCCCTCGAGCCAACTCGGAACCATCGTGGAGCAGATTGCGAACGTCAAGCAGGGCAGCCAGGAGATGATGGCCTCGACGCCCGGGATGTTCTCGCGGTTCTATCCCCGGACGGACGTCCTCGAGATGCCGTTCCTGCTGACGGACTGGGACAAGACCGAGCGGCTCTTCAGCTCTGAGGTCTTCAAGCGGTTGGTGGCCGACGCCGACAAGCAGACCAACATCCGCATCCTCGGCGCGTTACCCGCGGGTTTCCGGAACATCATGAACCGCCGGGGGCCGATCAACTCTCTCGCCGACCTCAAGGGGCTGAAGATCCGGCTGCAGGACTCGCCCGTCCACCTGGCAACCTTCAGGACCATCGGCGCCTCGCCGATCACCTTGCCGATCGCCGACGTGTACCCGGCGGTGCAGAGCGGGGTGGTGGATGGCCTCGAGAACTCCAATAGCATCATGTACGCGTCCAAGTTCTACGAGGTGGCGAAGAACCTGACCGAGACCCGCCACTTCTTCAACGTGTTCCTGTGCTACATCAACCCCGCCTTCTACAACGGGCTGACGGACTCCCAGAAGGCTGCCATCGAAGCGGCCATCCGCGCGGCCGAGAAATTCACCTGGAAGAACGCCAAGGAGAACGAGCAGAAGGCGCTGGAGGACCTCGCCAAAGCGGGGGTCAAGATCGTCTCCCCGTCGCCGGAGTTCCGGGCGGAGCTGCGGAAGGCGGTGCAGCCGGTTTACGACGACTACGGGAAGCGGTTCGAGCCCGATCTGAGCCAACTGCAGAAGGTCCTGTCCGGGCAGTAAGCGGCCGGCACCGGTCGCCGTGACCGGATCGGGGCCCGGGCGCGGGAGCCGGGGGGCCGAGTTGTTGTGCTTCGTACCCCTGCAGTGGGGACGAGCAGAACGGTCGCCGGGGCACGCTCCGTGCCTCAAGGTGCATCGGCGTGCGGGGAGGTCGTTGGGGGGGTGCCGGGCCGGTGGCCCGGGAAAGGCTGGCGCATGGGTGCGCTCCTGATCGCGTGGCGAGCGTGGGATAAATGGCTGATCCGGGGCACAAGGTTTGTCCTGTTCGTGATCGGGGTGACCTTCACGAGCCTCATCACGCTCGAAGTCCTGTCCCGGTTCGTCTTCAGCTTCTCGATATTCTTCACCAACGCCCTGGCACGTTACCTGCTGGTCTGGTTCTTCCTGCTGGGGGCGGGTCTCGCCCTGCGCCAGGGGGCGCACGTCGGGTTCGACATGCTCGTCCACGCTCTGCCGCGGTCCCTTCGCCAACGGATCGAAGCGCTGGCACATGCTCTGGCGTTCCTCTTCTTCGCGCTGATGATCTGGGGAGGCGTCTCGTCACTGCCACAAGCGTGGACCGAGCTGGACAGTGCCATGGGGGTGAGGAGTGCATGGGGAATGGCCGCCATCCCGGTGGGTTTCACCCTGCTCTTCTATCACCAGGTGTCCGTCCTGATCGAGCGATGGGTGGGCGCTGGCCGTCCCGAGGGGGGGCGCCAATGCTGATCGGCATCGGCGGCGTCTTTCTGCTCACCATCCTGCTGGGGGTGCCGATCGCGTTCGGCATGGGGCTCGCTGGGGCGGGATGGATCCTCCTGGTGGAGCGACTGGAAGCGGGCGTCCTGGCGCGGCGCATGTACTACACGCTGGACGCTTTTCCGCTCATCTCGGTGCCGCTCTTCATCATGATCGGCTTTCTGGCCGAGCAATCGGGGCTGCTGCCGCAGCTGGTGCGGTGGGTCCAATTCCTGCTCGGGAAAGCGCGAGGTGGGGTGGCCTACCTGAATGTCCTGAACAGCATGGTGTTCGCCGGCATCAGCGGGACCGCGATCTCGGATATCGCCAGCCTGGGCCGGATCGAGATCGACCTGATGCGGCGAGCGGGCTACGAGCTGCCGTACAGTGCCGCCCTGACCGCGGCCACCTCGATCTGCGGGCCGATCATCCCGCCGAGCGTGGCGATGATCCTGTACGCGCTGGCCGCCGGCAACATCTCCATCGGCGGATTGTTCATGGCGGGTGCTCTGCCGGGGGTCATACTGGGCCTGGGCATGATCGTCATGTGCTGGTTCAAGGCCCGGCGGGGACACTACGGCGTGCTCTTGGAGAGGCCGCCGAGGCGGGAACTGCTGATGTGCACGGTGCGCGTGCTTCCTCTACTCGCGCTGCCCGTCCTGATCGTCGGGGGGGTCGTGAGCGGGGTCTTCACCGTCACGGAGTCGGCCGCCGTCGGGGTGGTGTATACGTTGCTGCTTGGCTTTGTCGTCACGCGGGAGCTCACGTGGCACCACCTCTATGACGCGGTGGTGTTCTCGGGGGTGGTCAGCTCCGTCCTGGGTGTGCTCATGGGCTCGGGGATGATCGTGAGCTGGATCTTCACCCGAAATCGCGTCACCCATCAATTGACCGAACTGCTCGTCGGTTGGTCCCACAGCCCCATCGCGTTCATGTGCGTGGTCGCGATCACGCTGCTCGTCCTGGGATGCCTGATGGATGCCACCGCCATCATCGTCGCCTTGACGCCACTGGTGGCGCCCATCGCTGCTCAGTACGGAATCCACGAATTGCAGTTCGGCCTGGTGTTCGTGTTCACCTGCATGGTCGGTCTGGTCACCCCGCCCGTCGGCGTCGTATTGTTCATGGTCTGCGCGCTGGTGAACATCTCGATGGAGACCCTGTCGCGGGCCATCGTTCCGTTCGTGATCTGGATGGTGTTCGTCGTAGTGCTCCTGATCTTTGTCCCGCCGATCACGCTCTTTCTGCCTGGGCTGGTCGGCTTCCGATGAGGGCAGGGCGGGTCGAGTCGGCGCTGGAGCGGCGGCGGGTCTCCCTACGGGTCACCCAGACACTTCCCAGGGGGAAGGAGGAGGAGGCGATGCAGACATCCCGGACGACAAGCTGGCGACTGGTGAGTCTCCTTGGAAGCCTCGTGTGTCTCGCCTGCCTGAGCCCGAGCCCGGTCCAGGCCCAGACCGTGGTCCGGCTCGGGTCCCTGTTCCCGGTGACGAATTTCGACAGCGTGGCCAACGTCAAGCTGGCGGAGATGATCGCCCAGAAGACCGGCGGGAAGCTCAAGGTCGAGCTGTTTCCCGCCAGCCAACTGGGGAGCGAGACCGAACAGACGGAGCAGGTGCGCTCGGGCGCGCTGCAGTTTCACATCAGCGGCGGTTCTTTCCAGCAGTACGTGCCGGAAGCGCAGATCATCGGACTGCCGGGCCTCTGGAAGAACCACGATCACGTGTTCCGGGTGATGACCAGCGACGTCGGGAAGCAGATCATCGAGATGGCAGAGAAGAAGAACGTGGGGATCAAGATCCTGGCCTTCGTGACCACGGGCGAGCGATACTTCTACGGCCGGAAGCGGGCCTTCGAGCAAACCGCGGACTTCGCGGGCATCAAGATCCGGGTCGACACCATGCCCGCCTCGGCGGCCATCTGGCGCACCTTGCGCGCCAATCCGGTGCCCATGCCGCTGACCGAGGTCTACTCGGCTCTCCAGACGGGGGTCATTGACGCGGCGGAGTACCCGCCCTGCGTGGCCCTCTCGGCCAAGACCTACGAGCAGGCGAAGTACATCACCACGACGGCGCACCAGCTCACGCTGCTGGCCCTCCAGGTGAACCAGAAGTGGTACGACGGGCTCCCGGCCGACCTGCGGGGCCAGATCAGGGCGGCCGTGGACGAGTGGCTGCCCATCCGTTACCAGATGGCCAAGGAGGCGGAAGTCGGATGCATCGCGAGGATGAAGGAGCAAGGGGCCGAGGTCCATGCGTTGAAAGACCCCGACAAGTTGCGGGCGACCCTGGCGCCCATCCAGAAGGAATTCGGCGATAAGTACAACCTCAACGATCTCATCGCCAAGATCACCGGCATGAATTGACACCCTCGGGCAGCGATCGGCGCCGGACCGCCTGGACGGAGGTCGCATGGAGAGGACCCTGAAACGGCTGAGCTGGATGCTGGAGACGGTGCTCTGTCTCCTGATGGCCGGCCTGATGACCCTGGCCTTCCTCCAGGTGGTCCTGCGCTACGTCTTTGGCAGCTCCTTGTTCTGGGCCGAGGAGGTGATCCTGTTCATCTTTACCTGGGTCATCTTCCTGGCCGCGACGGTGAATCTCGAGCGGGGGGCGCACTTCGGGGTGGATGTCCTGGTGAATTGCCTGCCGCAGGTACCCCGACGGCTCGTTCAGGGGCTCGTCCAGGTGGGAAGCGGGGCGATCCTGTGCGTCTTCGTGTGGGTCGGATTTCGCGTGGCGCTGGGGGCCTGGGTGCAGGAATCGGATATCCTGCGGGTTCCGAAGACCGTCGTCTACATCTCCCTCCCCCTGGCGGCTTGTCTGATGCTGCTCACGACCATCCGCAACCTCCTCCGGTTGGCTCGCAAGCAACCGCTGAAGGCCGAGACGGAAGAGATCTGAGCATGTTGACCCTCCTGATCGTCACGTTCGCCATCCTGCTGGCCTCGGGCATGCCCATCGCGTTTGCGATGAGCGGAAGCGCCCTGGCGGCCCTGGTATTCCGCAGCGATTTCCCGCTGGACGTCTTCATCCAGAAGACATTCTCGGCCGGCAGCTCGTTCTCGCTCCTGGCCATTCCGTTCTTCGTCCTGGCGGGGGAGCTGATGACGGTCAGTCGCCTCACCGACGGGCTCGTCGAGCTGTGCGATGCGCTGGTGGGGCATGTCAAGAGCGGCATGGCGAGTGTCTCCGTGCTGGCGTGCATGATCTTTGCGGGCATTTCCGGATCGGGGGTCGCCGATACGGCGGCCATCGGCAGCGTCGTGGTGCCTCAATTGATCTCCAAGGGGTATCCCCGAGGCATGGCCGCATCGCTCCTGGCGACCGCGGGTGCCCTGGGCCCGATCATCCCCCCCAGCATCCTGATGATCATCTACGGGTCGATCGCGGAGCTGTCGATCGGTCGCCTGTTCCTGGCCGGCGCCATGCCTGGAGTGCTCATGGGGCTGGGGTTCATGGCCGTGGCGTACGTCTGGAACACCAAGCGAGGCTGGGAGTCGGGGTCGGGAAAGCGATTCAGCCTCCAGCGGGTCCGGACGACGTTCCGAGGGGCCCTCCTCGCGCTGGTCACCCCGATCATCATCATCGGCGGGATCGTCAGCGGCGCCTTCACGGCAACGGAGGCCGGGGTCGTTGCCGCGGCCTACGCCCTGGTGGCAGCCCTGGCCACCCGGCGGCTCGCGATCGCCAATATCCGGGCCGCGCTGATCCGGTCGGGCCTCATCGCCACGCTGCCCCTCTTCATCATCGCCACGGCGGCGATCTTCGGCTGGATTCTGGCGGTGCAGCATTTCCCGGAGATGGTCCAGAGCTTCCTGCTTTCGGCGAGCCTGGGGAGCCGGCACCTGGCGGCAGCCCTGATTCTTAGCTTCCTCGTCGCCCTCGGGTTCTTCGTCGAGGTGATCTCGATCATGATCATCTTCACGCCGATCCTGGCCCCGATGGCTGGCCCGCTGGGTTTCGATCCCATCCACTGGGGCCTGATGATGGTCCTGGCCATCAACATGGGCGGCGTGACGCCACCCGTGGCCTCCCAGTTGTACGTCGCCGGAAGCATCGCCGGGTGCGGTCTCGACGAGATGAGCCGATATGTCCTCCCGTTTGTGGGGGTCATGTACGTGGTCCTGATCCTGTGCCTGTTCGTCCCGGGCGTGGCGATGTTCCTGCCGCGCCTGGTGTTCGGCTGATCCGTTCATCACCCGAGAAAGCAGAGGAGACACCATGGCGGCGGCGCGCCCGGAATGGCTGAAGCTGACGGGGGAGACCCCTCTCGAGCCGGCGCTTCCGATTTGCGACCCGCACCACCATTTCTGGGATCGCGCCGAGGAGCGCTACCTCGTGGAGGAACTCCTCCAGGATGTGCGCAGCGGGCACCATATCGTGTCGACCGTGTTCATCGAGTGCCGGGAGCGATGGCGCACGGATGGCCCCGAGGAGATGCGGCCGGTCGGGGAGACGGAGTTCGTGGAGCGGATCGTCGGGCCGCAGGGGAAGTATGGCGAGACCGCCGTCGCGGCCGGCATTGTCGGTTTCGCAGATCTCAGCGCGGGGGCCGCGGTCGCTCCGGTGCTCGAGGCGCACCTGGCCGCGAGTCCGAAGCGTTTTCGGGGCATCCGGCATTCCTGTACCTGGGATGCGAGTGCTGCGGTGAAGACGGCAACCCCGGGGATTCCACGGGGCCTGATGCTGGACAGCGGTTTCCGGGCTGGCCTGGCGTGTCTGGGGCGGTACGGCTTGAGCTTCGAGGCCTGGCTTTACCACCCGCAGTTGCCGGAATTCGCGGCGCTGGCGCGGGCGGTCCCGGGGGTGCCCATGATCCTGAACCACGTCGGGGGACTCCTCGGCGTCGGTCCCTATGCGGGCAAGCGGGACGAGGTCTTCCAGGTCTGGAAGCGGGGTATCGCCGAAGTGGCAGCCTGTCCCAACGTGGTCGTGAAGCTTGGCGGGCTGGGAATGGTGCGCTGCGGATACAACTGGCACATGAGACCCACGCCACCCGATTCGACTGCGCTCATGCAGGCGACGGCGCCGTACTACCTGTACTGCATCGAGCAGTTCGGACCGAAGCGGTGCATGTTCGAGAGCAATTTTCCGGTGGATAAGATCTCGTGTGCGTATGGTGTCCTGTGGAACTCCTTCAAGCGCATGACCATAGACTTCTCCCCGGCGGAGCGCGCCGCCCTGTTCCACGACACCGCCGCTCGGGCGTATCGGCTGATGTCATGAGTTGTCGGGGGGAGGCGAACGCCAAACCGGAACGGCTCAGTTGCCGGAGGTGTCCGTGATGCCGAGTGTCTGGATGCATGAGCTCACGTCAGACGACGTGGAGGCATACCTCAAGCGGGATACATTGGTGATCGTCCCCATCGGCAGCACGGAGAGCCATGGTCCCCATCTCCCGATGGGGACGGATACGTATGAGGCGATCGACTACTCCGAGGAGATCGCCAAGCGGGCCGGCGTCCTCTGCGCGCCGCCCATCTGGTTCGGAGACTCGCCGCACCACATGGGGCGGCCAGGCACGATCTCGTTGCGGTCCCAGACCGTCATGGCGCTGCTCCGGGACGTCTACCTCTCCCTGATCCATCACGGGTTTCGCGGGATCATCACCTTCAACGGCCACCGGCTGGCCAACTTGCCCGTCATCCAGATCGCCGCGAAGGAGGTGAAGGAGGAGCACCCGGACGTGCTGCTCGCCTGCTTCGATCCCGTGCAGATCGCGGCCGAAACGCACAAGCGCGTCCGGACCGCCCCAGGTGAGGCCATTCACGGAGGGGAGTTCGAGACCTCGCACATGCTGTTCAAGCATCCGGACTTGGTGCATCCGGAGAAGTGTGAGCTCAGCCGCGGCACCTACATCGACTCGCGCTTCGTGGACCGCGACCACTTTGCGCCCGGGGATCGTGTCATGTGGATCACCACATGGTGGGACCAGCTCAAGGTGACCCCGAAGGGCCATCATGGAGACCCCCGAGCGGCCAGCGTCGAGAAGGGACAGGCGCTCTGGGAGGCGATTGTCTCGAACGGCGTGGAGTTCATCGAGGCGATGCGGAAATTCAAGGGAGCCCACCAAGACTGACGAAGGGGGGGGAGACGGCCAGGACCCCCCGAGGCGCGGATTGCGCCGCGGCCCGATGAGTTCCGTGGACCAGCGTGCAGATCCCGGGATGCTATGAAACCCGCCATCGACAGCGTGCACCACGAATCACACGGCAGGAGCGCCGCCCGACGCTGGGGCGTGGTGGCGGCGTGCTGTGCCCTGATGGCCGTGTCATCGGGCGCCTTCTACACCGGCTCCCTCTTCTTCGTGGCCATCATCCAGGAGTTCGGATGGAGCTACGCCTCCACCGCGAGCATCTTCTCAATCTTCACCGTGCTCTACGGGGTGTGGGGCATCCCGATCGGACATCTCGTGGATCGCTTCGGACCGCGTCCGGTGATCCTGGGGGGAGGCCTCCTGTTGCCCCTGGCCCTGCTCGGCAGCGGGTCCGCGCACGCCTTGTGGCAACTGTACGCGACCCACGGCATTCTGACAGCCCTTGGCCTTGCCGCCACGAGCTACGTGCCCGTCTCGCTTATCCTGACCCGGCGATTCCAGGAGGAGCGAGGGCTTGCCTTCGGCATTGCCTCCGCCGGCGTCGGATTCGGTATCCTCGTGCTCGTGCCGCTGACGCAATCGCTCATCAGTCTGTGGGGCTGGCGGATCGCCTATCGCGGGCTCGCCATCATCGCGTCGTCGGTGATCCTTCCGGTGGGGTTCTTCGCGCTGAGGGACGGGAGGAGCGATCCCCCATCCGACGCAGAGGACCGGAGGGCTGCCGCGCCGGCTCTCGCGGGCGGCGCACATGCCTCCCACGAGTCACCGCTAGTGTCGGCGCTTCTCAGTCGTGAGTTCTGGCTGGTGGCCGCCACCTATGTCTTCCTCAACGGGCCCATCGCCTTGGTGCAGACCCACCAGGTGGCGCACCTGACGGAGGTCGGGCAGCCCGCCATGCTCGTGGCCGGGATCGTCGGCTTGATCGGCCTCTTCAGCATTCCCGGGAAAATCGGGTGGGGGTTCTTGTCGGATCGAATATGGCTCGAGCTGATCTATCTGGCAGGAAGCGTCTGCGTGGCCGCAGCCATCCTGGTGCTCCTGCAGATCGGACCGGCCTCTTCTGTCTGGCGCCTCTACGGGTACGCGGTCCTCCTCGCCCTCGGCTACGCCGTGGCAGCCTCCATGAATCCCATCTATTCCGGCCGATTCTTCGCGGGTCGGAATTTCGGCGTCATCCTCGGGACGTTGAACACCTTCTACCAGGGCGGGGCGGCCGTTGCCATATGGGTGGCGGGGTACGCGCACGACCTGACCGGTAGCTACCAGATTCCCTTCCTCGGCGCGATCGTCAGCGTCGGCATGGCCGCCTCTTGCGCCTGGCTGGCCGCCCCTCGCCGGATTGCGCCGCGCCGAGCCATCGAGGACGCTGCGTAGGGATGTGCGGCGATGGCTCATCCCGACGCCCGGAAGCCTCGGACCTTCAACACCCAGGGGCAGTGAGAAGCTCATGGCGCGACTGCCCGGAGAGAGGAAGGCCTCCCATGCGGATCTCGGACATCCGGTGCATCCCCGTCGAGTGTCACCTGTCCCAGCCCGTCTATGACGCGAACTACATCATGGCGACCAAGCCGGCGCTCCTGGTCGAGGTCGAGACCGACGGGGGACTGGTCGGATTGGGCGAGGCCGCGCACTTCGGCGGCCCCCTCCAGTCCACGAGGACGGTCATCGAGGGCGAACTGCGGGACCACCTTCTGGGCGAGGACCCGCGGGACGTGGAGCGACTGTGGGAACAGATGCACCAGCGGGCGTACAAGCACGGCCGGGGCGGCATCCTGATCGCCGCCATGAGCGGGATCGACATCGCGCTCTGGGACCTCCGGGGGAAGATGACCGGTCTGCCGCTCTGGCGCCTCTTGGGCGGATACCGACGCCGGGTCCCGGCATATGCCACCGGCGGGTTCTACGCCGAGGGCAAGGGCGTTCGCGAGCTGTGCGCCGAGATGGAGGCATACTGCACGCATGGGTTCCGGGCAGTGAAGATGAAGGTCGGTCGGAATAGCGCGATGGAGGGGAGTCCCCTGCGCGCGATGGCGCATCGTGGCGTGTGCGAGGTGTCGCCGGCGGAGGACCTGGGCCGCGTCCGTGCGGTGCGCGAGACGATCGGTCCCGAGATCCTGCTCATGGTCGATGCGAACGGTGCGTGGGATGTCGGGACAGCTGTGAAGATGGGGCGCGCTCTCGAGTCCTTCGACATCTACTGGTTTGAGGAGCCGGTGTGCCCGGACGACATCCTTGGCAGCGCAGAGGTGGCGAGGAAGGTCGCCATCCCGGTGGCGGGGTACGAGACATGCAGCTACGGTCGGGTGAGCTTCCGCGACTACATTGCGGCCCGTGCCGTTCATTTCGTCCAGCCCGATGTTGCCTGGGCGGGAGGTCTCACCGAGTGCCTGAAGATCGCCCACATGGCCCAGGCGTGGAATCTCCCGTTCGCCCCGCACATTCATGGGTCCGCGGTGGCCGTCGCGGCCGCCGCACACATCTTGGGAGCCCTGCCCAATGCCAGCATGGCCGAGATGGTGTATCCGGCCCATCCCTTGATGGCCGAGCTGGTCAGGGAGCCCCTGGTCGTGGATTGCACCGGTCACATCGAATTGACCGATCGCCCCGGTCTGGGCATCGAGCTCGATCGCGAGGTGGTGGCGAAGTACCGGGCCGCCGGGGACTAGCCCCTTCGGAGAGGCCAAGACCATGACGACGTATTCCATCGCGGTGGTCAAGGGGGACGGCATCGGGCCTGAAGTGTGCTCGGCGGCGATCGAAGTGATCCGGTGCGCCCTCGGCAGCGCGAGTCGCCTCGAGTTCTGCGAGTACCCGGCGGGTGCCAGCCACTACCGGAAGGCCGGGAATGCCTTCCCGGAAGAGACGTTCGAGGGCTGCCGGAGCGCGGACGCGATCCTCCACGGGGCCGCCGGGCTGCCTGGAGTGCTCCTTCCCGACGGGACGGAGGCGGGGCCTGATTTCGGGCTGAAGGTGCGCTCGCGGCTCGACCTGTATGCTAACGTCCGGCCGATTCGCCTCTGGCCTGGCCTCAACTCCCCATTGCGTCGCTATCCGCCCGGCCGGATCGACTACGTGGTCATTCGAGAGAACACGGAGGGGCTGTATGCCTCGCGGGGGGCGGGGGCGGTCTTGCGCGAGGAGGTGGCGGCCGACACCCTGATGATCACGCGGAAGGGAACCGAACGAGTCGTCCGATTCGCCTTTGACCTCGCCCGGAAGCGGTCCGGCGCCCCCCTGGATGGAAGGCGACGCGTGACGGCGTGTGACAAGTCGAACGTTCTGCGCAGCTACGCGTTCTTCCGCAGGGTGTTCAACGAGATCGCCGCCCGGTACCCGGATGTGGCGGCCGACTCCGCATATGTGGATGCCATGACGGTCCACCTGGTCAATCGCCCGGACTTCTACGACGTGATCGTGGCGGAGAACATGTTCGGGGACATCATCTCGGATCTCGGCGCCGCGACCGTGGGGAGCATGGGGATGTCACCCACCGCGGAGCTCGGCGACCACCACGGCTTCTTCCAGGCGGCGCATGGCTCTGCCCCGGATATCATGGGCCAGGGCATCGCCAATCCGCTGGGAACCATCCTGGCCGGCTCGCTCATGCTGACGTGGCTGGGAGAGCGGAGGCACGACCCGGACCTCTGCCAGACCGCCCAGCGGATTGAGCACGCAGTGGAGAGCGTGCTGTCGTCCCGAAGGATGCTTCCGCGGGATCTTGGAGGCCGGGCCACCACGGCCGAGATGACCAGGTCGGTCTGCGAGGCCCTTGGGTGATGCAGGCCAAGGACGTGCGGGTGCCCCCCCGCCCGACTTCCCGGCGGCGGGAGATGGGGAGCGGGATGCAAGGCTCTTTGGGTGCCGCCAAGCGAGGCAGCTCTAGTCAATTTACCCAGCAGAAGGAGGGAGGGACCGTCATGCGTGCGATGTTCAAGCTGATCGTGGGTCTGGCTCTGCTGCTTGCGACGACCGTGCATGCGGCCGACCTGAAGGCGATCGAGGAGGCGGCGCGCAAGGAAGCCCCGATGACGTGGTATGTGAGCCTGTACAGCCAGGCCGTGGCCGAGAAGGCCGCCACCGCCTTTGCTCAGAAATATCCGGGGCTGAAGATTATTCCGGTCCGCAGCACCACCGGCGGCTCGTTCCAGCGTCTGTCGCAGGACCTCAAGAGCAATGTCGCCGTGGCGAGCGTCTTCTCGACCACCGGACTCGGGGGCCACTACCAGATCCTCCAGCGAGACGGGCGGCTTGCCGAGTATGCCCCGGAGAATGCCGCGAAGCTGAGTCCGACCGTCAAGCCGGCGATCGTCCCCGGCTACGTGTATCCCATGGGCGCCGGCCTGCTGGCGATGGCCTACAACAGCGCGAAGGTGAAGCCGGAAGAGGCTCCAAAGGCCTGGCAGGATCTCACCGATCCCAGGTGGAAAAAGCGGCTAGCACTCGGCCACCCGGCGTTCAGCGGCTTCGATGCGGCGTGGGCCGTGGTCATGATGAAGCGCGTGGGGTGGAAGTACTATGAAGCGATCGCGAAGAACGAGCCGCTGGTGCAGCGCTCCACCTTCGATACGCTGACCGCCTTGAGCTCGGGCGAGCGCGTCGTGGCCACCCTCCCCGATGCATTCGCCATCGAGGCCGCGGCGAAGGGCAACCCGGTCACCGTCGTCTATCCCACAGACGGCTCCGTGATGATCCTGGGCTACACGGCGATCCTCAAGAACGCACCCCAGCCGAACACCGCGCGTCTGTTCACCGAGTTCCTGCTGGACGTCGAGCATGCCAGGGTCGTCGCCGATGCGCGCTATGTCTCCGTCCGGCCCGAGGTCGTCACCGTCCTGCAGGGAGGACAGCGACTCGACCAGATCGTCCTGGCGCCCATCACCCCGGCCGAAGAGACCGAGAAGGAACTCCCCCGCATCATCGAGCGCTGGCGTGACTTGTTCGGGCAGTGAGCGCTGAGGGCCGTTGGCTCGTTCCCCAAGTCATCCGACAACCCTGGGGGGTGCTGACGTTGGAGGCTCCTGGGCGCCGCTGGGACGTCACGAAGGTCTTGTGGGTGAGTCTGGCACTGATCCTGGTCGCCCTGGTGGCGAATCCGCTGCTGCGGCTGTTCCTGATCAGCTTCGAGGGTCCAGGCGGCGCCCTCACCCTCGGGAACTACGTCCAGGCCTTCGGCCGTCCACGCTACCTGCTCGGCTTCCGCAACTCGCTGCTGCTGGGCTTCAGCGTCGCCTGCCTGTGCCTGCTGATTGGGGTTCCCATGGCGTGGGGCGTTTCCCGTACCAATATGCCCGGCAAGAACCTCATCCAGATCCTGGTGCTCAGCACTTTCGTGACCCCGCCGTTTCTCGGCGCGACGAGCTGGATCCTGCTGGCCGGCCCCAACGCGGGGTGGATCAATCGCGCCTACATGGCCCTCTTCGGGGCGGAATCGGGCCTCCTGAACATTTACAGTTTTCCGGGGGTGGTATTCGTCATCGCCATCTACTCCTTCCCGTACAGCTTTGTGTTCACGAAGGCGGCGCTCGACCTCGTCTCGAGCGAGATGGAGGATGCGGCGAATTGCCTTGGCGCCGGCCAGCTCAAGGCGACCCTGGCGATCACGCTGCCCCTGATCACGCCGGCGCTGCTCGGCGCCTGGATCATCACGTTCCTGGAGGCGATCGCGATCATCGGCTCCTCCGTGATCATCGCGCTTCCGGCCAAAGTCAACCTGGTCACCCTCCAGTTGTGGGAGTTCTTCGGCTACCCGCTGCGGGTCGAGGTCGCGGCCGCCTACGCGATGCCGCTGCTCCTGATCACCGTCGGCCTGTTCGGCCTGCAGCAGCGCATCCTGCGGAGAAAGGGGTACGTGTCCCTGACCGGTAAGGGCGGAGGGCGGCGCCTCATCGATCTCGGGCCTTTCCGCTGGGCGTTGCTCGCCTACTCCGGTCTCATCCTGTCGCTTTCCATCGCTCTCCCGTACCTGGTGCTGCTGCAGGCCGCGTTCGCGAAGGGGTGGGCGAGAGGCCCGAGCTGGAGCAATCTGACGCTGGCCAACTTCCAGTTTCTGCTGTTCGAGCACAGCTCCGCCAAGCAGGCGATCCTCAACACCTTCGTGTACTCCTCCGCTGCCGCCACGCTGGCGCTGGCTTTGGCGATCTCGGTGGCATACATCGTCAGCCGCCGGCTCGTACCCTTCGGCAATGTCCTCAGCCTGCTGGCCTTCGCTCCCTTCGTGATCCCGGGTCTGGTGCTGGCGATCGGGTTCTACGCGGCCTATGCCCCGCCCCCCCTGGCCCTGGCAGGCACCGCGACGATCCTGGTGCTGGCCTTCGTCACGCGCTTCCTCCCGATCGCATACGCCAACGCGTCGGCCGCGATCCGCGGAATCAATCCGGAGATGGAGGATGCCGTCACGATCCTTGGCGGGAGCAGGCTCGTCGCCATCCGCCGGGTCGTCGCCCCCTTGCTCAAGCGCGGTCTCCTTGGCGCCTGGCTGCTGGTCTTCATCCCGGCGTCCCGCGAGGTCAGCTCGGCACTGTTCCTGTACGGACCCAACACCCGCACGATGTCTGTCCTGTTCTTCGATCTGACCGAGGGGGGCAACTTCGAGCAGCTGTCCGCGCTGGGGGTCATCCTGCTGTGCACGGTGCTCATATTCGTCTCGATCGGTCTGAGCGTCGTGGGGCGTGACTTCATGCTGAGCAAGGGCTCCGAATGAACCGGCTGGCGATACGCAGCGTGGGGCGCGATTTCGGCAGCGTGGTCGCAGTGCGGGACTTTTCCCTGGAGCTGGCCGCGGGCGAGTTCGTCTCCCTGTTGGGTCCGTCCGGCTGCGGGAAGACGACCATGCTCCGGATGATCGCGGGCTTCATCGCGCCGAGCCGGGGCACCATCGAGCTGAACGGGCGGGTGGTGTCCTCCCCGTCGGCGTCGGTCCCCCCCGAGAAGCGGGGGATGTCCATGATCTTCCAGAGCTACGCGATCTGGCCGCACATGACGGTGGCGGAGAATGTGGCTTTCGGATTGACCCTGCGCCGCCTGCCGGCAAATGAAATCAGCCGGCGGGTGAACGACATGCTGGGCGTCGTGCGCTTGAGCGAGCTCGCCGCCAGATACCCCGCAGAGCTGAGCGGCGGCCAGCAGCAGCGAGTGGCGCTGGCGAGGGCGATCGTCATCCAGCCGGAGGTCCTGCTCCTGGATGAGCCGCTGTCGAACCTGGACGCCAATCTCCGGGAGGAGATGCGGTTCGAGATCCGGAGACTCCACGATGCGTTCAGGATGACGACCGTGTACGTCACGCACGATCAGGCCGAGGCCATGGTCACGTCAGACCGGATCGTGGTGATGAGCCAGGGTTCGATCGAGCAGATCGACACCCCCTACAATCTGTACAACGCACCGCGAACGAGGTTCGTCGCCAGCTTCATCGGGCGCACCAATTTCCTGGCAGCTACTCTCGAGGGCGAGCGGGTTGCCTTCCGCGGCTTTTCGCTCCCCGCCGGCCGCTTGCGCCGGTTGGAACGGCCCGGCCGTGAGCTGCTCTTCTCCTTGCGTCCGCAGAGCATCCGGGTGTCGCAGGCTGGACCAGTCGGGAGCGGGCCCGGGGAGTTCTGGGTTCAGGGAAAGGTCGTGAGCCGCTCGTATTTCGGCGAGCGGTGGGACTACGGCATCGACCCGGGAGGTGGCGTGACCCTCATGGCGTCGGCGGAGGCGAGGCAGCAGTTCCAGGTGGGTGACACGGTGTGGATGGTCTTCGATCCGGAGGAGATGATCCCGATCACGATGTGAGCGGCAGGGTGGCAGCGCAGTCCAACAACGCGTCACGAATGGGAACCAAGGCCATGCGTATGATCGTGGTGCCGCGGCTCGGCGGGCCGGAAGTCTTGACCATGCGAGAGGTGGAGCAGCCGGCGGTTGGCCCAGGCGAGGTCCTGGTCAAGATACAGTACGCCGGGCTGACGTATGGGGATGTCTATCAGCGGGAGGGGACGTATCGAAGCGGAGCCCCATTGAAGGAGTCCGAGGCGCCGCTTCGCATCGGCGGCGAGGGGGCCGGGACGGTGGCGGCGGTGGGTGCGAACGTCGCCCACCTGAAGCCAGGAGACGAGGTGGTGTATTGCGACCACCTCGGCAGTTACGCCGAGTATGCGGCCGTGCCGGCGTGGCGGGTTGTGAAGGTCCCGCCCGGGATATCTCTGAGGGACGCGGCGGCGGTCTTTTCCCTGGGGTGCACGGCGCACTACCTGGCTCACGACAGCGGGAAGCTCCGGCCCGGGATAGCCTGCCTGATCCATGCCGGGGCCGGGGGACTCGGCCATCTGCTGGTCCAGCTCGGCAAACTGCTCGGCGCGTCGGTGTTGACCACGGTCGGGAGCGAGGAGAAGGGGAGGTTTGTCCGGGGACTCGGCGCGGACAAGGTCATCCTGTATCGTGCCGAGGATTTCCTGGCGGCGGTGCGGGCGTGGGGGGACGGGAAGGGCGTTGAGGTGGTGTACGACTCGGTCGGGCAGGCGACCATCCAGAAGAGCATCCAGGCGGTGCGACCACACGGACTGTGCGTGCTGTGCGGGAACACCTCGGGGCTGGTGGAGACGATCTCGCCGATGGACCTGGCCGCGGCGGGCTCGATCTTCTTCACGCGACCGCGGCTCAGCCATCATATGCGGACCCGGGACGAGATCGGCAAGCGCGCCGAGGATATCTTTTCGGCTCTGCGGGACGGGCGGCTGCGTGTGGCGGTGTGCCGGATCTTCCCGCTGGAGCAAGCCGGGGAGGCTCACCGTCTGCTCCAGTCGCGGGAGACGATCGGCAAGATCATGCTGGCCGTTGGATGAGCCTTTCCTCTGCCTGGACCGGAGGGCGGCGGGCCATATCGGTCCCATGCATGATGAGGTCACCTGCTGAGCCGGAGGCGCGTCCGAGTGTGCCTGCAGGGTCATCGGCCCCACATTGCGGCTGTCCGGGCGACGTGCAGTCGAGTGTCAGAGACGTCCTTGCGCGATCCGTAAATTCGTCGGGCGGGCGGGCGGGAGGTTTGGTTCGGTCGCCAGGCCGGAATTGGCATCCACCATCAAAGTCGATTCGTCCACCGCCTCGAAATCCGAACCCCGGACCTGCCCCAGTTCGCTGACCAGGAGATCGTTGTCCCACCGGGGGTCCGGCGCACCGGAGATGTACCATGCCGAGCCGTTATCCGCCAGGAACATTCCGTAGGCCTTCAGCGCTCGAAGAATTACCTGCACCTCGGTCGAAAAGCGGGAGATGTCAACGGTGGTCTTCAGACGGAATCGTTGCCCCAAGGGGGATAGTTGAGCTCGGTGAGGCTTGAGGCGTAGTGCCGCGCGGGCCACACGAACGCTCTCCGGGTCTGGGGCGCGGTGAACCGAAGGGCGTGACGAATCTCGCCGGAGGCCACCTCGTCGAAGCGGACCAGGCCTGGCAGGATCGGCAGGCCGGCGGCGTCGGCCGATGTCCATCCGCTTGGCCGGAGCGCATTTGACCGGAGGTTGAACACGGCCCCGGAGCCCGCCTGCCAGCTTCCGTCGGGTTGGGGATAACTGGAAAAGGTTTCGTAGAGGGTGCAGTTGTCCCGGTCCATCACCAGCACGTGACGATCCCCCGTGGATGCGCTGCCCCCCTCGATCGGCGCGTCGGGCGGGAGCGGATAGGGACCAGGGTCGCTCTCGTCGGCATAGTCAAAACTGATCTGAATCTTCGGCTGGCTTCCGGCGACGATGACGTACGGGATTCCGATGGGACCGCCGGCCCATGTGCCCGAGCCAAAATCCGGGTGGACGGTCTTGCTCGCCCCGATCGTGGCGACATAGGCCGGGGAGTTGGAATCAACGGGCAGGGAATCCACCCGGACGTTCCACACGTTGTTCACCGGAAAGATGGGACACCCGGCCAGGGTGGGTGCTCCCTGCGCCAGCGCACGATGGTGCAGGGGGAATATCGCGCACAGGACGGCTGCAGAAAGAGCCATGAAGCATCTCTTCAACCGGAGTAGCTTTGTCCGCATGTCCTGGATTCCATCCCCTGCGGTGGTCACAGGGCGGGGGAGAGGAACGGGCCCAGCTCACTCGAGGATGCACGGAAGCCAGCCCGGGTCACTGACCCAGCGCCACAGTCCTCATCACCAATCGCGATACGGTCACCGAACGATCACCCAGTTTTCGCGCTCTGGAGCGGCTACCGGCGCGGGGGTAGAAGGAGCAATGGACATGCCGGTGCTCGTAGCGGGGATGGCGGCGTCGGCATCATCAGGATGAATGTGTGTTTCATCGGGGTTGGGGAGAAACCGGTTCGAACCGATCCCGGAATCTTGGAAGCCTCCGGCGCGCGCCGCCTGCCAGAGACACCATGGTGCATGTCACCCTGTCACTCGGGACACCAGGGAATACAGACATCAGATAACGCCATTCCGAAACCGCCTTCGCCGCGGGGGCATGACCGGGGACGGTCACCACAACCTCTGCTCGGCAGCGCGGAAGCTCGGCTACATCTTGACGTGCGCTGCTTCGTTCGCAGGGCAGGCCCTCGCGGTTCGGCCGCCGGCCGGGCGAAATTCCTCTTGCCCCCTTTTGGCAAATGGGGGCAAGAGGAATTACCCGAACGCTGCGGCCGTTGCCCAGCGGGGCTGGGCGCCGGCGTCCGGTCCCAGTGTCTGCGAGCGTACCTCAGGAACTTCCCCACCCAGGGGGAGGTCTCACCGCGACGCAGGTAGTGGCCAGAGGGACCCTCGCCCGGGAACTCCGGCCGCATTCTTGACCAGGAGCTCGACCAGCTGATTCACGTTGACACCAGTCCTCTCCACCATCTCTCGCGCCACCTTGGCCATATCCTGGCTCCTTTGGCCGAATGCCTGCACCGTTTCCAAGTGGATCTGCTCGGAATGCCGCCTCGCGCCGACGCCAGCCCCGGACCCGGTGAGTCCGGGTAAGCCTGTGGGCCGCAAGCACTCTCCGCGTGTATTCTCGGGGACACCTTGGCCATTCCGGCAAGTTGCCCATCCCGCAGATCCCGTGATCCCAGACGGAAGCTCCCGATTGCATGTGTAGGCTGTTGCCGGCCTGTCGCCCAATGGCTGGCGCCGCCGACGGGCCGCCCGACATGCCGGTTTCGGCCTTGACTTTCTTGCTGCCCTGGCACTAGCATCACCTCGCGGATGTGGTCATCCTGGTGGATGGCGGGGATGGCGCCACATGGTACGGCCGGAATTCATGTCGACCGGAGTCGCACACGGCCCCCGGGTCCCCTGGCCCAAGGGGCCGTTCTGTTTACAGGGCTGCCCTTGCTGTGGGGGATGGAGTTCTCGCCGGCAAGGGGGCGCCTGGGCAGGGCGGAAGGCGGTACCGCATCGCGGACAGGAGGTGGGCGATCCGGGTGAGCGAACGGGAACGGGGGGAGGTCGCCACGGAGACGAGGTCTCGCACTGAAGGCGGTCCCACATGGCGACGACAGGCTGGGGGATCACGCGGCGAAGGTTTTTGGAGGCGGTGGGCCTGAGCGCGGCTGGGGGGGGGCGGTTTCGAGGCAAGTCTTTGCCCAGGCGTCGGCCGTCCTCCGGGGGACCAGCCTTCCCATCCTCCAGGGCACCCGCAGGATGGAAGGTGCGAGATGAGGAGGGACGGGCCAGGGAAGGCGTCTTAGTGTCGGAGGCACCGATCGCAGGCGCCTCGGATCAATACGGGGCGTGATTCCCGGCACCCAACAGCCATGGCCAAGCTCGAATTGCGGAATGTGACGAAGCGGTTCGGGGAAATCCTTGCCTTGAACGCCGTGAGGTTCACGGTTGATGCAGGGGAGTTCTTTGTGGTCGTGGGTCCGAACGGTAGCGGGAAGACGACGCTTCTCCGGGTGGTCGCTGGCCTCGTAGCGCCCGACGTGGGAGAGGTGCTCATTGACGGCGTGAGGGTGAACGAGCTTCCACCCTCGCAGCGAGGCGTGCGAATGGTCTTCCAGGGCTACGCCCTCTTCCCCCATCTGAGGGTGTATGACGAACGGCGCCTGGCGAATCTGAACTTCCCGTTGAGGATTCGCAAGTTCCTGCAGGCCGAGATCGCCAAGGTGGTATCAACCGTCGCGCAGAGGGTCGGCATCGAGAAAGAGCTCTATCCGCGAAGGCCGGGCCAACTCTCCGCCGGACAGAAGCAAAAGGTGGCGGTGGGGCGGGCTCTGGCCATCCCGCCCAAGATCTTCGTTCTGGACGAGCCGCTGAGCAACCTGGATCCCCTGAGTCGGCTGAGGGTGCGTGAGGAAATCAGACGAATCCACCGCGAGATCAAGGCGACGACGCTGTACGTGACACACAATCTCCCGGAGGCGATAGCCCTGGCCGACCGGCTGGCCGTGCTGAATGACGGGGCGATCCAGCAGATCGGTCCCCCCCGGGAAGTCTGCGAGAAGCCCGCCAACGAATTCGTCAATCTATTCCTCCACAGCTACGATTTCCCCGGACGACCGGTCTAGGGTGCCAGCCGATCTGCGAATGCCGGAGCGCGGTGGTCGCGGGGGAGGAGGCATTGCCAGCAATCCGTTCCTTGCATGATCCACGGAAGCCGCGGAGCATGCTCAAGGGAACCCTATGCATACGTGGAAACTGTGGCTCCTGGTATTCCTGGTGATCTCCCGCGCTGTTCCCGCATATTGCCAAGGCCGGATCTCCGACCCGGGTGCCAGGCAGATATGCGCGGAGGTCAAGGATGTCGAGTTGCCGGCCCAGGATCGTCCCAGCCCTGAAGAAGAGAAGGCATTGGCACAGTGCGTGTCCGTGGACCTTTACTTTGGCTTCGGGCAGCCGGCGGACCCGGTGAAGGCTCGCAAGTGTGCCTATGTGGAGATGGAAAAGGGGGACGAGGGCCTCGCCTTCGGCGGCGGGACGATACTGATGATGGTCTATGCCAACGGCAAGGGCGCGGCCCGGAACTTCGATGTGGCTCTCAAGCTTGGATGCGAAAGAGGTGGGGAGCCAGGTGACGTTGCCGGCAACGTACACCAGTTGTCGCGCCTCAAGCAAGCCCACTGGACCGGAAGCAACTTCAGCGTGTGTGACCACAGTTCCGGGAGATACCTGTATGCGCAGTGTGCCATTCTACAAGACAGGTTTGACACGGCGGAGCGCGACACGAATCTGAATGCCATCGTGGCCAAGTGGGGTGCCCAGGACAGCATAGCCTTCCAGGCATTGCGACAGGCGGCGAACAGGTTCTTCACCGCCCATGCCGGCAAGGAATCGGACCTGGAGGGAACTCTCGAGGTGCACGAAAGAGCCTTCCTGGAAAATGGTTTCATTGCGACCCTCGAACAACTGGAGCGCGGCGAATTGCCCGAGTTCTCAGCCGATGATTTCCGCCAAGCGGATGCTGCGATGAAGGCCGCGTACACCAGGATCCAGACGGGCACAACGCGCCGCTGGGGGACCGTGACTCCGGAGGGCATCAAGACGGGTCAGGAAGCGTGGATCCCTTACAGAGATACCTGGGTCAGCTTCGGGAAGATTAAGTATCCAGGGGTCAGTGCGGAGGCCTGGAAGACTCTGCTCACCCAACAGCGGATTGCCATGCTGGAGTTCTTCTTGCACTAGACAGGGGAGGCCGGCTCCGGCGTGAAGTGCATGGGCAGCGCTGAGAGTTCACGGCGGCATTGGGGCGCGATGCGGGCCGGCCGGGTCCGGCGAGAAGTGTCCGATGGGGATGAGGCTGTGGTCCTAGTCTTGGTCGTCGTCACCGTCTCGCTGGGCATGAACGGTTATGTCATGGCACGGCTGTGTCGCCTGTGGGGGGCGAGGAGGGGGCGTTGGTTTTACGGCAGGCTCCTCCTTCTGAGCATCTCGCCCATTGCCGCCCTTGTCCTCGAATCGAGGATTGGCAATGGGCTGACCGGCGCCTGTTTCACGCTGGCGATGACCTGGCTGGGCCTCTGCTGGCTGCTGCTGTGGATCCTGCTTGTCCAGCAGGTCCTGGCGCCGATCCTCCCGCTGCCGCGGCCGGCGTGGGCCGTCGGGGTGTGCGGCCTCGCCTGCTGCCTCGCCCTGTTTGCCGCCGTCAACGCACGCTGGGTCACGATCCGCCGCGAACAGATTCCCCAACTGCCGCTGAGGATCGCGCACCTCTCCGACATCCACATCGGCTCGATCGGGCCATCGGTTCTCGCCGACATCATCGCCGCGACCAATGCCTTCACGCCCGATCTCGTGCTCATCACCGGCGATCTGTTCGATAACGCCAATCCCAAGAGCCGGGCCCCGGCCGCGCGACTCGCCGCGCTTACGGCCCCAGTCGTGCTCACCTCCGGCAATCACGAGGCCTATACCGGGTATGACAATGTGCGGCAGATGCTGGCGGGAACGGGCATCCGCTGGCTGCGCAATGACGTGCTGGAGTTCAAGAGCATCCGGATCATCGGCGTCGACAACAGCTTCCGTGCAGACATCCTGCGGTCCGTTCTCGATCGGGCGGCCCCTTCGCCGGCATTCACGATCCTCATGAACCATCAGCCGATTGGATTCGACATCGCCGCCCAGCACGGCATCGGCCTGACGCTCTCCGGCCATGTGCACAACGGTCAGCTCTGGCCCTTCAACTATGTGGTGGGAGTGTTCTACCCGTATCTCAAAGGCCTGCATCGGGAGGCGGGCGCGTATCTGAATGTCTCAACCGGAACCGGAATCTGGGGTCCGCCGCTGCGTCTCGGTTCGCACAGTGAGGTCGTGCTTCTGGAGCCACTGCCCCGGACATAGCACCCGGGGGGAATCTGCATACCGTCAGGTCAATGAGTGCGGGTGTCAGAGGAGAGGGACAACGGTGACGCGGCGCCTGCCGGTGACTGGGCTGACTCGAGAGCGGGGCGCCGGTGAACGCTGTTGCCTGGTCCCCGTGTCACGAGATGCCTGAAGCCGTCGCCCTCTCGACCAGCACCCTCGCCCGGCGAGCGCCCTGGTGCCCGGAGAGACGGGCGACAGCGCGGTTTCTCGCTGGCGGCGCCGTAGCCAGGAGGTCCCCCCTCAGATAGGCGTCAGTCTGGTGCGGACATTGCCGGGTCTCGGTTGTCTGGGGCGCAACACGTGTTCGATTGCCTCCCGTTTTGCCCGAGAGAGCGCAATCCACCCTTGCACCATCGGCAGCAGTTGGCTGAGTTGATCCTCCACCGCTGCAAACCTGTCTCCAGGAATTGAGGAACGATGGCGATCCGCGATGGCCAGAAACTTCTCCAGGCCGTCCAAGAGGCGCACGACGGACGCGGCACCCGAGTCGTGGGCTGCCTGACGAAGGTGAATCATATTCCGGAGGATCTGCCGCAGATCCTCGGTCGTGGCGAAGCCACTCTTCAGCCAGGCCAGCACTCTCGCGATGCCCGGCATTTGCTCTCTGGCCTCGGCCATCACCAAGTCGTCCTGTGCGGCCAGCTCGTCCAGACACCGCAGAACGGCTGCCACGTCGATCGCGCCGCCTCGGTTTCCATCCCCTCGGATTGTCTTCGTCAGGACATCCAGAGTTTCCCGGGTGTCCTGAGAGCATTGCGCGCGACTCTCCTGCAGATCCTCCAGCGCGGCGAGCAAGCGGCTTCGGGCCACGTCCGACAGCGCGGCGTTCGGGCCCCCCTGCCCGGCCGCCTCGTTCCGGAGCCCCGGGGTCTGAGCCGCGTCCGCGGGCGTCATCGGCGCTGGCGCAGCCTCATCCCCCGTGGCCGAGTCTTCTGGCAGTAGGAGCTCGAGGGCAGTCTTGACCTCGACGAACGCGGCCCGCAGCGCAGCACATTGCGAGGGGTCCGGCCGCCGACCTTGGCGATCGAGGGTCCCCACGTGCGGCAGCAGCGCGTATGCCAACTGCTCAACGGTTGGCATGCCGACGGTTGCAGCCGACCCGCCGAGGTTGGTGACCGCACTCCGGATGGCGTGCAGGGAGGCTTTGGCCTCGTGTGTGGCCGAGTTCGCCTCCAGTTTCAGGAGAGCCGCCTCGATCTGGTGGAGCCACTCGCGCGCTTCGGGCAGGAACAGGTCCAGCATCTCAACCAGGAGCTGGTCTCGACCCGCTTCGAGGGACGTGCGGTCGCGCTTCTGACGGGGGTGCGGATCTTCTGCCAAGGCCTTGCTCCGGCTGGTCACGCCTCGCACTCCCTTTAGGACGGACCAACGAGACGAGTGATCTCAGAGATAGTTTGGGTCATGGCGTCTGCCCGGGCTATTGCCTCCGCGAGGTCGCGCTCCACATCCTCGAGGCGTCGCGAGAGCTGTGCTGACTTCGCCTGTTCCTGTGCCAGCAACGACTCCAGCTCTCGGACGCGCTCACTATCCTGGCGGGCCAATGCCAGTTCTTGAGTCAAACGGGCAGACTGTGCCCGTTCCTCCGCCAGCGCCGCCTCCAGTTTCTTCATACCCGCGACTGTCTGCTGGACCGCTTGCAGTGCGTCCCCCGTGATTCGCGAAATCTTGCCGCTGGCTCCCCCCGTGGGGGCGGATGATGCGGCCTCCGCCTTGGGCGCCTGAACCCTTTGGGACAGGCGCTCGGGAGCCTGAGATGCTGGTTTGGGAGGCCCGGTTGGTCCGGATCGCGTCTCCGCAGGGGCGGATGGAGGGGCTTTGGATTCGACCTTCGGCGGTGTAGCTACCTGCGAGGTTGGCCGGGAGGCGGATCGTGCGAGCAGATCGAGGATCCGACTCTTCAATCCCGTCTCGTCAAAAGGCTTCTTTATGACACCGTCGGCCCGACAGGCCTCCGCCTGACGGGTGACTTCATCGTTGACGACGCCAGAGATCAGCAGCAGCGGCGTTTCGGCAAGGGTCGCGTTCGACCGCACGAAATTGCAGATGTCGTATCCGGTCCGCCCGGGCATGTTGACATCAGAAATGATAAGGTCCGGTCGGTCGTTGCTGAGCCACGTCATGGCTTCTTCGCCGTTGGCAACCACGGCGACCTCGAATCCCCAGGTGCTCAACAGGTGATGCGCTACTCGCTGGACAACCCGGCTGTCGTCGGCTACCAGGATCTTTGCCATGTTGCGCCCTGATGTCTCGGGTTAAATGCCGATCGCACCACACACCCAGGGTTCGGAGGGGAAGGGCCACACCCCAACCTTACCGATAGACATATCGGCATGAGAAGCGTGTTGCATAAGTGAAGAAACGTTCGCCCGCCGCAAGTCCACACCTTCCGCCCCACCTGACTTGGCAAGAGCCGGCGAGGGATCGTCGGCAAGGCGAAACCGGCACGAAGCTGGACAGGGCGGAGGCAGCCGTGAGGGGTCTACGAGGTACCGCGCCAGTCCACCATTCTTCCAGGGTTGAATGCATTTCATACCGAGACAACTGTAACATTTCCGGACAGCCTCTTGGCAGGCCACAAACTATCTCCCCGCAAGGGCTTATTCCCTGTGCGCCTGCCATTGCCACTGTGCGCGCTGTCCATGTTCATTACAGTTTTCAGCACCCCACGGCCGCATGCCGTGTTCTGCTCCCGAGGTACAATCATTTGATGGGAGCCACAACCCGTGAGAACCCTTGGGCCGAAGAAAGGGGAGTCTTTTGGATACCCTCGGTAGGGACTTCCGGAACGCACCTTGCTCTGGCGAGGGATGGGGCTTCGTGCTGGGGGATATCTATTCCTTCTTGCGGATCTTTGCGTCTTCTCCCACTGTGGTCCGATTTGGCCCGTGAAGACTCGATCCGATGGACTCACATGGTATTCATTCCGGTGGGCATCAGGGGGTTGAGAAGAGGAGGACCGGGATCATTGCGGACCCGAGGAGTGTTTGCTGGCATCCCGTAGGGACCTCCGAGGGGTCTGCGTGAATCAATTCGAGCCTCGATTGCGGAAACAAACCGCCGAATTCGGTAGATCTACGGATGGACATAGCCATCCGAAGGAACAAATATATTGGACAAGGATTCTGGCCTGGAAGCATGCGGGTCCGGCCTTGGACAATACGAGGGGGTGCGTATCGGGGGTGCGAGAATTGTTGTTCTCAAGGTCATGCGCCGTAAGGCGTCCTGGATAGATACCTCCAGCTCTCGACCGGCGACTCCGAAACCTAAATTCTCGCGAAAAACGCTCTCAGTTCTTACACCTTCTCTTGGGAGGCAAAGGTGAAAAGCCTGTCGGTCGCAGCCGCGCTGCTCGTTTTCCTCGCGATTCCTCTGGATTCATCAGCGGAGCAGGTGGACCTCTCCAGGGCCCTCGTCGGAACGTGGGAAGGCGACCTCAGTTGCCGATCACAGTCTCAGTCCAGGCGGGTACTCATCATAGAGACAGTTCATGAGCAAGATGGGAGATGGGTCGTCGATGAAGCCAAGTACGGACGCCCCGGTGGCTACGTGAATCACGTGGCGGTTGCGCTGAAAACGAGGGGGACTGACCTGAAACTCGAATTCGGCCGACCGCCGCATGACGGACATTTCTCGCTGGAATTCGTTAGAGGAGATACCCTTGCCGGGACGGTTCTGACACACCTAGGCGGCTATGCGAGAGTTGAGTTCAGGAAGACCAGGTGAAGCGGTTCCGCGCAATGCAGTGAGGCATTCCGCGAGCGTCGAAGAAGCAGCGGATTGCGGTTAGGCCATTCTTCGCCAGGGCAGGCTCGGGGATGGAACCGGCGTCACCCGGGCCGGAAAAGGGGTCAGCCCCTGGAGGTGATCACATGTCCATCGGCGAGTCAATCATGCATGAAAGTGCTGTCCGCTTGCAGTCCCTCCGGCGACCACCAAGACGCATCGTCCCTCGCCTCCTTCACTGGGGGGCATGGCTCAACTACCTCCTGAGCGTGATCGTGCTGGTCGCGGGGATTGCTGCGGGCTGGCGCTTCGCTGAGATCGGATTCGATCTGATGATGAACAATGTCTCCGGCGAGGAATTCCAGCAGAAGATCATCACGAGGATTCCCGCGTGGATCTTCGTCTACAAGGGCATCAAGCTCTGGTGACCTTCCCCGGGAGCGTCCCACGCTTGGGGGCGTCGCCGACGGCTTCGGAGGGATGAGCCGCACCGGCGATGTCCGGGCCGGTTCAGCGGGCCACTTCCGGCGCGAGCGCAACCGCCCGCCCCGGCGATCTCGCCCACGGTGGCCTGGAGCGTGCGAAGAAAGCTGAGCACCTCCGCGCTCTGGGAGCCGTGGCCGAGTGGATCAGGTCCAGGCTGCGGCCCAGGGGGGCCGCGTTCATCCCGTCGATGAACACGAGGTTCTTGGCCCGGAGCTCCTGCGCCGCGGCTAGCCGGGGCAGGAACGCGAGGCCCACCCCCAGCCCTACCATCCGGTTCGCCGCCTCGATGGTCTCCACTTCCAGCACCGCGTTCGGCACCAGGCCGGCCAGCCGGAACAGGCCGTGGCTCAAAGTCCAGTCGCTGGACCCCCGGTCAAATAAGATGACCGGCCAGTGGCTTGCCACCGATCGGGTGGCTCGATTTCTCAGAGCCCCCCCTGTCTGGTCATTGCCGTGGGGACGCAGCCCCTGGAAACAGGACAACGGCTGTGGTCGTGGCAATGTCCCCCGGGGGAGCTCTGGCTGCGCCCGATCGGAAGACGCCGAATTCCGGAGTCGGCCGGGCCCTTGTGGGATTCCCTTCTCAACACGATATTATGGGTAGACCACGCAAGAGCAGCCGCCCTGTATTTCCTTTCCAGGAGTTTGTGGGAGGAAGCAGAATTTCCCTCCGGAAAGGAGGAGTCCCATGACGACGACCATCTCCCTGAACGAACCCGAGATGAAGCTTCTCCAGGAGCTTCTCCAAGGTGACCGGTGCCGTCTCCTCATGGAAATCGCCCACACGGACCACCGATCCATGCGGGAGGGTCTGAAGGCCCGTGAGGAGCTGCTGGAGGGCGTCATCGAGAAGCTCGAGCCGGAGGATTGACCCCCCTCATCCTCGCGAGAAGCCCCTTGGGAGTTCGTGGGGTCACCCCCCACAGGGCGGGCCCAGCACGCAAGACGAGATGCCCTCGCAGGTCGATCGCCCCCGTCTCGAACGCACGAGCATTCACGCCACCATCGAGGGCGGTTGTCCCCCGGGGGGTGCGGCCGTGGCACACGCCACAGGGGTCTCCCCGCGCGCCGGCTGGCGTGCTACGATGAGCCCAGACCAGAGGCGCCGGTCGCCCATGGCGCCGCAGTGGAGGAGGGGACACGATGGCCGATTCGGCGGAGACGCTCAAGAAGTCCCGCGCCGTCTGGCGCCAAAGCCTTCCCCCGGATCGCTACGCGGTCCTCTTCGAAGAGACCACGGAGCGCGCCGGCTCCAGCCCGCTGAACCACGAGAAGCGGCCGGGCACGTATGTCTGCGCGGCCTGCCGTCAGCCACTCTTCCGCGCCGAGGCCAAGTTCGAGAGCGGAACCGGCTGGCCCAGCTTCACCCAGCCGCTTCCCGGCTCCATTGGCACCAAGAGGGACTTCAAGCTTGTCTGGCCGCGCACGGAGTACCACTGCGGCAGGTGCGGCGGCCACCAGGGGCACGTGTTCGAGGACGGACCCGCGCCCACCGGCCAGCGCTGGTGCAACAACGGGTTGGCCCTGGAGTTCGTGCCGGAGGGAGAGCCGCTGCCGCCGCTGACGGCGTGAGCGACGAGTCGCCGGGGGTCGGGTCCGCTGGCATGCATCCTCGTGGATGTCTTCTCCGCCCAGGCGATTCTGTAGGCACGCCGTCCGGCGCTCCGCCTTTGAGATGGAGGGGACAGCCCCTCACAGGCGGCGGTTCCTGGCGTCCCAGTGGCGTTCGAGGTTGGCTATCAGGGCGGGGCTGTAGAGGCAGTCGCCCTGTTCGCGACAGTAGAGGGCCATGTACTGGCGCAGGGTTTCCCGCGGCTCGGCCGCCACGCGGATGGCCTTGCGGTTGGCCCCGGCACTGATCAGGCCGGCCCCCGCGGCGCCGCCCACGGCGCGCTGGATGGCCGCATCCATCTCGCCGGCCGGAACGACCTCGTTCAGCAGGAACCGCGCCTCCGGCGCCTCCGCCGGGAACTGCCTGTCGAAGAGGATGCCTTGCTGGGCCATCCGCTCCCCGAGGAAGCGGGGCAACCGCAGGTTGGCCAGACCCGGGATGATGCCCTCCTTGCGCGCCGGCAAGCTGAAGTAAGAGCCTGCCTCGGCGATCACATAGTCCATCACCAGCAATAGCTGACACCCGCCCCCGATTGCGAAGGCTTCCAAGGCGGCGAGCCAGGGCTTCTCCAGGGTGGTCTCGGGCCCGCCGGGATCGTAGGTGTCGCCGGTCAGGCCCCGGTGCATCTTGTTGACGAACCCGAGTTCGCGCGTGAAGAAAAACATCAGGGGAAGCTTGCCGGCATAGAGGCGAGTCAGGTTCAGGCCGGTCGAGAAGACCCGGCGGCCCTGGTGCTTCCCACGGGTCATGGGGTTGCCCCGAACCACGCCGACCTGCAGGGCGGGATCCAAGAGCACCAGATCCACGGCCGTCTCCAGGGGGATCAGGGTGCCGTCGTCCTCGGCGTTCAGGTACCGCAGGTTGTTGAGGTGGACGTATCCCGCCGCATGCCGGCGTTCCACCTGGGCTGTCCCCAGGTCCAGCCGCCCGTCTCGTCGGAATTTCTCCAGCAGCTCCAGTGAGGACGGCAGCGGCAGGAGCATGGCGTAGAGCAGATGATCCCCCGACCGCTTGTTGCTGAAGGCGTGGGAGAGGAAGTCACCCTGCGCTATCTCCACCCCGTCCTTGTCGGCTTGGGCGAACTGCAGCTCGGCCTCGACCTCCGCTCGCGTAGGGCATAGACCAGGGCAGAGGGCCGCCACCTCGTAAACCAGTTCCTCGATCCGAAGGAAGCGCCGGTACTCGTTGGTGATCTTGAGGTAGATCAGGTCGATGTAGGTGCGGGCGAAGGCGTTGCGCACGGCCCGGAGGGTGTCCTTGA
>DATIFO010000089.1:0-15031 GCA_035455275.1 Methylomirabilis sp. (SeqCode) | reverse complement strand
CCTCCGGTTCAGCAGGCAGCCGGCAGCAGGTAGCGATCTGCCCACAGGGACGCGCATTGTGTCGAGAGCGGTCAACCCCTCCGCCTGGCCACACGGTAGGCTACCCCGGCTTCTTTCACGTGGAAACCGATCTGTCTGCCGGGCGGACCTGACGGCGCCATCAGTTCCCGAATCGCGTCAAAGACCACCGCGAACTGCCGGTCGTATTTCTGTTCCAGCTCCTCGAGCTTTCGGGCCAGGTCCTCGTGGCTGGCGAGCAGCCGGCGCAGCCGGAGGAATGTCCGCATGATCAGAATGTTCACCTGGATGGCCCGCTCGCTGTTCAACACACTGGACAGCATGGCTACGCCCTGTTCAGTAAAGGCATGGACCTTCTTCGAGAACTTCAAACCCGGAGAGGATGTCACAATCTGTGATATCCTCATAATCTCTTGGCGCGTCAATTCGAACATGAAATCTTAAAGACCGGTACCTGGTACCGAAGGGGGCCTAAGTTATTGTTTCCACGAAATCGGAGCTCCAATTCTTCACTCCGTAGTCAGCGTCATCGCGTCCGCTTGGCGTACGTTATCGGCAATGCTCCCGACACTGGCTCCTTCGCGTGAATCTCAGTCGAAGGGGACCCGGCCACTTTCGTCACCCTCCGCATCGAGGAACACTGAACCCCTCGCGTGCTTCGCACCCAGGAGCACCACCCACCAAGAAGGCAACGGCTCCCTGGGATCCGATGATTCCCCGAGGACCGTAACGTTCGCACGGTAAGAGCTTTCCGGCCGGCATCGTTGCCAGCTCCTGGTCACTCGCCGGTGTCCCCCGCTCACCATGGCAAGACGCGACCGTCAAGCCCACCAAGCCCTACAAGGGGACGTAGATCGTGCGGTCCCTGTACTCCTCCACCGTAGAAGCCAACCAGATCAGATATAGACTCTCGATGATCGGTCCAATCTCTGCGCCCGGACGGAGCCAGAATACTCCTGGGACATGACGGCCGGCGGCAAGATGATCGGAGAGATGGCGGGGAACGGTTCGCCTGTTTTCGGTGATCAGGATGTTGCCATTCTCCTCGATCCAGACAAGGATCTCCGGGTCGGAGGCTCCGGAGGACGGCGCACCTGGATCTCCAATCGCCAGCACGTCGATGAGAATATCCCGTCGCCGCAACTGTCACTGGATTGCGCGGTTGACATGCTCATCGAGCAGGAAACGAAGCTTGCTCATCCCGTCGGAGTGGGGCTGGAGGGCTTGCCGGCCGCCTGCAAGGCCTGACGCTGAGCTTCAACCCGCCGCCGTAGATCCCGGACGAAATCAGACGGGTGGCTCTGTTCCTCCCGCCAGGCGGCCTCTGCCTGCTGGTGCCAGCGCGTCAGGTATCCCTCTACGCTCTCCCGATGGTGCAGGTAAAAGGTAATCGTGGCGTGGACTAGTTCCAAGGAGAGCGTGGGATATCGAAGCACGATCTCTTCCGGGCTGGCCCCTTCCCGGTAGTCTCGCAGCACGAACTCCACCCCAATCCGTGTCCCCTTGATGCGAATGTCATCGGGACCCAGGAATTCAAAATACCCTTCCAGTTCCATAGGCGTCCTCACTGGCTACCTTGTTACAGCTTTGGTAACACGCACGTTTGCTGGAGTCAAGCCTCAGAATACACATGGATCTGTGTCGTGCCGGCGCAGGAGAGGCTCTCCGCCGATCCCCTCGACAGGCTCCGTCGGGAGCATCTCGGTCAGCGTTGAGACAGGCTCAGCCGTAGCGGGCCGGCTGAAGGATTGCATGTCCCGCCTGCCCGCCTGCACTTTTCGACTTTTGGACTGTTGAGGAACCTCACGTCGCCTGGGCGCGCTTGAGGATGCCGCGCAGTCGCAGGAGGGCTTGATCGGGCGGTTCGGCTTCTTCCCGGTCCAGGGCCTCGCGATACCAGCCCGCTGCCAGACAGATCTCATGGAAGCGGAAATCTTCGCGGGTGAGACCATAGGGCGCTCCCCCCGAGGTCTCACCAACAGCCCACACTTCCTGGTCCCCCCAGGAAACCCAGCCGTCTTCCGGGGGCAGGGGTTCGTCATGCGGGTCTGATCGTTGCCGCTTTCGCGTCATCCCCTTTCCCACTCCCTACAGGCGGGCGAGGGTGTAGTCGTCGAGGTCCACGCAGATGAACCTTGCCCGGAGGCGGTGACTCTCCGCGACCTAGCGCGGCCTGCGGTCGCTTTCCGCTGGTCGGCCTGGGAGCGATGACCTCCCCACCGCTCAAGCAACTCCGCGCTTTGGCCTGGCCCTCTTCTGGGGGAAGTTCCGGCTGCCCTTCCGGCTCCCTCCGGTTCGCCTCAGAGGAAAGAGGGTGTCCACCGATTCCCCGGCCAGTGCCGCCAGGGGTGTCACGTGCACGCGCTCGGCAAGCGGGTAGCTGGCGGTGCCGGGATGAAGGACCACCAAGCCCTCCAGCCGCAGGTCCCTCAGGGCGATGCGCATGGAGGGCGTGAGGGTCGGGGCATCCATCCGTTTGAATTCGACACCCATGCGTCGTCCGCTTTTGAAGAGGAGGAGGTCCAATTCGGCTCCCTGGTACGTCGCCCAGAAGTACGCCGCGTCCGGCCGAGTTGCCTTGAGCGTCTCCTCCAGAGCGTATCCCTCCCACGAGGCCCCGCACTTGGGGTGGGCAAGCAGGTCTTTCTCGGACCGGATGCCGAGGAGTTGGTGCAGCATCCCGCTATCCCGGAAATAGATTTTGGGAGCCTTGACCTGCCGCTTGCCGAGGTTCTCATGCCAGGGCGGGAGCTGCCGAACCAGGAAGAGGCCCGTCAGCAGGTCCAGGTACCGGCGCACCGTGGGCTCGCCGACGCCGAGGGATCGGGCGGGATCCGCCGCGCTCCACACCTGCCCGTGCATGTGCGCCAGCATGGTCCAGAACCTCAGCAGGGCGGGCGCCGGGATGGTCACGCCGAGCTGAGGGAGGTCCCGTTCGAGGAATGCCTGGATGAACTGTTTCCGCCAAGCAACGCACTCGGCCAGGGAACGGGCGAGAAACGCCCGCGGGAATCCCCCCCGCACCCAGTGGCGCGTCTGCGCCGCGACCCCCACCTCGATCAGGCTGAATCCCGACAGGATGATGGTCTCCAGTCGCCCCGCCAGGGATTCCGACGACTGCCGCAACAGATCGGGGGAGGCACTCCCCAGCACCAGAAACCGCGCCGGCAGGGGGGTGCGATCCGCGAGTACCCGCAGCATCGGGAACAATTCCGGACGTCGCTGCACCTCGTCGATCACCACGAGGCCGCGGAGTCCCGCCAGAGCGGTCATGGGCTCGTCCAGCCTGGCGAGGCTGACAGGATCCTCCAGATCGAAGTAGTTCAGCGACTCCGCCGGCACGAGCTGGCGTGCCAGCGTGGTCTTGCCGCTCTGGCGTGGGCCGACGAGGGCCACCACCTGGCTCCGATTGAGCCCCCGCCGGATCTCATCCAGGACCCTGGGCCGTTCGATCATGGACGGATGCTACCATGAACATCGAACATAGTGTATTCGATTTTCATGGTGCACTTAGATTGGCGAAGCCCGCCCGAGCGTCCAGGATTCCGCGGGAGAACAGTGAACCGGCAAGGCCGCGCCCGGCGTGACCGAGACAGACTGTTGTTGGGAGGAGAGCCCGCCTACAACCGGGCGAGGGCGTGGTCTTCGAGGTCCACGCGGATGTACTTCGCCAGGTGAGGGTGGACCCGCTCGACTTGCTTGAAGACCTGCCGGGCGATGCGGCGGTAGGAGGCGTGGCCTTGCTTCGCGGAGCGGAGCTGGACGAAGTGATGGATCTCGCGGAGGTTCCAGGTGAAGAGGACGCGCTTCCTGAAGGCCAGGGGGAGGACGTACGCGGCCTCGCGCGGGAAGTCGCGGGCGATCTCGTCGAAGGCCGACTGGGCGCGGGCCATGCACTCCTCGTATTCCCGGAGCAGCCCATAGCGCTCGATCTCGGGCGGGGTGCTGAAGCCGTGAAGGGGCCCCAGCTCCTGCGGGGTCTGGGTGCACATCCGGTGGCGCTGGATGTCGCGGAAGGCCCCGAAGTCCACCAGGATGTCGAAGCTGTAGGTGAGATGCTCCAGGGCGCGAAGCGGCTGGTCGTGCCTCCCCCGCCGGAAGAGATACTCGTCGATCACCCGCGCCTTCTCCTCCTGCGAGAGCTTCTGCACCTGCTCCTCGACCTGCCGCCACGGGTGCGCGACATAGCCGTACAGGATGGCCGCGACGAGCTGGTCCTCGGCGTCCTCCGGATACCGCACGAGCGAGACGTCCGGTGAGTCCTCGGGGACGAGGCCGGCGAATCGCTCTCCCGCCAGGGTCTCCATGGCGTGATTGGTCTCGGCCAGATACGCACTGTGATCGGCGTACTTGATCAGCGTGGGGATGATCTTCTGCCCCTCCGCCTTCAGCCGGGCGCCGATCTGGCGCGACTCTTCGAGGGGATGGGAGAGGAGCTTGGTGATCAGGTGCTCCAGCAGCCGCCCGTTCAGCGTCATCCCGATGTTGGTCAGGGTGGCCGCCGGCAGGACGTACCGGAGGATGTCGCAGGTCTTGGCCCGGCACGCGGCCGCATACCCCCGCTCGGTCTGCTTCTCCTCACGGGGCGTCTCGCGCCGGACCGCCTCCAGCACCGGATCGGTGAGGTGCGTGTAGGTGTCCAGGAGAAAACCGCACGTCTCCTCGTAGATCCGGGCATGGCGCGAGGCCGTCACACGGGGCTCGCGGTAGAACTTCTCCCGGTCGAAGACCACGTAGCGCGTGGACTTCTCGGTGTAGGAGGCGAGCCGCGTGTCCTCGATGATTTTGCTGGCCAGGATGGACACGTCCTCGACGGCGAGGTGCGCCACCGCATGCTCGGCCACGGAAGCGTGGCCGTAGCCCACGACCCACTTCTCGTGGAACTCCTTGGCCTTCTGCCGGGCCAGGGCCAGATCGTCCGGCTCCGACCTCGCCCAGTTCAGCCGCTCGGTGATGTCCAGGTCCTTTTCCTGGATGAGCTTCAGCAGGTTCCGCCGCAGGCTCTCCCGGCTCCGGCTGTAGTACGCGAAGAGGACCGCCACCACCTCCTCCGGCAGGTTCGTCAGGGCGAAGATGGGCCGGTCCACGTTGGTGACGTAGGGCGAGAGAACCGCAACCTCTTCCGGTGTGAAGACCTCAGCCATGATCAGAACTTACTATCCGCAGATTACGCAGATTACAGTGATTCTCCGGAGGGGTCCCATCCGTAAAATCTGCGTAATCTGCGTAATCTGCGGATGAATTGGAGTCCGGTCCGGGTTCTACCCGGGGTGGTCGAAGTCCTCCAGGTCGTCGTCGCCCTCGATCTCGTCCGTGAGCTCGAGGAACTCATCGTACCACTCGGTGCGCTGCTGCAGCAGGAAGGCCACCCCATCCTTGACCCACCCCAGGCGGACCTCGCCGGTGGAGCCGATGTACCGCTCGAACTCCTTGAGGCGGGCGCGATCCCCGTTGCTGGGACCCGGGCCCGTCCGCTCGTCCACCCACTCCGCCAGGTCCTGGAGATCCTCCTGCTCCAGGATCGCCCGGCCCACGAAGACCGTCCGCATCCCCTCGACCTTGGCGATGCGCAGAAACTCGCCCCAGTCGTTCGGATCCCCCTGCCACCAGACCGCAGGCAGCTCATCGCCCACATAGCCTGGGAAGGTGAGCAGGCCTTGCCGGGCCGCCGCGGCGACGATCTCATCGTACAGTCTGGACAGATCCGTGATCTGATTCATTTGGCAAGTCCTCGACGAGTGAGTTCGCTGCTCACCGGCTCACTGGCCGGCAGCCTCCCACGCCACGTACACGGTCAGATCTTTTCCCTGCGAGGGGACCTTGACGAATCCCTCCCGGCGGCCGAAGGCCACCACATCGCGCAGGATCTCCACGTCCATCCGGCAGTACTCCACCACGCGCCGCCGGAGCGCGGGGTCTCCTGACCGCCACCACTTCACCGCCTCCAGGCCCGAGGACGTCTTGGCCTTCCCCAGGGTCGCCTGAGCCAGACTCTGCAGGCTCACCCGGAACCCCAGTCGCCGCTTCAGGTCCAGGAGGATGTCGAGGCTCTTGTCGCGCAGCTCGCGGATTTCCCCGTAGGCCGAGAGGACCTCCAGGTCGAAGCGCAGTCCGTTGAAGGTCACGACGCGGTCGAAGGCGCGAAGCTCACCGATCAGCCGCCCGGCATCCGCCTCGTACCACTCTCGAAACTCGTTCGCCGCATCCCAGGTCACGGCCACCGACAGCCCGAACGCCCGGATGTTGTCCCAGCCGCCCTGGACCTCGTCGGCAATCTTCTGGGTCTCGGTGTCCAGATAGATCTCGGCCATGGCGCCGCCACGGAATGTTCCAGGTTCATCCCGAATACTTCACCGCAGAGGTCGCAGAGGACGCAAAGTCTCTCGGCATGGACACGATCTTGGGGCAGGCAGCCGTCCGAAGCGGTCTGAACCATCTGGCCCACGCTGTCGGCTCGCAGCCTGGAGAAATCCCGGGATTCTCCCGCGGGCTCTGCGTGCTCTGCGGTTCAACGCCTTTGTTCGCGCCTATCCTAGTACGCGCACTACGCAAAGGGAAGCGAGAACTTGGGAAGAGGCGCGAACCGAGAGCCGCGAGTGGAGAACTGGAGCAATGCACCACGCGGACCGAACAGCGCGGTTAGACCGCCAGTACCAAAGGGCTCGCCGTTGGTGCGCAATGGCCGCAAAGGAACTCCCCGCATTCAAGTGATCAGCTTCGAGGGCTCTCTGCGATCTTTGCGGACTCGGCGGTGAAATGTTCGAAGTCAGTCGAGCAGCTCTTCCCCGGCGATGATATCGTCCGCGGTGAGCGTGCTGAGCAGGTAGTGCCGCACGCGATACGTGAGGTGGTCGTCCTTCTCCAGCGTGCCCGGCTTCAGGACCACCCCGTAGCGATTCTTGGACTGGTGGGGAGAGATCAGACCCCGGGCCAGATCCTCCTCCAGGCGCATGATGGAGCGTTGGTAGGCAATCCCCCAGCCGCCGCCGCCCGGGCTCTCCAGGAGCAGGCGATGTCCCGCCCGGACATCCAGGCTGAATCGGCCCGGCCCCTCCTGCTCCCGGACCCCGCTCTCTGGCGTCGACAGGACGAGCCTGCCGCGGGCCCCTTTCATCCCGCCGCGAAGGCCCATGGCCCTCCCGGGAAGGCGGATGTCCACCTCCGCCCGTCCCTCCAGGAGGAGAAGTTCCGCGAGCGCCCCCAATCCACCCCGGTATTGCCCCGGCCCGCCCGAGTCCGGCAGGAGTTCGAAGCGAAGGACCCGCCAGGGGACCGCCCGCTCGATCTCCTCCACCGGAGGCATGTGCTGGGGGTGAAATGGCGGCGTGCCGTGTGTCATCCCGTCCCCGAAGACCGAGGCGCCGAGCCCCGCGCCGAGTTCCAGGCGCAGCCGGTACCGGGTGCCGTCGCCCCGCTCCCCGCGGACGTCCAGCAGGACGCCCCCCGCATCCGGCGCGTGCGCCAGGTGCGGCAGCGACTCGGCGAACGCGGCCAGGACCGCGTCCGCCAGCCCTTGCGCCTCGGCAAGACGCACCGCGCCCGCGGGCAGGTCGCGGGGAGGCTCGGCCCAGGGAGCCTCCAGCCGGACCGCCTCGCCCCAGCCCCCCAGGACGCTCACGGCCGGCGCCTCGGCCGTGAGAACCTCGCGAAGCGCCGCGCGGACCGAGGCCCTCGCCAGGGCCGGCGTGAGGTTGGGCCGATCCCGGAAATCCTGGATGTCCACCGACACCAGCGCCCCCGGCCCCTCGGGTCGGACCCGGACCGCAAAGGGCCCGAGGTGACCCGCGGTGAATCCCGCCTCCAGCCGTTCCAGGACACTCCGCAGCGCCAGACGACCGCCAGCGGCCATCGCCTCCCACACCGGATCGAGCACCTCGGGCCCCGGGCGCTCGACCAGGTCCTGCATGACGCCCTGGCCGAGGCGGAGGGAGTGGATCTGCGCCCTGAGGTCCTCCAGGAAGGCCGTCGGCTCTTCGACGTTCGCCGCGAGCAGATCCAGGATCTCGGCGGACACCGCCCCGGAATTCCCCACGCGAGTCCAGGGCAGGGCCAGTCCCTCGCGCCGCAAGCTCTCCACCGGGGCCAGCGTGGCGCGGCCGAGGGCGGTGTGGCTGGCCGCCAGCACGACAAAGGAGAGCGGGCGGCCGTCCCGCACCAGGGGGCTCGCCAGGATCAGGTCCTCCAGCCCCGCGCCGTCGCAGCGCGGGTCGTTGGTCCAGAAGAGGTCCCCCGCGGCGAAGCCGCGACCCGCGGCGCCCTGCTGGCGCACGAGGCACGCCAGGGCCTCCGCGGCGGCCTCCAGGAGCAACGGATGGCTCTCTCGGCCCCCGACCAGGAGGGTGCCCGTGGCCGCGTAGAAGCCGGCCGCGGTTCCCCCGTGCCGCCCGATGGCTGGCGAATGGGCAGCCTGGCGCAGCGTGGCATCCATGGCGGCCGCGGCCTCTTCCAGTTGCTGCCGCACCTCCAGCAGGACGGCGGCCTTCACCTCAGCGGACACGCATCCCTCCGTCACCCGCACGGGGTCGGTCTAACCGCAATTCCGACTGGATGAGATTGAAGACTGGTGTCGGCCTCCAGCAAATCCCCTCGTCCCCCCCTTTGCCAAAAGGGGGCGGAGGGGGGATTCTTGCCGAGGGGCAAGGGAGGATTTGGCAGGACTGAGGACCTGTGTGAGCAGCGCCGGGCCGGACCGAATCGCGCCCCTGCGTGTGCGCCTCGGCCCGCGTCATCGCCCCGTCTCCAGGAGCAGGTTGCCCCAGCGATCAACATGGTACGCCATGCCCGGGGGGACGAACGTGCTGGCGCCGGGGAGCACGACCAGCGCCGGACCCGTGGCAGGCTCCTCGATCTTCAAGGATTCCACCGGGACGCGCGGGATGCCGTTCGGCCCTTCGATCCGCCCCGGCGGACTCTGGGCGGGCGCTGCGGCCTCCCGCCTCTGCTCGTGGGCGAAGGTCGCCTGGAGGGAGGAACCGAGCGCGATGGGCGAAGGCCCCTCCTCCAGGATGGCAAGCAGGCGGGTGACCCGGACCACTTCCGGTGCCGGGCGGATGCCGTAGGTCCGCTCCGTGAATGCATGGTAGCGTCGGAGGCGCGCCGCTACGGATTCGGCCGGATCGCGGACGGGCAGGAGTTCCTGGTGGGGGTTCTCCCCGCGGACGAGAACCAGCGCCAGGTGGAGGCTGCCGCCTGCCCTCCCCCCGAAGGAGGCCGAGACCAGCTCCTGCAGCCGTCCCGGCGTGAGACCCGCAAGCGTGGCATCCACGGCGACCATCTTCGTCCGGGCCGGCGGACACAGGAGGCACCCCAGGGCCGAGAAGGCCGAGGCCAGGTAGGGGATCGCCACGCGCCGCACGCCGAGCTTGCGCGCCACCGCGGCGGCCTGCACGGGGCCGGCGCCGCCGAAGGCCACCAGCGTGGCCTCCGCCGGGGTCACCCCGCGGGCCGCCATCTGGGTCCGCAGGAACGCCGCCATCCTGGCCTCTGCGAGGTCCAGGACCACGCGTGCCGCGCCGACCGGATCCAGGCCCAGGCCGGGACACACCTCCGCCAGCATGGCCCGCTCCGCCGCCTCCAGGTCCAGCGGCGGCAACCCCAGATCGGTCCGGTCCCCGATGAGCCGCCCGAGGAGGAGGTTCGCGTCCGTGACCGTGGGCTTCCGGCCTCCCCGGCCGAAGCAGGCCGGTCCCGGGTGGGCGCCGGCGCTCTCCGGGCCCACCTGCAGCCCGCCGGCGGCCGACTCGTCCATCCACACCAGGCTCCCCCCGCCGATGCCCGCGGTGTGGATGTCAACGGACGCGACCGCGACGGGGAGACCGAATTCCAGCGTCCGCTCGGTGCGCAGCTCCGGCTGCCCGTCCTGGATGATGGCCGCATCGAAGCTGGTCCCCCCCATGTCCGCAGTCACCACGGCCGGGAGGTCGAGGAGGCTGGCCAGGGCACCGCCCGCCACGGCGCCTCCGGCCGGTCCCGACAGGATCGTCTGGAGCGGATGGCCCCGCACCTCGCCCGGCGCGCACGAGCCCCCCGCGGATTCGATGAAGCGGAATCGCGCCGGGGTTCCCGCCTCGTGGAGCACCCGCTGGAGGCTCTCCACGTAGCGAATCATCAGGGGGGTGAGGTAGGCCGCCAGCGCCGCCGTGCCGATGCGCAGCCGCTCGTCCGGGAACGGGCAGACCTCGCTGCCGAGGACCAGGGGGCGATCGGGCCAGAGGCCGCTCAGGATCTCGCGGGCCCGGCGCTCGTGGACCGCATTCCTGTCCGCGTGCAGGAAGGCGATGGCCAGTGCCTCGACCCCCGCCTCACGGAGCGCCTCCGAGGCAGCCTTGACCTCGTCCTCGTGGAGCGGCTCGATCACCCCGCCCGACGCGTCCAGCCGCTCCCCCACCTCGCGGCGCCAGTAGCGTGGGATCAGCGGCTCGAAGGCCGCCTGCCGGCCACGCAGGCTGCGGCGCCCCCCGTCGCGCAGCTCCAGCAGGTCCCGGAATCCCGCCGTGGTGAGCAGACCGGTGCGGGCTCCCTTGCGCTCCAGCACCGCGTTGGTCGCCACCGTCGTGCCGTGGGCGATCTCCACGATGTCGGCCGGCGCGACCCCGCTCCGGCGGAGCCCCGCCAGGATTCCGAGGGCGATGTCCTGCGGCGTGGTCGGGACCTTGTGGAGCGCGAGGGTGTCGTCGGCCCCCCGAGACACCACGATGTCCGTGAAGGTCCCGCCGACGTCGATGCCGATGCGCACCTGCCCGTGGCCCATGACGCTCCTCGCAAACGCGCGGCATCATACGCGCTTTGCCGCCCTCCCGCAAGCCGCAACCGCGCCCCCGGCACCAGCCGCGAATGCAGGATCAGCCTAGATTTTCACCGCAAAGCTCGCAAAGGGCGCGAAGATAAGCCGGGGGGGCAGCCTCGGGACCCCACTGGAGCCACGAGTGTTTTCTTTGCGTGCTCTGCGGTTCAAGTGCCTTGTTCGGGAATCGCAATACCTGACCCCGAAGGGGGGGTCAGAGGGCGGGGGCGATGGGCAGGACGACGGTGAAGACGGCGCCCCCCTCCGGGGCGTTGCTCACGCTGATGAGGCCGCCGTGCTTCTGGACGATCTCCCGGGCGATGGTGAGACCCAGCCCCAGGCCGAAGGTCCCGCTGGCGGTCTTGGTCGTGAAGCTGGGCTCGAAGATCCGCGCTCGCAGCTCCTCCGGGATGCCGGGGCCGCTGTCGGCGATCCTGACCCACACCGAGGAGTCCCCCTCCCGGCCGCAGGCGATCTTCAAGACCCCGCGCTCGTGCATGGCGTCGCAGGCGTTCAGGATGATGTTGGTCCAGACCTGATTGATCTCCCCGACCTGGCAGCGCACCTTGGGGATGTCGGCCAGGTCGAGGGTGACCGACACGTCTCGCATGCGGTTGCCGAAGATCAGCAGGGTGTCCTGGATCCCCTGGCGCAGATCCACGAACTCGTACTGCCCGCTTTGCTGCCGGCTGTAGCTCTTCAGGCTCTTGACCAGCCTGCCGATCCGCTCGGCCGAGACCTGCATGCTGCGGATGAACGTCCCGACCTCGAAGAATCGGAGGAGGTGCTCCGCGGGGCCGGTATCCCCGGTCCCGGCCGATCCCTCCAGGGTCCCCCGGACAAGGGCCAGCCCCTCGTCGCCGAGCTGGGACAGGGTCCGGATGAACGTCCGGGGAAGATGCGGATAGGTCTCGGAGAGGGCGGCCATCCTCACCCGCTGCTCCTCGGTGCTGACCACGGAGTGGGTGAGGCCCAGCACGAAGAGCCTGTGCCGGACCCCCACACCCGGATCCCGGGGGTCCCGCTCCAGAACCCCGGGAAGCTGCTCGCCCAGGCTCTCGATGGATCGCAGGAGGGCCGAGGCGGGATTGTTGATCTCGTGGGCGATGCCGGCCACCAGCTCGCCCAGCGTCGCCATCTTCTCGCGGTGGACGAGCAGGTTGCTCGCCTGCTCCAGTCGGTCATAGGCGTCGCGTAGCTGGTTCCGCTCCTTCTCCAGGTCCCGGGTGAGGGTGGCCACGTGGCTGTGCAGGTGCACGATGCGCTGGTAGCGCTCGGCCAGGTTCCAGATGATGAGGGGCTGCAGCAGGCGGTTCAGCTCCGGGTGGGTCGTGCTCAGGCGATCGAACTCGGCCCGGCTGAGGCAGAGGGTCGAGACCGCGGTCTGTGCCACCACGCTGACCAGGGCAGGCTCCCCCGTCCAGAACGAGAGGAGCCCCACCATGTCGCCCGGCCCCAGCCGGTCCACCTCGACGATCTCATGCTCGCGGACCTTGGAGAGCTGCACCGTCCCGTCGAGGATGATGAAGATGGTCTCGTTGCGATCGCCCTCTTCCAGGATGACGGACCCCGCCGCGATCTCCCGCTGCCTGTAGGCGGTGGTCTCGGTCCCGGACAGGACGCACTTCACGCCCTGGACCAGTCCCAGGACCTCCTGCAGGTGCGGGGCGACGAATTCAGGCGTCATGGCCCGCCCACCTCATCCTCTCGCCGCGCCGTGTCTCACCGGTCGCGTGCCGTGCCCCGCAGCCGGATCGCCTCGGCCAGACGCGGCCCGTCCAGGATCCCCAGGAACGGGATCAGATCCTTCTCCTGCGCCAGCACGTACCCCGTCAGCTCCGCCTTGACCACGGCGAGCAGCTCCGGCCGGCTCCAGGGCTTCCCGATGTAGTAGTCGAGGCTGGCCTGGTTGACGGCCTTGACGGTGGCTTCGAGATCGGCCTGTCCCGTCAGGAGGACCTTCCGGGTGGCGGCCGTCTGGGGGGCCTGCTGCATCTCGACCAGCAGCTCCACCCCATTCTCCCTCGGCATGATGTGATCGCAGAGCACCAGCCCCAGCCGGTCGCCGGCGGCCAGGATGCGGGCGACGACATCCCTGGCCTCGGCGGCGGAGCGGGCGCTCTCGACCGGGAACACGGCCTCCAGCGGCGCCAGATCCCTCACCACCGCATCCAGCACCTCCGGCTCATCCTCGACGCACAGGATATAGATCTTGGACATGGCGTCTCCCCGCACTCTCTCGTCAGTGAAGGATCAGCGGCCAGTAGAACCGGGACAGGGCCAGCATGAGGACCAGACCGACGATGCCGATCAGGAGTCCTGCCTTGGCCATATCCCTCGTGTCCACCATGCCGGTGCTCGTGGCGATGGCGTTGGGCGGGGTGGAGATCGGCAGAACCATGGCGAAGCTCACCGCGGTCCCCACCACGATGCAGGTCAGGGCGAGATCGAAGCCCTTCCCGGCCGCGCCGGACGCGCCGAGGCTGACCACCAGCGGCATGAAGAGCGTGGCGCAGACCGTGTGGGACAGGAATTCCGCCATGGCCAGCGCGGCCAGTCCGAAGGCGGCGATGATGAGGAAGGCCCCGAACCGGTCCCACGCCACCTTGGAGACGAGCCAGGTCCCCAGCCCGGTGGTCTTCATGGCGGTCTCCAGCGCGATCCCGCCCGCCACCAGCCACAGGACATCCCACGGGACCTTCTGGATGTCGGATTCGTCGACGACGCCGGTCACGGTGAGTCCCGCGATGGCGAAGAACGCCGCCAGGCTGCTGGAGATCCCGGTGAGGGCCTCCGTCATCCAGAGCAGGACCGTGATGCCGCCGACGACGTACAGGACGATCGCCTTCGGGGACCGGTCGAACCCTCCCTCGAACGTCACCGCAAACGTGCTGTGGCGCGCGGGGAAGAGGGTGATGAGCACCCACCAGGCGACCAGCAGCATGAGGAGGGCCAGCGGCGCCGCCAGGAGGCACCAGGTCCCGAAGGGGATGACGACGCCCGCCTTGGCCAGGGCGGCCAGGGCGACGGCGTTGGGCGGCGTCCCGACCGGCGTGGCGATGCCGCCGATGTTGGCCCCGAAGGGGATGGCCAGGACGACGGCCCGCTTCAGGGGATCCTCCGGATCGAGCCTGGCGATGATCGGCAAGATCACGGTCATCATCATGGCCGTGGTGGCCGTGTTGCTCATGAAGGCGGAGATGGTCCCCGTCACCAGCAGGAGCCCCAGGACGATGAAGCTCGACTTGTTCCCGAAGGGCCGGAGGATGATGCGCGTGAGGTTCTTGTCCAGGTTGAACTTCACCGCCGCATCCGCCATGAGGATGCCGCCCAGGAAGAGGATGATGATGGAATTCGCCAGCGTGTTGAAATATTCGGCCGCGCTGCTTGGCCGGTACCCGACGAGCCGATGAGCAGCGTCGGCGACGACCCTCGCACCCTTGACCTGCGGGCTCTGGAGCCGCACCGTGCTGCCGCTCGTCTGGAGGACGGTCACCTTCAGCCCGGCGGTCTCCCCTTTCTCTGTCACGAGGTACACCCGGCCGTCCTGCGACACGGCGGAGGCGGGGACCTCCCAGATGTCCGCCCCCGCGGGCACGGGGCTCGCCACCGGCAGTTCTGCGTTCAGATACAGGGGACCCTGGGCGCTCAGGAGCCCGGCGCCCAGCAGGATGACCAGCACGGACGTCGAATAGATGGGGATCGGCTCCAGGAGCCAGAAGGAGGCCGCCAGCAGGAGGATCCCCAGCGCCAGGTGTCCGGCGAAGGAGAGCCCCTCGAAGTGAGTGACCAGTGGAAGCACAAAACCGATCAGGCCGAGAGCGAGTCCGATCCGCTTCAGCGCGCCCATAGTGCCGTCGTCCCCTCCGATCGACGGGAGCCACCGATTGGATCCCATCCCCTGCGCATCAGACGGATTGCCTCGACACCTCCGCATGGCGGAAGCAATCCACCAGGTGATCGTTGACCATCCCGACCGCCTGCATGAAGGCGTAGCAGATGGTCGGGCCGACGAACGTGAAGCCGCGCCGCCGCAGGTCCTGGCTCATGGCCTCGGATTCGGGGGTCCGGACGGGGATCTCCCCCGCTTTCCGCCACCGGTTGATCTTCGGCCGGCCGCCGACGAAGCGCCAGATGTAGGCGTCGAAGGTCCCGAACTCCCGCTGGACCGCGAGGAACATCCGGGCGTTGGTGACGGCGGCCTCGATCTTCAGCCGGTTGCGGACCAGA
>DATIFO010000088.1:0-6379 GCA_035455275.1 Methylomirabilis sp. (SeqCode) | reverse complement strand
CCCCACCACCTTCCACGGCTACGACCTGGATGTGGTGCACCATACCCTCCGCGAATTCACCTGCAAGGGCTGCTCGAACACCTGCGACATGCAGGAGTTCACCGTCGAGGGGGTCAAGACCTACTGGGGCGACAAGTGCGGCGACCGGTATCGCCGGCGCTCCCGGACAGAGCGGCGGCCGGTCCTTCCCGACCTGATGGCCCAGCGAAGGACGCTCCTGCTCGGCGACTATGCGGGGCCGGCGGGCAGCGGTCCCCGGGTCGGCCTCACGCAGGCGATGTTCTTCCACGACCGGTTCCCCTTCTGGCGGGCCTTCCTGGAGGAGCTGGGCTGCGCCGTGGTGCTCTCGGATGAGACGAACCGGAAGATTGGCCAGGACGGCACCGAACTCACCGTGGCCGAGCCCTGCCATCCCATCCGGGTGGCCCACGGCCATGTCCGGAACCTGGCGGAGAAGGCGGTGGACTGGATCCTCCTCCCCAACATCATCGACGCCGAGCCGACCTCAGACGCCGTCGCGTCGCAGCTCTGCCCCTGGGCCCAGACCCTCCCCTACGTCGTGAGGAGCGTGCCGCGGCTGGCGGCCGTCCGCGAGCGGATCCTCGCGCCCACCATCCATTTCCGCCTGGGGGAGCGGCGTGTGGCGCGGGAACTCCTGCCCCTCGGCCGCGTCCTGGGAGCGGGGCGGGCGCAGACCCTCCGGGCCGCCGCGCGGGGCTTCACCGCTCAGCGAGCCTTCCGGGTCGCGATAGAGGCGGCCGGGCGGGAGGCCCTGGAGACCCTCCAGGCCAGCGGTGAGCCGGGCATCATCCCGGTCGGGCGGCCGTACAACATCCACGATCGCGCCGTGAACCTGGATGTCCCCGGGAAGCTGCGCGATTACTACGGGATCAACGTCCTGCCGATGGACATGCTGCCCCTGGATTCGGAGGACATCCGGGGCGTGAACGACAACATGTACTGGGCCTCGGGGCGACGTATCCTGGCCGCGGGGAAGCTGGTGGCCCGGTGGCCGAACCTCCACATCATCCACCTGACCAACTTCAAGTGCGGCCCCGACTCCTTCATCAAGCATGACCTCGGCGAGGCCGGCGGCAAGCCGTTCCTCAGCCTCCAGTTCGACGGGCACAGCAACGATGCCGGTCTCCTGACCCGCTGCGAGGCCTATCTCGACAGCCAAGGACTGCTCCGATGGTGGCGACAAGATCCGCAAGCCTGAACGGGCGGCGCCTCTACCTCCCTCGCATGACGGACTGCGGCGCCGAGGCGCTCGCGGCCGCGCTCCGCTCCGTGAGGGTCGAGGCGCAGGCGCTCCCCACCCCCGATGTCAGGTCGCTGGAGCTGGGCTCGCGCCACCTGACCGGGGAGGAGTGTCTCCCCGCCAAGGTGACGCTGGGTGACTTTCTCAAGGTGGCCGAGGCGCCGGGGTTCGATCCTGGGCGCTCTGCGTTCATGATGCCCACGACGGAGGGGCCCTGCCGCTTCGGCCAGTACGCCCCCATCATCCGGAAGGTCTTCCGGGGCCTGGGGTATCCGGAGGTGCTGCTCGTCTCGCCCACCAGCGGCGACGGCTACCAGCAGGCCGACGGTGCGGGGACATCCCTCACCCGGACGGCGTGGCGCGCCCTGGTGGCCGCAGACACCTTGCGGAAGCTCCTGCTCAAGCTGCGGCCGTACGAGAGCACGCCGGGGGATGCGGATGCGGCGTACGCCGTCTCCCTGCGTGAGCTGTGCAGAGAGCTGGAGCGCCGCGGCCGCCGCCCGGGAGAACAACTCGCCGGCTTGCTGTCCGTGCTCATCGCGATCCGCGATCGCTTCCGCAGGGTCCCCGCGCGCTACGAGCGGGGACGCCTCCTCATCGGGATCCTGGGCGAGATCTTCTGCCGGATGGAGGAGTTCAGCAACGACCAGCTCATCCGGAGGCTCGAGACCTGCGGGGGCGAGGCATGGCTCTCCGACATCTCCGAGTGGGTCTGGTTCTGCAACGACGAGCAGGAGCGGTGCCTGCGACGGGACGGGCGGCGGCTGTCCTTCGCCATGCTGGGGGCCAAGCTGCGAGATCATGTCCAGCACGGCGACGAGCGGGCGCTCCGCGCTCCCTTTGCCCAGGATTTCCAGGGGTACGAGGAAGCCGAAGACATCGCGCAGGTTCTGCGAGCGGGCGATCCCTACCTCCCGCAGGCGGGCGCCTCGGGCGAGATGGTCATCTCTGCGGGGAAAGTGGACTATCTCTTCCGCAAGGGTGTGGACGGGATCATCGACATCAGCCCCTTCTCCTGCATGAACGGCATCGTCTCCGAGGCCCTCTACCCTCGCCAGAGCCAGGAACACGCCGGCATTCCCATCAAGAACTTCTACTTCGACGGGAAGGGAAACGACATCACCGGCGACCTGGAAGTCTTCCTGGAGCTGGCCCGTGGCTATCAGCAGCGGAAGCCCCACGCACGTCGCTATCCGCCATGCTTCGGATGAGCCTCGGTCCCCAAGATCCGGAGATTCCCATCATGCCTCGAGGACCGGCAAGAACGCGTCCCCTGGATGCGCACCGTTGCCCCCGGCCTCCGCCCCGGCCAATCCTTGAATCCTCTCACCGGGCACCGATGCGAGAGATCCGAGCCATTCAATTCTCATGACCGGACATCTGCACGGGAGGAGACCAATCATGATGCGCGCCCTCTTGAAGCGGAAGCTTGTGCTCGTTGGTGTCTTGTTTTCCCTCCTTCTCGCCGTTTCGGCGGAGGCGCAGCAGCCTGTCCCGTTCAAAGGCAATCGAACCATCACCGTCATGACCCGGAATCTGTACCTCGGCGCGGACCTGGTCCCTGTGCTCACGGCGCCGCCGGACGAATTCCCCTTCCGGGTCGCGGCGGCATGGGCCACCGTCCAGGCGACGAACTTCCCTGCGAGGGCCCAGGTCCTCGCGGATGAGATCGCCGTGAAGCAGCCCGATCTCATCGGACTCCAGGAGGCTGAACTCTGGCGTATCCAGTCGCCCGGGGACTTCCTCACCGGAAACACGCCCGCTACGACCGTCGTGTTCGATTTCGTCGAGCTGCTCCTCGGCGCCCTCAACGCGCGGGGGCTTCAGTACGAGGTGGTGGCCATCACGACGAATTTTGACATCGAAGCCCCGAGCATCACCCCGAACTTTACCTTCGACGACATCCGGCTCACGGACCGGGACGTGATCCTCGCTCGGACCGACCTGAAGACCGCGGACCTGAAGCTCTCGAATGTTCAAGTCGGAAACTTCGTCTCGAAGCTCTTCGTGCTGGTGGGGGACCTGCCGGTCGCAGTCCCGAGAGGCTGGGCGGCGGTGGACGTGAAGGTGCGCGGGAAGTCCTTCCGGTTCGTGACCACCCACCTAGAGGTCTTCTCCCCGCTCGTCCAGGTCAACCAGGCAAGAGAGCTACTGAAGGGTCCGGGGGCCACCGATCTCCCCGTCGTCTTTGCAGGCGACTTCAACTCGTGTGCCTCACCCCCATGCCTTGACCAGACCCCCACGTATGGCAACCTGATCGCGGCCGGTCTTGTGGATGCGTGGTCTCTGGCGGGGTCCGGGGCAGGGTTTACTTGCTGTCAGGCGGAGAATCTCCTCAATCCCATCTCCACGCTCAACGAGCGGATCGATTTTGTACTTTTCCGGGGGCCGTTCACCGTCGTCGACGCGGATCTCGTGGGAGACACGCTGGCCGACCGCACCCCGTCGGGGCTGTGGCCCTCCGATCACGCGGGGGTCGTGACAACGCTCCAGTTCCGGTGAGCACCCGCCGCCGGGCGGTGGAAGACGTTCGCAATGAAGTTGCAACCGATGGCAGCAGTGATCGACCCAGGCTCACCTCGGATTCCCGGAGCAGGTGATCGAGTTGCGCCCATGCGGGGCATCCCGCATGGGCGCTCAAACCAGCGGCGAGGTACGTAGCGCACTCAAGGCAGCTATTCCTTGACCCTGCTCGCAGGGCGAGGCGCCTGTCTGGTCATGCCACGCGACAAGCCCATCCCGGTGAAGGAGGCGGCCGATCTGCTCAAGCTCATCCGGTCCCCATCTCCTCCCCGTCCTATCGCGCAAGAACATGCACCCGCCTGCCGGAACCCCATGTCATCACCGCTCCTCACGACCGGCACCGCCCGCCGTCTGTCCGCCAGGTGTGAGCAGCCGGTCCGGGCGGTCGATGGATCGGATAAACTTCTCCACGCCTGCCGGACGGGCTGTCCCCGCCCAGCCGTCCCCATCCAGGAAGAGGACGAACTCGAGCTGGCTGGCCAGCTTCACATCCGGTGCCTCTCGCTGTCTGTCCTGCAAGCGCTCTTGGGCGAACATCCGCACGGCTTCGTCGGCTGGCAGCGCGTCGCGCCCCATGATCCGTACCAGGGGAAACCTCACGCCTTCTCCGCCGATGAACTCGTCATACGAGCGGTAGATCAGCTCCGTGCAGACCACCTTGTCGGTGGAGAAGAAGTCGAAATCGAAGTCGTACGGCTTGCCGTAGTGGGAGAACGCCCGCACGATGGCGATGTTCTTGCGCGCATCGGAGACGCGCGGCCGGAGGACAGCCAGGTGGTCGGCAGAGGCGACCTCCTCCAGCGAGGAGAATACCACCCCGGCAGAGACGGCCTCGATGGCCCGATGCGCGTGCCCGTGCCGATCCAGCCGGCGGAAACTCTCCAGGTGCTGCCGGACGGAGGGATGGGTTGCCAGGTCTCGGCGCTCGAGATCCTCGGCTGCGCCCACGTAGAGCACCATGTGGGTCCAGAAGCCCGGGAGAAACCCATTGCTCAGATACCAGTTCCGCCGCTCCAGGATGAGATCGCCCGGTTGAAGGATCCGCTTCAGCTCCTGCACCTGCTCCGGCGTGATGAGCGGTCGGGAGATCCAGACCTTCACCTTCCCGGCAAAGGCCCCATGACAGCCATGGCGTTGTACGTCGGAAGCTGTCGGAGGACCTGAACGTTGTGCCACAGCAGGTCCCATTTCCCCGCCTAGATATCGATGGCGTTCTCTTCGATATACCGCTGTTGGCGCTGGATGGTTTCGTGGAGCCACGCCAACTCGGACTCCCCCGTCAGACCGTGGTCCGCCATCTGCAGACGCTGTTCGGTGTAGTACTCCCAGGCCTCTCCCAGCAGCCGGACATTGACGCTGCTGGCGACGTTGCGATAGACCATCTCGAAGACGTTCGGGGGGATCCCCCAGAGCGACTCCGGTTCATTCAGCTTGGCGCGAGCCCTGGGGCGGTCGCGGAACGACGTCACCAGGAAGATGCCCTCCCGGAAGAGCGTCAGGCCCGAGACGTAGGCTAGCAGGAAGCTCTTCAGGCGCAGATCCTCGCGCGCGAGGGTGTCGTAGGAGCTGTAGTACCCGAGGAGCCTGAGCAGGACGGAGCGGTAGTTCGGATAGCTCTGGAGCAGGGCCCGGATCCGGTCATTCTCGGCTTGCGTATACCACCGGGTCTCGACACGCCCGAGGGCTGCCGCCGTATTGCCGGCCGCTTGCTCGAGTTCCGTGAGCCCCTGGATCACGTTCCGGATCGTCAGGAGATCCCGCTCGACCTTCTTATCGAGTTCGGCCTCCTCGATGCCTGCAAGGTCCCGGGTCCCCAGGACGATCGTCTCTGCGGGTCCCGCCCGGATGCGGGCCTGGCAGCCAAGGCAAAGGAGGAGAGAAAGCGCCAACAGGGAGCCGTGTGCGTGCCTCATCTTCAACCAGCGAAGGACATGCGGTGCGATGGCGTCAGCAAGGATACCGGACACCGCTTGAGCCCCAACGCGGTGATCTTCCGGGGACGGGATTCCAATTCTCCGCTGTCGCTCATGACATGGGAGATGGAGGCCGCAACGGCCGACCCATTCGTGGCCGGGACACTCAGACAGGTGTGGAGCCGCATGCTCGGGCGAAGTACCGCGCGCCGCGGCCGGCGCCCCCCGCTGTACGCGAGAGGGAGCGTGGTGGGCGAGCACTCCCGCAAGACGGGGATGCTTTCAGGAGGCTCACGAAGGAACCTATTGCCGACGATCTGGCCTGTCAAGGGGAATCCCCGTTGAGGCCGGTATTCAGCCCCGGTCTGCGCGGGTTTTGCCCGGTCACGGTGGGTGGCGCTCGCGCAGGTGGATACGCAGGAATGCGTTGCTTCTTCTTGCGCATTCGACTACGCTCTTCCCCGTCTGACGCCCTCAGGCGCGCCCCGACGCTGCGGGTGCGCTGCGCGCCCGAGCATCTATCGTGTGTGCGATGGGTCGGCGACCGGGAAGGCACTGACGCTCGCGGAGGGATTCCGACGCTTCGCATGCCCCCGTCGTTCCGACCACCGACATCGAGATGAGCAGTAATTCAACCCTCATCGCCGACCTCGCGTCGGACGGGTGGACGGTCACGCAGGAC
>DATIFO010000087.1:0-65678 GCA_035455275.1 Methylomirabilis sp. (SeqCode) | reverse complement strand
CCAAGGACCCCGCCACGGCCGACAGAGCCAGAACCACGGTCAACGCAGGCAACAGCTCCGGGAACACATCCGGGACGGCGGCAAGCCAGGCTGGGTAGGGATGGGTATAGACGAGGCCCCAGCCAATTTCCGGGAGCGGGGCGAAGATGCTGATCTGCGTCTCTCGCGACTCGTCCATCCACGTGATGGTGCCGCGTCGTCCCACCAAGACGGCGCGGGACCCCGCGTCCGCCTCGATCGCCTGGGTGGCCCGTCTGCTCGGATCGGTATGGGCCAGGATCAGGCCGGAGGGAGAAACGAGGTACACCTGGCCTTGCTCCAAGCCACCGGCGCCTCTGACCCTGGCAGGCGCCAGGAGCTGGCTGAGATGCTCGAGGGCAAAGCTTCCCGCAACGATCCCCACGAGGTCGCGTCCCGGTCCCCAGATCGGTGCCGCCACGGCCAAAGAGGGGACACGTGTGGCTGCCCCGATGTAGGGGACCGGCGAGATGTACGGACCGCGCGTTCGCATCACATTCTGAAAATAATCCCGTTCGCGGAGATCCTGCCCGACCACCCCCGGATCCAGGCTGTTCGCCAAGACGGTTCCTTTGGTGTCCAAGACCAGCACCGAGGAAAAACCGAGAGAGTGGTGTTGAGTGGAGCGAACCTCTGCCCACAGCCTCTCCCGGTCGCCAGCGAGGATCGCCTGGCGCATGCCACCCTCTTCGCCCGCCGCCAGCACGATGTGGAGGCCGCTCTTCAGCGTGGCTGCCACGGCCTGGGCGGACAGGGCGATCAAGCGCTCCTCGCTCTGCAGGCGGGCCGCCTGAGCGGTCTGCAGGCTCTGGCGGATGCCCAGGACCCCTCCTGCCGCGGCCGGGACCAGTCCTGCCAGGAGAAACGCCAGGGTCAACCGGCGCCGGAGGCCGCCCCGGCCGGTCGCCCGATCACTCGCCATGATCACCATCCCCCGCGCCTACGCTATGCTGCTCTCGGCAATCCAGCGCGTCCCTCCTCACGCAGCCAGCAAGTTCAGCGCCTTGGTCACCGCCTCGACGAAGAAGTACTCGCCCCACATCACCGACTCGTCCACGCCGAGCCCCTTGTGAATGTGGTACACCCCGCGCTTCAGGATCCCCTCCCAGCCGGGGGGGGTGTGGGCCAAGTACTCCTCGCCCGTCAGCGTCTCCAGGATCCGGAGGGCCGTGTCGCGGTACAGGCGCGCCTTGGCCCGCGACGCGGTGAATTCGGCCAGATCCAGCAGGCCCGAGGCGGCGATGGCCGCCGCGCTGCTGTCGGGCTGCTTCCGCTGATCCTGCGGCGCATCGTAGTCCCAGGGCGGCACCCCATGCGCCGGCGTGTGTTCAATATAATAATCGGCATTCAACTCGGCCGTCTCCAGGAACCGCCGGTCATGTGTGTAGCGGTAGGCGATCCCGAACCCGTACAGCGACCAGGTGAGGCCGCGGGACCAGCAGGAGTCCCCCCGGTATCCCTGGTGAGTGCTCTGGCGAAGAAATTCACCGGTCGCGAGCTCGAAGACCCCTTCGTGAGCCGTGGACCCGTCGCCCCGGACCAGGACCCGGCGGGTGGTGAGGCAGTGGTCCATGCCGATCTCGTGGAGGGTCCGATCCTGCGTCTCCCGCGCCGCGTAGAAGATGATTCCGACGTTCATCATGATGTCGATGAACACCGACTGCGGGCCGATGAAGGAGCTGAGGTACCTGCCCGGCTCCTGGAACCGGAGCCCCATGGTCCGCCCCGCCTGAATCAGGACCTCCCGGAGGGTCGGCTCGTAGGTCAGGCGGTGCCAGTGGTGATAGGTGGACATGAAAATGAAGCCGAGATCGTGGACATTCCGATCGTGCTGGCGTGGTTCCAGGGGTCGTGAATACCGCTCCGCCTGTTGCCGGAACCATCCATCGCCCGTGTGGCGGTGAAGCAGCCAGAGGATGCCCGGCAGGAACCCGTCGCACCAGTGGGTCCAGGCCTCTCCTTCGTGCTTCCACCGCCCAGCGCGCGTGTACATCGGGTAGAAGTCCGGATAACGCTCGATCGTGCCCCGCACCTGTCGGGCGGCGAAGGTCAGCGCCTCATGCAGCCTGGCGCTCAGGTTGGCAGAGTCGGACATAGACGACTCCCCCGGGTGAATTCACGGACCAGGCAATGACGTGGGGATTTCGTTGTGAAGGCGCTCGCGAACGTAAACGTATCAGAGAGGCGAAGCCCGGTCAAGCTGCCCGGAGGCGAGATGGAGAAGAAGGTTCGCCTCATGCAATGAACGGCAGGGGGGAGACCTCGGCCTCGAGGGATTGATCGCCCCAGGCGATGCGGAGTTTGGTGCCCGGGTCCCAGACCTCGCGGCGGACGTAGCCCAGGGCGATCACGGACTTCAGGGCGGGCGATCTCACCGCGCTGGTCAGCGTCCCGACCTTGCGGTCGCCTGCCAGGATGGCCGCGCCCTGAGGGGGCAGCGCGTCGCCAGAAATCATCAGGCCGCAGAGCTTCTTGTTCACGTGGCCCTGATGCTCCACCCGGATGACCACCTCCTGCCCGATGTAGCAGCCCTTGGTGAAGCTGACGTAATCCCTGGTCAGGGACTCCATCAGGAGGTTGGTATCATCGAAATCCACTCCGAACCACGACCAGCCGGCCTCCACCCGCAGGAGATCCAGGGCCGCCATTCCCACTGGGAGAAGACCACGGGATTGGCCGACATACATCAGGGCCTCCCAGGCCCTGTCCGCCTCATCCGACGGAACAATCACGTCGTAGCCAGGCTTCGCCAGCCAACGGCTGGCAATGACCCGTAGCCGGAGGCTGCCCATCCAGGCCTCCGCGTGATGCCAGGGGGCAAGGTCCGCCACACCCGGCCCCACCACCTCGGACATCAGCGCCCGCGCATCCTCCCCCACAACCATAAGGTGGGCGTAGCGACCGCTGGCATCCTCCGCCATCACATCGTCAGCGATGATGTAGCGGTCGAATGTGTCGCGGACGAGTTGGGCGCGGTCCCGCTGCACGTTGACCCACACCAAGTCTGGCAGCCCGTAGACCGCCGCATCCGCCAGAATATGCCCCTTGACGTCCAGGACGGCGGCCAGCTTGCCTTCCCCCGCCTTCAGGTCCTTCACATCGCCCGTGACTTGGCCGTTCAGCCAGCGCAGCCGGTCGCCTCCGGTCACCTCGATGAGGCCTCGGAAGGACCCGTCCACCAGGCCTACGGCCTGGTGGACAGCGGTATACTCCTTGTCCGGATCGCCAAAGTGCGTGGGCACCTCGACGCCGAACCGCTCGGCGATGACCGCCCCCGCCGCCTTCTCCTGCTCCCCAAACGGACTCTGAATACTCATCTTCAAGGTTCAAGGTTCGATGTTCAACGTTGAACATTGCACATCGAATCTCGCACAGCAAGGGTGGATTTCAGGCCGCGCATCAGGACATGACCTGCCCGCCGCACAAGCACGCTGGGCAGTCAAGACATGACTTGCCCACCGCATAGGTTGATCGTCTGCCCGGTCATCCCGGCCGAGGCATCCGAGGCCAGGTACAATGTCAGATCGGCGATCTCCTGCGGCTCCAGGATGCGCTGGATGGGGACGGCCGCCAGGGCCTGCTCCCGGAACGCCTCCGGGCTCAGGCCCAGGGCGGTCGCCGTCTCCCGCATTCCCAGGGCCGCCATGTCCGTTTCGACCCATCCCGGGCAGATGGCATTCACCGTGATGCCCCGTCCCACCACCTCCAAGGCCAGGGCCCGGGTAAAACCGATAATCCCGTGCTTGGCGGTGCAGTAGGCCGTGTAGGCTGGAACTCCGAAGCGCCCCAGGACCGAGGAAATGTTGATGATCCGCCCGCTCCCGTGGTTCGGCATGTGGCGCAGGACCTCCCGCGTGACATAGTATGTCCCCGCCACGTTCACGCTGAGAACCTGGAGCCATCGAGCGTCATCGTCGCTGTCGATGGGGATCCGGGAGTTGATGCCCGCGTTGTTGACCAGGATGTGAATCTGGCCCCAGCGGGTCACGATGTCCCGCACCAAGCCGCGAACCTGCCCCTTCTCCGCGACGTCCGCCCGGAAGCCCAGGACCCGACCGCCGCCAGGCGAGATCTCGTCCGCCGCCTTGCGCACCGCCTCGGCATCGCGGGAGCAGATGGCGACCTTGGCGCCGTGCCCTGCCAGGGCCCGGGCGACGGCCTTGCCGATGCCCCTGCTCCCGCCGGTGACCAGGGCCACCCGATCCTGCAGCCAGCTCATGGGTCCCTTCTCAGCGCCGCGTCCGGCCAGCCGCGCGCCTCGCCCGCAGGTGATCGCGCAGCAGGCGCACGTGCAGCGCTTCCTGGTTCTGCATCGCCTGCAGGGCCCGGGCGGTGATCCCCTCCTCGGGTGGAAGCAGCCGCGCACACCTGGCGTACAGGCTCCCCCTTCGTTCCTCCAACCACAGGTCGAAGGAGAGCGACACGCGCGTTCCGGACACGGCGGTGGCGCAGCCAAGAATCCAGGCAACCCCCTTGCACAGTGCACCCACCGGCAGCGGCCGGCCCCCATGCCGCCGGACCAGGGACCCGAGGTCCTCCCCACGGTGCACCTCGTCCAGGGCAAGCTTTTGGAACAGCTCCTGCGTCAACGGGTCGGTGGCGGCCTGGCTGTGCACCCGATAGGCCTCGGCCGCCCCGATGGCGAGTGCGCGATTGCCTTGAAGGGCTGTCTGGAGGAGCCACCGCTGCCAGGTAGCACTCCCGGCCAGCCACCGATCCAATGAAACGGGGCCGCTCCCGGTGTGGTACAACGCCAGCGCGCTGCCCACCAGGGCGAGGTTCCTGGACAGCGTGCCCAGCGGATCCGCCAAGTACGCGACGGAGGTCCAGCCGACGATCGCCGTGAAGGCGCCCAGCAGTCCCACCTGCAGGACGGCCGTCCCGCGCGTCCAGAGTCCGGCCAGCACCGTCAGGCCCACGGCCGATTCCACCACACCCAGCAGCCGAAGGAAGAGGGGAATGTGAAACGGGATCAGCCCGGTGCGGGCCACGATCTCCACCTCGGCCGGGCTGGGCCAGAACCACTTGGGCACGAGGCCCTCGTACAGCCACATGAGACCCAGGCCCACCCGGAGGAGCAGCGGAACGAGCCGGACCGCCCCAGCGGATTCACCGCCGCCGAGGATTCCGAGACACAGCCCTGCGGCGAAGAGCACCAGGGCCTTGGAGATCGCGCCCGTCGGGTAAACCAGGAGGTGTGGAGCGGCAACGGCGATGCCAGCGGTGGAGACGATCAAGAGCCCGCACTGGAGGGCAGCGGCCCATGGGATTACCCATCCGAAGAGCAGGCAGAGGCCCAGGAGAACCTTGAAGCCATCAATGGCCAGCGGAAGATTTCCGTCGCCCCAGAGCAGCGCCGACCCGCGGCCGAAGAGCGCCAGGGAGCCGGGACTTCGACCCAGGAGGTGGGGCACCAGTCCCTCGTACACCCACGCCGCGCCCAGGCCCACCCGGAGGAGCAGCGGGACCTGTGCCTCATCCCGCCAGTCTCCCGCCATCAGGCATCCCTCACCACGCGATTTCCCTCGTGCTCGCGCTGGCATTCACCCGCCGCGCCAGGACGAAGAGGAGATCCGAGAGCCGATTCACATAGGCCAGGATGACCGGTGGTGCGTCTTCCTTTTCCGCCAGGGCTGCGACCCGGCGTTCCGCCCTTCGGCAGACGGTCCGGGCCAGGTGCAGACGCGCCCCCGCCTCGCACCCGCCGGGGAGGATGAACGTCTTGAGGGGCGTCAGCTTCTCCTCGATGCGATCGATGGCTTCTTCAAGGGCGGCCACCCTGCCGGCCGGCAGGGCCGCTTTCTCCACGGCTTTCGTCTCGCCCTTGCGAACGTCGGCGAGTTGCGCGCCCAATGCGAAGAGATCCCGCTGAATCCCCACGAGAAGGTCCTGCACCTCGGGGTCCGTCACCGCCACACCCACCAGGCCGAGGCAGGCATTCAACTCGTCCACCGCGCCATACGCCTCGACCCGCGCGGTATTCTTTCGCACCCGCGCCGCACCCAATAACCCCGTCTCGCCCTTGTCCCCCTTCCTGGTGTAAATCTTCACCCGCCGATCCCCATCAGCGACCATGTGCGTTTATCCTGTGGAGTATTTGGTGCAGCACTCCACAGGGTGAACTTGCGGTTGCAATGTCTTCGGCTCAGTTCAGCGATGCGACCCGCTGCCGGATGGACCGGAGGTGGTCGCAGATCACTTCGGAGTCTTCGGCCCCGGGCGCCAGCTTGAGATACCGCTCCAGGTCGGCGGTGGCCTCCGGGTACCGCTTGAGCTGGGACAGGAGGAGGCCCCGGTCGCGCACCTCGGCCGCGGAGCCGGGCTCGATGATCAACAGGCGATCCACGACGCTCAAGGCCTTGGCAAAGTCCTGCTTCTTGAAATAGACAGCCTTGAGATTGTTGAGCATCCGGCTGAGGATCTGGCGAGTCCCAACGGTGGCCAGGAATCGCGGCTCGAAGGCCACCTTCCCCTGGTAGATCCGGTCCAGGATGCGCTGGCAGTCGGCGGAAGACACGATCGCCCCCTCGTTGAAGGGGTCGATCACGATCTCCTCGTCCGGCCCCACGTACTTGACCAGGAAATGCCCGGGCATGCCCACCCCGTGCAGGCGCAGGCCCAGCCGTCGCCCCACCTCCATGTACACCGCGGAGAGCGTGATGGGGATGCCGGTCCGCCGATCCAGGACGTCGTTCAGGAAGCTGTTGCGCGGGTCGTAGTAATCCTCGCTGTTGCCGCGGAACCCCTGCATCCGGAACAGGTAGCCGTTCAGGGCCTCGATCAGGCGATGGGGATCCACCGTGGAGTCCACCCGGGCCAGGACCTCGGCGGCCATGGCCTCGAGCCGTCCGAGGTAGTCGGCCACCTCCAGGTCGGGATACTCCTCCTTGGCGATGAGGAGCGCGGCCTCCGCCAGGTCGATCGTTTCTTCGGGACGACTGACGAGCTTGGCGAAGGCCAGGCGACAGGGAAGGGGGGGGTCAGCCGGATGCAACAAAATGATCCTCCATCGGCAGCCCAGGGGCCCGGGGCGTTTCTTGCTTGCCGTCGGCGGCCCGCTCTGGCATCCTTGCGGGGGTGCGGACAGCCCCTCTGTCACCTCCGACGGCTTGACACGTCCCGCTGCGCTTGGCGGGCATCTCGGGGACCGGCATGATCCTGAGCGTGGAGCGATACGTCATCTATGCACCGGACCGCACCATCGAGGCGACCCCGCAGCGCGAGGGCCTCGCCTATGAGGACGTGTGGTTCACCACCGGCGACGGCGTCAGACTGCACGGCTGGCTGGTTCTCGCACCGGACGCGCGCATCACGCTCCTCTGGTTCCACGGGAACGCGGGGAACATCAGCCACCGCGTGAGCAACATCCGGTACCTGCATCGCCGGCTGGGGACCCACCTCTTCATCTTCGACTATCGCGGCTACGGGAGGAGCCAGGGCGGGCTCTCCGATCTCTCGGAAGCGGCGACGTACCGCGATGCCGACGCGGCCCTCACCTACCTCCGCGGGCGGGGCGACCTGGCCGATACCAAGCTGGTCTACTTCGGACAATCCCTGGGAGCCGCCATCGCCGTGGATATCGCGCGGCGCCAGCCGTCCGCGGGCCTGGTCCTGGAAACGCCCTTCACCCGCGTCCAGGACATGGCGCGGATCGTCGCCCCCTACTGGCCGTTTCCGGGCTTGCTGCAGACAAAATATGACTCGCTGAGGAAGATCCGGGAGACTCGGGTCCCACTCCTGGTATTGCACGGCGACCGCGACGAGTGGGTCCCCTACGAGCAGGCGCGCCGCCTCTTCGAGTCGGCCAACGAGCCCAAGACCTTCTACACCATACCCGGTGCCCACCACAACGACACCTACGTCGTGGGAGGCGAGCCGTACTTCGAGGCCTGGGCCCGATTCCTGCGCACCGTGCAATGACCGTGTTTTTTATAACACACCAAGCAGACCCTGGCAAAGGCGGGATTCCGCACGCCCCGTGCCCGGCGGGCCCGCGGACGGGGTCGAAGTGCCCGGGATCGGCCGAGGCGTCTTTCTCCGCATCGGCTCGGACGGGCGAGGCTCCACCCCGGTCCTGAATCAAGACGGGGGGTACCGCGGGAGAGGAGATGACGGTCGAGTTCACGAACAACGCGCTGGCACGGATGCTGGACCGGGGCATTCGCGAGGCCGATGTCCGGGCGACCCTGGAGGCCCCGGACCACCTCGGACCCTGCTCCGAAAAGCGCTGGCACGCGAAGAAGCAGGTGGAGGGGCGCACGCTGGAGGTGGTCTTCTTCCGGAGCCTGAAACAGACGCAGGTCATCACCGCCTACTGGCAGGAGGCGGCGCCATGAAGATCAGCTACGACGCTCGGGCCGACGCCCTGTATATCAAGTTCCAGGAAGGTGCGGCCAGCCGAACGCGAAAGGTGGAGGAAGGGCTGCTGGTGGACCTGGAAGAGACCGGCCGCCTCTACGGCATCGAGATCATCGGCATGAAGGGCCGCATCCCCATTCCCGAACTGGGCAAGATCATCCTGGACTTCCCCATCGCCGGCACAGAACCCGCCCCGGCGTAGACTTCGCCTCAGCCCTTCCCGGAAATCCGTGCAATCGTTCGACCGAGCTCACGACGAAGTCTACGTAATCTGCGGATGGAGTTCGGTCAGGTCACCCCCGGCGTCCCCGGACCGTCTCGGCGATCCGCCGGATGTGGTCGGGCGTGCTGCCGCAGCAGGCTCCGACGACGTTGGCTCCGGCCGCAAGGATGTCCGGATAGGCGGCGGCCATCGCCTCGGGTGCCAGATCATAGACCGTCCGGCCGTCCACGATTCGTGGCAGACCGGCGTTGGGGTAGGCCACCAGGAATCCCGGTGCTGCCTGCTGCATCTCCCGCAGGATGAACGGCACGCGCGCCGGCCCGCCGTCCCCGCAATTGCACCCCACCAGATCGGCACCGGCCTCCCGCAGCAGCCGGGCCGCCTCCCCGGGGGTGGTGCCCCACATGGTCCGGTCGATGTTCTTTCCCCTGCTCCACTGGAAGGTCATGCTACCCATCACGGGGAGGCCAGTCGCCTCTTTGGCAGCCTTGATGGCGATGACCGCCTCCTCGGGGTTCATCATGGTCTCGACGGCGAACAGGTCCACACCTCCCTCGGCCAGGGCCAGGGCCTGTTCCCGGAAGTTGCTGTAGAACTCCTCGGCGGGCGTGTCGCCCATGGGCTCAAGAGTGTCCGGCAGGTGCCCGGTCGGCCCGATGGAACCGGCGACGAACCTGCCCGGAGGGCAGGCCGACCGGGCGATCTGCGCCCCCTTGAGGTTCAGCTCGCGGGCCCGATCCTGAAGACCGTAGGCCTTCAGCTTCAGCCGGGTCCCCCCGAATGTGTTGGTCTCGACGAGATCGCTCCCCGCCGCGAAGTAGGCCCGGTGAATTCCCTGGAGGACGTCGGGGCGAGCGTCGTTCCACAGCTCCGGACAGTCTCCGCTGGCGAGGCCCGCCGCGAAGAGCATCGTCCCCATGGCCCCGTCAAGCACCAGCACCTCGGATGCGAGTCGCCCCAGGAACGCGGTCCCGTGAGATCCCATGGAAGCTCCCTCCTGTCGGTCGTCCTTGGCCCGGTATGACGCTCCGCCCTTTTAGCCTAAAGGGCGTGGGGTGACAAGGAAAAATCGGGGTGCCGGACGATTCGCAGTTTCCTCTTGCATGCCGCCGCGGCAAGCCGTACAAGTGAGCCGGCAGGACGCCCGCCATCGCGGGCCAGGCAGGCGGCCGGCGTGGGAGGCGCCGGATTTCGCGACCGGTTCATGGACATCCAGCGGAGGTCACTCATGGGATTCATCGTCATCCACACCGATCCGCTCCATTCGGACTTCAGCGCCGAGCGCGAGGAACTGGCCGCCATCGGGGCGGAGTTCCGCACTGCCAGGTGCCGCACCGAAGCGGAGGTGGCGGCGGCCTGTCGGGATGCCGACGGCCTCATCGTGACCTACGCCAGGGTCGGCCGATCCGCGCTGGCCGCCATGCCGAAGCTGCGCGTCATCGTCCGGACCGGTGTCGGGTACGACACCCTGGACGTGCCGGCCGCCACGGAGCGCAAGATCCTGGTGGCCAACGTCCCGGATTATTGCGTGAGCGAGGTGGCCGACCACACCCTGGCCCTTCTCCTCTCCTGGTGGCGGCGCATCGGGGAGCTGGACCAGCAGGTGCGGACGCAGGGATGGGGCCCGCCGGTGAAACCCGTGCTCCGGCTGGAGGGCCGGACGCTGGGAATCCTGGGGCTGGGGCGCATCGGTCGGGCCGTGGCCGCGCGCGCACGGGGCTTCGGGGTGCGGATCATGGCCTGCGATCCGTACGTACCGCAGGAGGTCTTCGCCTCCCTGGGCGTCCAGCCTGTGAGCGTGCAGGATCTCTTCCGCGCCTCGGACATCCTGACCATCCACTCGCCGCTCACCCACGAGACGGACGGAATCGTCTGCGAGAAGACCCTCCGCCTCATGCGACCCACCGCCGTCGTCGTGAACACGGCCCGCGGGGGACTCATCAAGACGGACGACCTCGTGCGCGCCGTCCGGGAGGGCTGGATCGCCGGGGCGGCCCTCGACGTGATCGAGGTGGAGCCGCTGCCCCCGGATCACCCCATCCGCGGCCTCTCCCGGGTGCTGCTCACGCCCCACGCCGCCTGGTACTCCGAGGATTCGGAGCCCGAGCTGCGCCGGCGGGCCGCCCGCATCGTGGCCCAGGCCCTCCGCGGCGAGCGCCCGGCCTCGCTCCTCAACCCCGAGATCCTGGGGCCGTAGGCCACATGCTTCGCGAGGGACGCCCGCTCGAGGAGACTCCGGGCAAACACCTTTCGCGTTGCGGCGCGGCCGGTTCTGGGGAGTTCCATCGCGAGTACTGCCTGGAGAAGGTGACGGCGTGGAGCGGGGAATCGGTGTTGCGTAGCACACGAAGGCCCCTGCGCCAGGGGAGCCTGGGATCGTCTTGCCGGACGGAAGATCCGTCCGGGTCTTCAGTGTCCCGTGGGATCGATCCGGGGAGGCTATTTGGGCTCCGACTCCCGGCAGGCGCGAATCGCCGCCAGCAAAGAATCGTACGATTCGGACTTGCTGACATACGCCCTCGCGCCGGCATTCTGCATGGCGGCGCCTAGCTCGTGGCCTTCGTACATCGAGAGGCCGATCACTTGAATGTGGGGGAACTCGGCGTGAATCCGCCGGGTGGCCTCGATTCCGTTCATCCCGGGCATGTTGATGTCCATCAGAACGACGTCCGGGTGCAACTGGCGGATCTGCTCGAGCGCGGCCAGCCCGTCTCCCGCCTCCCCGATCACCTCGATGTCCAGCTCATTGTTGAGCGAGAATGCAAAGGCCTGCCGGACCGCCCTATGATCGTCGACCACGAGCACGCGGATCTTGCCCTCCCTTTCTAAGGGCGGGCGGCCCTCCTCTGGCTCGCGAGAGGACCCTTCCTGTAATCCCGGAGCTCCGGGACCCACCTGGCCTTGTCCCCGGACGGGGTCAAGCGGGGCCGGGCTCTCCGGAACGGGAGGTTTGGCGGTCGCCTTCTCAGCATCGACGAGAACGGATCCTCCAGGCGCGTCGAGCAAGGCCAAGTCGATTTCGTTGGGAGCACGCTCGGGATCAAGCCTCAATTCCGTTTCACGCATGAGCATCGTAGTCTCCCCCCCACTCAAGCCCCGAATCGGTGAGAATGGCGTGGGGCAAGACCGCTGAATCGGAGCCAGACATCCGCTCCAGTCAAAGTCGTCTGGCCGCGAGATCCCACAAAAACCTCTAACCCATGAGGCAAGATAATGCAACGGGGAAAAAGCATTTGGTCGCCGACAATCAGATACTTATGAGGATACCCACACGGACTCAAGACGGCCGCTGACTTCTTGAGGCTGCAACTTCTTGAAGATGAGCGCGAGTGCGTTGTTCTGGGACGGCGGGCCGATCTGGTCGGGGGGTCGCGCGATCGCTCCGGGGGGTCGAGGTGTGGGCCATGCACCAGCGCAAGGAGCGCATGCCCGGCCGCCCCCGCATTCTTGGGAGCGGCGTGTCGGGGAATCTCAGCTTGACGCTGATGGTGGGAGGGTGTAATTTTACACGTCGTTCCACCCGCTGAACAGATTGTGCCCGTAGCTCAGCTTGGATAGAGCGTCGGCCTGCGGAGCCGAAGGTCACGCGTTCAAATCGCGTCGGGCACGCCAGGTGTCTTACCCGGCGGGGCGTCTCGCCTGGCCGGCCGCGCTGATCCGACTCCCTCCGCCCCACCCTCGGTGAGAGCCCTCGCCCGACCTGGCCCTCGTGCGTCGGCCACGACCTGGGCGGCGACCACTGTCGGGACCGGATCGGCGCAACTCGCGCACCCCTCAAGGAGGAGGCTCATGGGAGCCATCGATGTCTGGGAGGTGGAATCCTGCACCGAGTTCGAGGCGGCGCGGGGGCGTAGTCCGGGTGCTCGGATCACCGGCCGCCATCGCAGCGTGTCCGCGGGGACGGGCATCCTGCCTGCGGAGGGATTGCACCGCTTCTGCGACCTGGAGCGCTTCCCACGTTTCATCCACACCGGGGAGGAGCGGAAGCGATTCACCCTCTACCAGGTGCAAGGCCTGGAAGGCCTGGCGGATGGATTCTTCGGTGCCGGCGCGCCGCCGGCCGACGTCAAGCTGATCTATCAGCGCTGGTTCAAGGGGTTCGGGTAGGCCGGGGCGGCTCCACATGCCGGCGGATTCTCCCGGGTGAGACCACCGGCGGCTTCGCTGGACGGCATGAAGCCTAGGTCATCGCAGGAGAACACGGTCCCGTGCCCCGGCTGCGGCGGGCAAGGGCGGTTCGAGTGGACCCCCAACCCCAAGGTCCCCAAGGCCTGGGCGCCTTGCGCCGTCTGCGCCATGTGCCAGGGGACGGGGCGGGTCCCCGCGTCGTGGGTGAGCGGGGGAAAGGGCGGGCGCTAAAACCCGAAGCGGCGCTCGCGCTGCTGGTAACTCCGGATGGCCCGCAGCAGATCGATGCGCCGGAAGGCCGGCCAGTAGGCGTCGCAGAAATAGTACTCGCTGTAGGCGCTCTGCCACAGCAGGAAGCCGCTCAACCGCACCTCCCCGCTGGTCCGGATGATGAGATCGGGGTCGGGCAGGTCATAGGTGTAGAGGCACTTCCCCACGTTGTCAGGCGTGACCTCGTTGATCGCCGCCTCCAGCGACATCCCCTGCGCCACCCGGTCCCGCAAGAGGCTCTGCACCGCATCCACGATCTCCTGACGGCCGCCGTATCCCACTGCCACGTTCAGGAAGAAGCCGTCGTAGCCCTGCGTGGCCTCCTCCGCCTCGCGGATGGCGTCCCGCATCGAGGGAGGGAGCAGGTCGAGCTTGCCGATGGCCCGGATGCGCATCCGTTTCTTGTGGGTCTTGGGATCGCGCGCGGCATCGCGCAACTTGTTCTCGATGAGCCTGAGCAGACCCGAAAGCTCCTCGGCCGGGCGCTGCAGATTCTCCGTGGACAGGATCCAGATGCTCACCATCCGGATATTCAGCTCCTCGCACCAGGCGAGAACCTCCTCCAGCTTCTTCGCCCCCAGCCGATGGCCCTCCAGCAAATCGGGCAGGCCGACGGATCGCGCGTAGCGCCGGTTGCCGTCCAGGATCAACCCCACGTGCCGGGGCAGCTCGTTCCAGCGGATCTCGCTCAGCAGCCGTCGCTGATAGATCCGGTAGATGACCCTCCACAGACGCCTCCACAATCCCACGTCAGTCCACCCCCCCGGGAATCCACGCGTCTTCCGGCATCGGCGTGAGCCGGCTTGTTCCCGGTGTCCCCGCGGGGACACTCCACCAGATTCTCCGCAGGATGAGCCCACCGGGCAGGCGACAGCTCTCGATGGCTTCTCCGAGTTTCGCCAGGCGGCCGTCGGCGCTCACCGCCTCCAGGGCCGCCGACCGCCCGCACACCAGCAACTCGTAGAACCGATGCGGATGCCGCGGGTCCTCCCAGGCGGAGTGGGTCAGTCCCGGTGCGCCATCCAGGGCCTCCTGCATCTGCCCCAGCAATTCCAGATATCGGGGACGATGTGCGGGCGCCACGTCATATCCCAGTTGCAGGAGCACCGTTCGCCCATCGGCCAGCGCGCGGTGGATCATGGGCAGGGTGATCCGTCCCGTCTCCCCCAGGCGGGCGGGTTCCGCGGGCGGTCGTGCCAGGAATCGAAGCCGCGGGTCACCCTCTGCATAGCCGTAGTAGGAAGCGTGCCGCGTCCCGCGGCGATACCCCGCGAGGTTTCCCAGGGCAAAGGCGATCACCAGGCCTCCCAGCAGGCCCAGGAGGACGCCCGAGGGGCCCACGAGCATCCCGATCGGACCCGGCGCCGATACCCGATCCAGATCCACCGCCAAAGCCTCGCGCCTCCGACCCGAAACCGCCGGTGCCCCTGCCCGCTCGCGCAACAGCAGGCCGACCTGGGTCACCCGCGCCAGGAGACGCTCACGGAGCGCGGCCGCCTCCGAGGCCGACAGCCCCGGTTCTCGCTCCAGCGAGGAATGGAGGTGGGCCAGTCTTTTCACGTAGGCCCGCAGCTCCCCCTCGGATTGTGCCCGCAACTCCGGCATCGCGGGGGACAACGCCTCCTCGACAACCGCCCGGTCGACCGTCCCGGCTGGATCGACTTCGGCTGGCGAGGCTTTCGCCGGATCCTCGACGTCGAGCGCCTGAGCGGGGACGCACAGGCAACCCCCCACCACCCAGCCCATGAACACGAGAAGCGCCCACCTTTTCGGGCGCCACGGCTTCACACGGACTCCGGGCCGGCCAGCGGGATCTTGTGGTGTCCGATCAGTCGAAGGACTTGTCAGACCATACTTGACCATGTCGACCATTGCAACAGAATTAGCCCGCGCCCAGGAGGCGAGCTCCGCAGCGCCGGAGAGCCCCGCCTGCCGGGCCAGGACACCGTACACCCGGCCGAAGGCCGCCACGCAGGGCGCCAGGGGAAGGGTGGTCCACACGCCGCCTGCCACGCCGGAGGGGCGCGCAGGGAACGGCGATGGGCCAGCCGGACTCATGGCTTCCCGGGCCAGGGGCAGAGGGACCGGACGGCGCACTGGGGGCACATCGGCTGCTTCGCCTTGCAGGTCCGGCGGCCGTGGAAGATGAACAGGTGGGTCGCCTGCCCCCAGTCCTCCCGGGGGATCACCTGGCACAGCGCCTCCTCGATCTTCTCCGGGTCCTCGGTCTCCACCAGGCCCAGGCGATTGGTGACGCGGATCACATGCGTGTCCACCCCGAAACCCGGAATCCCGTAGGCGTTGTACAGGAGGATGTTGGCGGTCTTGCGTCCCACGCCCGGCAGCGTGACCAGCTCCTCCATGGTCCGGGGGACCACCCCGCGGAAGTCTCGGGCCAGCGTCTCGCAGCAGGCGATGATGTTCCTGGCCTTGCTCCGGAAGAAGCCGGTGGTGCGGATCTCCTCCTCCAGGACCGCCGGATCCGCGTCGGCGAAAGCCTTGGCGGACCGGTATTTCCTGAAGAGCCGGGGGGTGGTGAGATTCACGCGGGCGTCGGTGCACTGGGCGGAGAGGATCGTGGCGATGAGCAGCTCCAGCGGTGTGGTGAAGTCGAGCTCACACCGGGCGTCCGGGTAGGTCCGGCCGAGGATGGCGAGGATCTTCCCGACCCGGTCCTGCGTCGGTCCGGCGGGCTCAGGGTTGCGCCCGCCGGACCCCGTCGTTGTCCGCACCCTCCGTGTCATCAGTCTCGCTGCAGCAGCTCGATGGAGATCCCGTCCGGTCCCTCGATGAACGCGAACTTGGTCGTGGGATTCGCCTGGCCGACCTCCTGGGTGACCTTCACGCCACGGCTCTTCATCCTCGCCACCTCGGCGATCAGGTCATTCGTCTTGAGGGCGATGTGATACACGCCATAGCGCACCGTCCCCGTCGTCGGGTCCGGGGTTTCATTCGATCGCCTGGGGGAGAAGTTGTAGGCGGACCCGCCGATGTCCAGGGTCACGATGGGCATCCCGTTGACCTCCCAGCGTTTCACCACCTTGGCGCCGAAGTGCTCCGTGAAGAAGGCGGCCGTCTTCTCGTGATCGCTGCACTTGAAGTGGGTATGGTCGTACTGCCAGCTCATCGCGGTCCTCCTGTTTGAGGGACAACGGGTTCCCGAACCGGCATCTCCCGGGCTCCGCCTACAGCGGCCGGTAGCCCCCCACGGTCCTGCGCGTCCGCCGCGCCACGCCGGTCTGTTGTGCGGCCCGCGCCACTGCCTCGGCCACGGCCGGCGCGACCCGCGTGTCGAAGACGCTGGGGGTGATGTACTCTTCGTTGAGCTCCCGAGCGCTCACCAGTGAGGCGATGGCCTTGGCCGCGGCGATCTTCATGGCCTGGTTCACGAGGGGGGCGCGCGCGTCCAGCAGGCCCCGGAAGAACCCCGGGAAGCAGCACACGTTGTTGATCTGGTTCGGGTAGTCCGACCGCCCCGTGGCCATCACGCGGACGTATGGAGCGGCCTCCTCGGGCATGATCTCGGGGACGGGATTGGCCATGGCGAAGATGATGGCGTCGCGGGCCATCTTCTTCACCGCCTTGAGGGGCAGCGACCCCGGCCCCGACAGGCCCAGGTACATGTCGGCGCCCCGCATCACGTCCAGGATGTCCCCCTTGACATTCCGCGGATTGGTCGCCCTGGCAAACCACTCCTTCACCGGGTTCATGTGATCCGTCCGATCGCGGTGCAGGACCCCCTTCGTATCCAGGCCGATGATATTGCGCGCCCCCATGGCTATCAACATCTTGGTGCAGGCGACGCCGGAGGCCCCGACCCCGCTCACGACGATCTTCAGGTCCGGCAGCTTCTTCTTGACGACCCGTAGCGCGTTGAGCAGCGCCGCCAGGACCACCACCGCGGTCCCGTGCTGGTCATCGTGGAAGACCGGGATCTCCACCTCCTTCTGCAGGCGTTCCTCGATCTCGAAGCAGCGGGGCGCGGAGATGTCCTCCAGGTTGATTCCCCCGAACGCCGGGGCGATGAGCTTCGCCGTCCGGACGATCTCGCCCGGGTCCTGGGTGTCCAGACAGATGGGAAAGGCATCCACCCCCGCAAACTCTTTGAACAGCGCCGCCTTGCCCTCCATGACCGGCATGGCCGCCGCGGGCCCGATGTTGCCCAGACCCAGGACGGCCGAGCCGTCGGTGATCACCGCCACGGTGTTCTTCTTGATGGTGAGCTGGTAGGCCTTCTTGGGGTCCGCGTGGATGGCCATGCAGACGCGCGCCACCCCGGGGGTATAGACCATGGAGAGGTCGTTCCGGGTTCTGATCGGGCTCTTGGCATTGACCGAGATCTTGCCCCCCAGATGGGCGAGAAAGGTTCGATCCGAGACGTTCACCACCTTCACGCCCGGCAGCTTCCCCACCGCCGCGGCGATGACCTTCTCGTGGGCCTCATCCCGGGCGTTCACCGTGATGTCCCGGAGGATGGTGTCCTTGCCGAAGCCGGCGATGTCCACGGCGCCGATGTCGCCTCCCGCCTTGCCGATGGCGGACGTCACCCGCCCCAGCATCCCGACCCGGTTCTGGATCTCCACGCGCATGGTGATGCTGTAGCTCGCGCTCGGTCGTGAGATCATGATGCCCCTCCCCCTCCGTTGCCCCCGGTTGAGTGAGTGAGATCAACGCGCTCCCGCCTCGCCGCTACCGGCCGGCCAGGAAAGCCTCGAGCCTGCGGAGCGCCTCGGCCAGATTCTCCAGGGAATTGGCGTAGGAGAATCGCAGGTACCCCTCTCCGTTCCTCCCGAAGCCCACACCGGGCGCCACGCACACCTTGGCGCGCTCCAGGAGCTCGAAGGCGAAGCGGTGGGAATCCTGGCTGAAGCGCTTGGCGTTGGCGAAGACGTAGAAGGCCCCGTTGGGCTCCGTGGCGATGCCAAAGCCCAGCCGTCTGAGGCCGGGAACGAGGAACCGCCGCCGCTCGTCATACTTCCGACGCATGCGCTCCGAATCCGGCAGCGCCTCGCGCAGCGCCGCGATCCCTGCGGCCTGGACGAAGGCGTTGGCCGAGATGAAGAAGTTCTGGTGCATCTTCTGCAGCGGCCGGATCAGCTCGGGCGGCACGATGATGTACCCGAGTCGCCATCCGGTCATGGCGAACGCCTTGGAGAATCCGTTGAAGACCACGGCCCGGTCCGTGAACTCCAGGATGGAATGCTCCCGCCCCTCGTACGAGAGGCCGTGGTAAATCTCGTCGGAGAGCAGCAGCGGCCCCAGTTCCGCCACGGCAGCCATCCGCTCCGCGGAGAGGAGCTTGCCGGTGGGATTGGCGGGGGAGTTGATGAGGATGGCACGCGTGCGGGCGGTGATCCGCGCCTTGGCGGTCTCCGGCCGGAACTGGAACCCGTCCTCCTCCAGGATGTCCACGCAAGCCAATTCCCCCCCGCAGAAGCGGATGAAATTGGGGTAACAGGCGTAGTGGGGGTCGGAGAGCAGGACCTCGTCGCCGGCCTCCAGGATGGCGGAAAAAACCATCCACATCGCGGGCGAGGTCCCGGCGGTCACCAGGACGCGATCCGGGGAGACCTCCACGCCGTAGTTTCCGTGATAGTGCTCGGCAATGGCCTCGCGAAGGGGCAGGATCCCCAGGCTGTGGGTGTAGTGGGTCATCCCATCCTTGATGGCCCTGGCCATGGCCTCCTGGATGCAGGCGGGGGTGGAGAAGTCGGGCTCGCCGACCTCCAGATGGATCAGATGCTCCCCCGTGGCTTCCAGTGCCTGGGCACGCTCCAGGACCTCCATCACCACGAAAGGGGCGATCTCCTGGGCTCGCTTCGCGATCACCGGGGTCCTCCTCGACGGAAGAGCGGGAGAGGCCTGTTCCACAACATGGTCCCCGCGGACGACGTGAAGCGGGGGGATGATAGCACAGAGGTCCGGCGAAGCAAACCCTTTGGCCGCCGGAGCGCACAAAGACCGGGGGGGCTCGATGCGTGCCCGCCGGTCGTCAGGACGTGGGTCGATGGCGGATCGATCTTCCGAGCAACCTGCGGCCCGCGCTTGCCTTCCGCACCGTTCCTTGATATAAGCCTGTCCGACCTCGGCAAGTCGATTGCTTGAGCCGGAATGGAGTATCTGGAGAGTCCGTTGCTGGTCCCTCCGCTGAACATCGAGCGCCGAGCCCATGACCCGGGGCCGGCGCATCTTCGTTCTCAGGCGCCATGGACTGCCGAGGAGCATGACCTCGCTCGTCGCCCCGGACCGCCCCTGAGGGGCGACGAATGCATGGGGGAGTGGCAGGAAGGGACCGATCGTGCCCCAACCCACAGGTAGGGCTGCCTGGCTGGTTCGCCTGCTGTACGTGGCCTTCGTGGGGTGGTCTCTGTACGGGGCCGTGGCCCCGGTCGAGACCTACCTGTTCCGCATGCTCCACATGGCCTTCATCTACGCCCTGTCTTTCCTGGTCTATCCCCTGTCGAAGAAGGCCGGCCTCTGGACTCGCTGGCTGGACATCGGCCTGGCGATCCTGGGTGTCGCTTGCATCGCCTATGCCCTCTTCGACCTGGACCAGTTCATCCGGCGCTCCACGGTGCCCGAGCCCGCCGACTTCTATCTGGGGATCGCGGCCATCCTCCTGCTGGTCGAGATCTCCCGCCGGGTGGTGGGGATGGAGTTCACCCTGGTGCTGGTGGGTTTCTTGCTCTACACCTACTTCGGTCGCTTCATCCCCGGCCCGCTGTCGCACAAGGGCTACGACCTGGACCGGATCGTCGGCCACACCTACATGACCCTGGAGGGAATCTTCGGGGTGCCGCTGTCCGTCAGCGTCTCCTTCGTGACGCTGTTCGTGGTCTACGGCACCCTCATGGATGCGGCCGGGGCGGGGAACTTCTGGCTGGAGATGTCGCTGGCGGTGATGGGGCGCGGCCCCGCCAGCGCCGGCCGCGGCGCCGTCATCACCACGGCGCTCCTGGGCGGCCCGCAGGGCAGCGGCGTCGCCACCACGATGTCCGTCTCGCCGGTGATGTGGCCGATCCTGAAACAGGCCGGCTACTCCCCGAACATGGCCGCAGGTCTCATCGCTGCTGGCGGCATCGGGGCCGTCCTGTCGCCGCCGCTCATGGGCGCCGCCGCGTTCCTCATCATGCAGTTCCTGGGGGTCTCCTTCTGGGACGTGGTGGTGATGGTGACCGTCCCCACGCTCCTCTACTACGCGGGCACGTTCTTCGTGGTCGAGTTCGAGGCGCGCAAGTACCGCTTCATCCCGCCCGAGTCGACGGGAAAGACGGCGCTCATGGTCATGCGCACGCGGGGCTACCACCTGATCTCGCTGATCGTCCTGGTCATCCTGCTCGGGCTGGGCCGCTCCCCGGAGGACTTGGCCATCTGGGCCATCCTCGCGACGGTGCTCACCAGCTTCCTGAGCCGGGACCGCGCCGAGTGGCTCACGCCCCGGCGGCTGCTGGAGGCCACGGCGGAGGGGGCTGCCAACATGCTGCCCGTGGCGGGGCTTCTCGCCGCGGCCGGCATGATCGTCGGGACGTTCTCCCTGACCGGCCTGGGGCTCAAGATCTCCAGCCTGATCATGTCCCTGAGCGGGGGATCGCCCATCCTGGCGCTGATCCTGGCGATGGTGGCCTCCTTCGTCATCGGCCTGAGCCTGCCCATCACGGCCACCTACATCATGACGGTGGTCATGGTGGCCCCGGCACTGGTCAAGGTGGGCTTGCCGGCCCACGTGGCCCACCTGCTGGCCTTTTACTTCGCCGTCCTGTCCGAGGTCTCGCCCCCCGTGGGGCTGTCCCCGTCCGCGGCGGCGGCGGTCACCGGCGGCAATCCCTTCGGCGCCATGATGCAGGCCTGGAAGTACTCCCTGCCGGCGTTCCTCGTCCCCTTCCTCTTCTCGGCGTCCCCCGAGGGGGCCAACCTGCTCATCGTCGGGGCCAGCCTGTCGGGCTTCATCGAGGCGACGCTCTCCAGCACCATCGCCCTGTTCCTGCTCTCCATCGGCATCGTGGGATACCTGCGGGGGCCGGTGTCGCTTCTGCAGCGCGTGGTCCTCATCCTGGTGGCCTGCTTCATGGTCGTGGATCCGCTCGAGTTCACCCTGATGGGTCTCGCGCCCACGGCCGTGGGGGCCGCCGTCGTGGGGTGGAACTGGATGGCCCGGGGGAGGCGCGACGCCAAGCGCGCGGCTCGCGGCTGAGCGCCGAGGGCCGGGAAAGGACACGTCTCTCAATCCCATACAGGAGGTGGATCATGAAGCTTCGAATCGAGCGAGTCGCGCTGGTCCTCGTCCTCGCCGCTCTGCTCCTCACAGGCGTCGCGGCGGCGGGAGAGAAGTTCTCCTTCAGCATCGTCACGGGCGGCACCGGCGGCGTCTGGTACCCCCTGGGCGGGGCCATCGGCGGGGTCATCGGGAAGAACGTGCCCAACACCGATGCCACCTCCGAGGCCACCACCGCCGCCATCGACAACCTGAAACTCCTGGCCGCGGGCAAGGCCGGCATGGCCTTCGCCTACGACTACCACGCGGTCTGGGCCAACGAGGGGAAGATCGCGGCGCTGGGCAAGAAGCAGCCCGTGCGCGTCGTGCTCAGCTTCTACGAGCAGCCGCTGCACATCGTGACCAAAGAGGGCACCGGCATCAAGTCCGTCCTGGACCTCAAGAAGAAGCGGGTGTCGGTCGGGGCCCCCAACAGCGGAACCGAGGAGCAGGCCGACTACGTGCTCAAGGCGCTGGGGATCGATTGGAACAAGGACTTCACCCGGGAGAAGCTGGGGGCTTCGGAATCCGTGGCGGCCTTGAAGGATGGGAAGATTGACGCCTTCTTCTGGAGCGGCGCGGTGCCCACGTCCTCCATCATCGACCTGTCCAGCACGCCCGGGCTCAAGATGGTGCTCCTCCCCGTAGGTGGGGAGATCGCCGACAAGGTCATGAAGGCGAACCCCGCGGTCTTTCACAAGACGGTCTTCGCCAAGGGCTCGTACAGCGCCCTGGACAAGGATGTGGAGACCATCGGCATCACCGCGGTGGTGAACGCCTTGGAAAATTTTCCCGCGGACAAGATGTACCAGATCGTGAGCGCGATCTTCGCGAACACCAAGGAACTGTCCGCCGTGTGGAAAGAGGCCCCGCAGTTGACCCCGAGCAAGTCCATCGCCCAGATGACCCCAGAGGCGATCAAGTACCTGCATCCCGGCGCCGAGAAGTACTTCAAGGAGAAGGGCGCGCTGAAGTAGATGCGGATCCGACGACGCGCCCTGGCGGCGTGTCTGGTCCTCCTCCCGGTCCTGGGGCTGGCCGCGTGGATGACCGCCCCGGCAGGGCAGACGTGGCTCGAGTTGACGGACGCCGGGACCGGGAGGAGGATCCTCTCCCAGCTCCTGCCGCCGGGTGAGAGGGTCGTCCTCACCTGGAGGAACTCCCTGTTCGGACTCCCGGTCACGGAGGTGTTCGTGGCCGGCGCCGGCATCCTGACGCTGACCCAGATCACGTTTGCCGACCCCACGGGCCGCGAGTCGCCGCGCGTGAAACCGGCGGATGTGGACGACCTCTACCAGACGGGCGGGCCGTTCAGGGCCGAGGGCCTGTCGCGGCCGGTGAAAAGCGTGGTCTTCCGGGTGGGGGAGATCGGCAACCCCGCCATCCAGGTCGGAAACCGCTTGGTTCGCTTCACGGAGGAGGTCGGCTTCGGCGGGGCCGTGCGGCTCACCGCCCGAGGCGCGAGCCCATACGAATCCATCTCAGGGTGGCTTCTCGGGTGGTGAGGGACACTCCACGAGCGCGTGGGTCGCCGGTCTTCAGTCGCTCGGGCGATGAGGGGCTGCGAGATGGGGGAGGGCTTACTCCTCGGCGAGCCGGAGGGTCGTCTCCGCGAGCACGGCCGCCCCGGCAGCGGCATCCTGGGGGTCCACGAACTCGGCCGGGTTGTGGCTGATGCCCTCCCGGCAGCGCACGAAGATCATGCCAGTCTCGGCGATCTCGGCGATGTACATGGCATCGTGGCCCGCCCCGCTGGGAAGCTCCATGCAGGGGACCCCGCACGCCTGACACGCCGCCGCGCCGATCTGCCGGACGCGTTCCGACAGCGGAACCGGTGATTCATCGGTCACGGTCTCGACCGACACCTCCGCCTTCCACTTTCTCGCGATCCGGCGGGCGGCCGCCGCGACCTTCTTCGCGACCCGCCGCTTCGCCTCCGCGTCGATGTCGCGCAGGTCGATGCCGAGGCTCACCTGACCGGGGATCACGTTCATGGCTCCCGGCTGGACCCGCAGCACGCCGACCGTGCCGACGCTGGTCGGGCTCCCATGGGCCAGGACAATCCTCCGCACCGAGAGGACAAGGTCCGCGGCAGCCACCAGGGCATCCCGGCGTAACCCCATGGGAGTCGCGCCCGAGTGGTCGGCCCGCCCCGTGTAGCTCACCCGGAACCTCGTGGGGGCCGCGATGCCGGTCACCAGACCGACGGGGATGCCGGCATGCTCCAGGACGGCCCCCTGCTCCAGGTGCAGCTCCAGGTAGGCGTGGTACGCGCCGGGTTGCCGACGGACTTCCCCGAGACTGTCCGGGGAGAGCCCGCACTCCCGGAGAACCTCGGCCAGCGTCCGTCCCTCCGCATCCCGGAGGGCGCCCAGCATGTCGGGCCTGAGCTTCCCCACGACGGCCTTGCTGCCGAGGGTTCCCGACCCGAACCGGCTGGACTCCTCCGCCGCGAAGCACACCACCTCGATCGGCCGGCGCGTCTCCACGCGCCCATCGCTCAGCATGCGGATGACTTCCAGCGCGGACAGCACGCCCAGGGGACCGTCGAACCGGCCGCCGTCGGGGACGGAGTCCAGGTGACTGCCAAGCAAGACCGGCGGGAGACCCTGCTCGCGCCCGCCCCTCCGGCCAAACACGTTGCCGATGGCATCGACCCGCACGACCAGACCAGCTTGAGTCAGCTTCTCCTGAAAGAGTCGTCTCGCAGACCGGTCTGGCGGTGTGAAGGCCAGTCGCGTGACCCCACCCTTGCCATCCCCTCCGATGGCCGAAAAGGTCTCCAGATCCGCCATCAGACGGCCCAGATTCACCGCAAGCATGGGCGCACCCACCTGCTCGTGAAGGTCCCGGCAGCGGTCACCTTCGGGTCCACTCACCGCCCCAGGATCAACAGGATGACCACGGCGGCGGCCAGCATGGGCACCACATTCCGTTTGGTCAGCTCGATGGGGTTCACACCCGCCAGGCCCGCGGCGATGATGGACACCGCGGCCACGGGCGACATGCTCCGCCCCAGGGCACCTCCGAAGAGCGCAAGGTTGCCCAGGTTCACGGGCAGCATCCCGAACTGGGCGGCGTGGGGGGTCACGGCGTTGTTGAAGGCCAGCGTCACCGCATCCCCGGAGCCGACCAGGGCGGCGAGCAGCATGGGGCCGAGGGTGCCGACGACGGGAACCGCGGACTGCGCCGTCTTGAGGGTCTCGATGAGGTTCTTGATGACCCCCGCCGCCTCCAGGCCGCCGATGAACACGCCGGCGGCGATGATGATCCCGAGGACGAAGCTGTAGGCGTGCCCCATCCCGTCGAAGAATTGCTTGGTGATCTCGGTCGGCCGGCTCCGGGTGACCAGCATCCCGATGATCGTCCCGATGACCATGGCTTCCAAGACGGTCAGGCCCTTGGGCAGCCAGCGCGTGGTGAGGCCGAACTGCGGCACCGTGAGGAGCAGCAGGGCCAGGGGGACGACCGGGACCAGGGCCTTCACGACGCTCACCCGCTCCAGGGGGGGGCTGCGCCTTCTGGGTGGTCTTGTTCAGGTCCACGCCGGCCTTCTCCGGGGTCCAGTCCCGGTCCTGCCGGAACAGCTTGGTCTCGGCAAACAGGAGCACCGCCACCACCAGGATGCCCAGCACCGATGCCGTCTTGTGGGCGAAGATGACATCCATGACGGGGACATTGGCGATCTTGGCGATCACCGGGATGTGCATGAGGCCGGGGTTGAACACCGAACCCCAGGTGCCTGCCAGGAGCGCGGCCGCGGCCATGGCCGGGTGGACCCCCGCCGCCATCATCGCCGGGATCAGGACGATGCCGACGGCGGCGGCGCAGCCCGCGGCGCTGGGGATGGCGATGTTGATGAGGAACGTGGCGAGCACCGTTCCCGGCACGAGCAGCGGTCGCACCCGGATGAACGGGGCGGTCACCAGCTTCACCAGGTGCCGATCGCAGCCCGTCAGCTCCATGACGGTGGCGAAGCCCATGGCCGGGAGGATCACGCTGATCAGCCCGGCCGTCGTCATGCTCTTGCTGAAGGCCTCGGACCAGGCCCCCAGGTTCCACGACGCCACCGCCAGCACCACACCCGCGGCGAGCAGGGCCAGGCGGACCTCCACCCGCCGCAGGATCGCGGCGAAGGTCAGGATGGTGACCAGCGCGGCAAAGATGTTCATGGTCATCGTCGTCTTCCCTTCCGGCCCGGAGGCCTCAAGAGAGGAACCGCCCGGACGCCAAGGGGGTCCGGGGCAAGGGTTATCGCCTGTAGAACGCGCTGTCCGCCAGGTCTACCACGACCGGCTCCAGCCCCTTTTCCTTCACGGCGCCGGCGCCGGCCGCCGTCGTGATGAATCGGCCCCCGCGGCCGCAGACGTGCCCCTGGTACATGATGAGGCGGCCGTTCGCCATCCCCAGCACGGCCTTCTGCCGCGTGAGGTCCAGCACCGTGATGTCGGCGTCCGCCCCTTCACCGAGATGCCCCTTGTTCCGGAGCCCCAGGATCCTGGCGGGATTGGCGCTCGTCTTCCGGACGAACTCCGCCAGGGAAAGCGCCTGCAGCCTGACCAGCGACAGCCCCATGTCCACGATCATGTTCCGGGGGATGCCGCCGCCGTCGGTGCTGATGCAGTCCACCACGAATTCCCCGGAGGGCCGCTTGGCCGTGGCCAGACGCAGCCTGGGCTCGGGCGGGTTGACGTTGAAGCTGACCGTCGTGTCCGTCCCGCGCCCTCGCCAGTACTCCACGGCGGCGTTGCCGGTCGCCAGGACGACTCTTCCCCCGGCCTCCAGGTTGATCTGCGCCCAGCCGGCCAGGATCGCCTCCTCGAAGCCGGCCTCGGTGGGAGGATAGCCTGCCGCCTCCAGGCAATGCCGGGTCACCCGACTCTCGGGCGCGCCCGCCGCGCACTTCGCGCTCGTCCCGTTGAGCGGCGACAGATAGCTCTCGGACCGCAGGTTCGGGTGCTGCTCCAGGAGGGCGATGGCCTCTTCCGTCTCCTGCATGTGGGGGCGGACTGCTCCCCGGCAGTAGCTGTTGATGTGGGCGATGTGGAGGGCATGGCCGGCCGCCAGCTCGCCGGCCTGGAGGAGCCCGTCGATGTTGGACCCCTTCTCCGACGTCCCGACATGAAACGCGATGTATGCCCGGTTCCGATTCGCGACCTCGATTGCCCTGGCCGTCGCCTCGGGTGTGAGGGGATAGTGGCCGCCCAGCAGCTTGAGGCCGATGGCGCCCCGCCGCCGTCCGGCGTCCAGGACGGCCTGCAACTCCTCTCGACCCGGATCCGCATCCCGCACGGTGTGCCCGGGCCGCACGTACTCGATGCAGGCGACGTTCAGCCCGACCCCGTGCTCCCGGGCGATGTCCAGGACGCTGTCCACCGGGCCGGACATGTCGAGGGCGGTCGTGACGCCCACCTCCGCCATCATCTTGTGGCCCCACTTGCCCCCCAGCCACGCCGAGGCGTGCATGTGCAGGTCGATGATGCCCGGGACCACGTGACAACCCCGAACGTCGAACAGTTCCTCGGCCAGGCTCGGATCGATCTCCGGGGCGATCTCGGCGATCTGTCCCCCCGCCACGGCGACATCCAGGATCCCGTCCCGCCCACTGGTCGGATCAACCACCATCCCGTTCTTCAGCAGGACATCGTAGCGACTCGACATGACCGGCCACTCCTTCCTCGGATGCCGATGCCATGTTTCGGAATGGCTGGGTAGTCCTCCGGCCAGAACCCTGTCGGACCACCCAGCGCCTCCTGGGTTTACTGCAGATAAAATGCCAGCACATCCGCGATGCTCTTGTGCTGCGAACCCATTGAATTCAAAGTGGCCTATCATTCACGGCGAGGAGGATCACAGGCCTGGTGTGGCATTTCGTCCCACGATGATCCATTCTCCGCGTGCATCGAATGGGGAGATTGCCAGGCTGTGCGAATGGAGACCCGGCCCAGGATGGATGGAGATGTTGAGTGGGGCGGCCCTATGATCGAACCGCCGTTGGGGTGGCAGAGCGCTTGGCCGATCCGGGGGAGGTCCGCCGGAGGTTGATCCCGCCGACAACGGCAAGCAGGCTGATGATGACAGCCGAGGCCACGCACCAGGAGCACACGGCCTCGATCACGTACAGTTCGATGTAGGTGAGGTAGGCGGAGAATGCCACGCCGCCCAGCGAGAACAGGAAGCCGAGCGCGACAAGCCGCCGGCGCACTGGTCCCCCGGATTCCAGGGCCCCCAACGCGAGCCCCACCAGGAGAAGGTATCCGGCGAGCCCAAGGAAGGCGACCGGCACGCCGTAGATCTTGGCGTACAGGCTGTTGTTCACCACGTCACACTGCGCCCAGCGAGAACAGGCGAGGCTGCCGCCGGTGAAGCGCTTGACGCTGAGGTAGCCGGAGACCAGGACCCCCAGGCCGGCCAGCCCCACCGACGCCCACAGCCAGCCCCCTTCCTGCTCCGACGCATGCTCGATCATTCCGCGCTCCGCTCGCATGGATCACTCCCGGACGAAATCCGCACGCCCCCGATGAGCTGGCGCACGTCCGAAACGCCGTTCGCCATGCAGTATGCCTCCAGGCCATCGATCACCCGCACGGCAGCCGTGGGGTCGATGAAGCTGGCGGTCCCGATCGCCACGGCCGTCGCCCCCGCCAGCAGGAACTCGGCGGCGTCCTCGGCCGTCACGATCCCGCCCATCCCGATGACGGGCAACCGGACGGCCCGCGCGACCTGCCAGACCATGCGGACAGCCACCGGGCGGATGGCCGGCCCCGAGAGGCCGCCGGTTATGTTGGCAATTCTAGGCTGGCGGGTCCGGACGTCAATGGCCATGCCCACCAGCGTGTTGATCAGCGAGAACCCATCCGCGCCGGCATCGGCCGCTGCGCGCGCGATCGCCGTGATGTCAGTGACGTTCGGCGAGAGCTTCGGGATCACAGGGAGGTGGGTGGCCTCCCGGGCGGCCTTCACGACGCGGAACGTGAGCTGCGGGTCCGTGGAGAAGTCCAGTCCCCCCGCCACGTTGGGGCAGGACACGTTCAGCTCGATCCCCGCCACCCCCTCCTGATCGCCGATCCGCTTGGTCAGCTCCCGGAAGTCCTCCACCGACTCCCCCGCCACGTTCACGATGAGTGGCGGCGCCAGTTGCCTGAGGTAGGGGAGCTTTTCGCGGATGAATGCCTCGATGCCGACGTTCTGGAGACCGATCGCGTTCAGCATCCCGGCAGGCGTCTCGACGATCCGCGGCGCGGGATTCCCGGCCCGCGGGAGCCGCGTGATGGTCTTGACCACGATGGCCCCGAGGCGGTTGAGATCGAAGTATCGCTCGAACTCCTGCGCGTAGCCAAATGTCCCCGAGGCGGTCAGGACCGGATTCTGCATCCGGATCCCCGCCACCTCCACCGCCAGGCGGACAGCGGACGGGGGACCCGCGACCGGAGACTTCTCGCTTGCTGCCTGCCACCCAGAGGGTCCCCGGCTGCCTGCTGCCTGCTTCATTTCCAAACAATCTCCCGCGAATCGAACACCGGCCCGTCCTTGCACACCAGCTTGTATCGCCGGTCCGGGCCCTGGACCTCGATCGCGCACCCCATGCAGGCCCCGAAGCCGCAGGCCATGTTGGCCTCGACGGACACCTGACACGGGATCCGCCGTTCGGCCGCGAGCCTGCCGACCGCCGCCAGCATTCCCGGGGGGCCGCAGGTGTACAGCGTTGAACGTAAGACGTGATGCGTGATCAAATAGGGCTCCAGCAGGTCGGTGATGAGGCCCTTGGCTCCGAGGCTGCCGTCCTCCGTCGCGATGTGGAGGGTCGCGCCCGCCTCCTCGAAGTCCTTCACGCACAGGATGTCCTCGGACGTTTTCCCACCGAGGAAAACGTCCAGATTTCGAATTTCGAATTTCGAATTTCGAATTTGGGCGGCAAGAGCCGCGATGGGGGGCACCCCGATGCCGCCCGCCACGAGGACGGCCAACCCGTCCGCGGGTGGGAGCGTGAACGAGTTCCCGAATGGCCCCAGGACCTCCACCGCCTGCCCCGCCTCCATGCGGGAGAGATACTGCGTTCCCTTCCCCAGCACCTTGTACAGGATCTCCACCACGGGACCGGGACGGTCCGCCGGCGGGTCGACCGACGAGGACGATATCCGGTAGATGGAGAAGGCGCGCGGCAGGAACGGATCGGCCAGCCACGGCGGCCGGACCATCACGAACTGTCCCGCCTGGAAGGCAGCCGGAAAGCCCGGGGCGTGGAGCCCGAGGTGGCGGTAGCCGGTGGAGATGCGGCGGTGAAAGGCGACGCTGGCGCGCACGGGACCCTCAGACGGCTGCATGGTATTCCTGGAGGGACCGGATGGCCATCTCTCGCTGGCGGAGGGTCCGGATCGCCTCGGCCAGGGCCAGGGCCGCGGCCATGGTGGTGAAGTGGGGGATCCCCAGGGTCACCGCCGCCCGGCGGATGGAGTAGGAATCCAGCCGCGCGCTGCGACCCTCGGGCGTGTTGATCACCAGCGCGACCTCGCCGTTCTTCATGCGGTCCACCACATGGGGACGGAGCCCCTCGGTGACCTTGTACACCCGCTCCACCGGGACGCCCGCGCGCAGGATCGCCGCGGCCGTCCCCTCGGTGGCGATGAGCCGGAACCCCAGCTCTGCGAACTGCCTCGCCAGGGCCGCCACGACCGGCTTGTCCTTCTCCCGGACGCTGAGGAAGGCCGTGCCGCCTCTGGGCAGCAGTCCATTGGCCCCGATCTGCGACTTGGCGAAGGCCCGGCCGAAATCCGAGTCGATGCCCATCACCTCGCCCGTGGACTTCATCTCCGGCCCGAGGACGCTGTCCACGTTGGGGAACTTGGCGAAGGGCAGGACGGCCTCCTTGACGGCGACGTGGGCGATCCGCCGCTCCTGGGTGAACCCCAGCTCCTGGAGGCTCGCCCCCACCATCACCTTGGCCGCCAGCTTGGCCAGGGGAACGCCGATGGTCTTGCTGACGAAGGGCACCGTGCGCGAGGCGCGGGGGTTCACCTCCAGGACGTAGACCACCTTCTCCTTGATGGCGAACTGGATGTTGATCAACCCCACCACGCCCAGCGCCCGGGCCATGGCCGCGGTCTGCTCCCGGATCTGGTCCAGCAGCTCCTGGCTGACGGATCGGGGCGGCAGGGAGCAGGCCGAATCGCCCGAGTGGATGCCGGCCTCCTCGATGTGCTCCATGATCCCGCCGATCGTCACGGTTCGCCCGTCCGAGACGGCGTCCACGTCCATCTCGATGGCGTCCTCCAGGAACTTGTCCACCAGGATGGGGTGGTCCGGCGAGGCCTGCACGGCCCGCTCCATGTAGTCGCGCAGATCTGCCTCATCGTACACGATCTCCATGGCGCGGCCCCCCAGCACGTAGGAGGGTCGCACCAGGACCGGGTACCCGATCTGCCTCGCGATCTGGGCCGCCTGATGGAACGAGCTGGCGGTGCCGTTGGGCGGCTGGTTCAGCCCCAGGTCCTGGAGCAGCAGCTTGAAGCGCTCCCGGTCCTCGGCGCGGTCGATGGCGTCGGGGGAAGTCCCCAGGATCTTCACGCCCGCCTTCCGGAGGGGGACCGCCAGCTTGAGCGGGGTCTGGCCGCCGAACTGGACGATCACCCCCGCCGGCCTCTCCCGCTCCACGATGTTGAGCACGTCCTCCAGCGTGAGCGGCTCGAAGTAGAGCCGGTCCGCCGTGTCGTAGTCCGTGGAGACCGTTTCGGGATTGCAGTTGACCATGATGGTCTCGTACCCCAGCTCCCGGAGGGCGAAGACCGCATGCACACAGCAGTAGTCGAACTCGATGCCCTGGCCGATCCGGTTGGGCCCCGCCCCCAGGATCACCACCTTGGGCCGACCCGTGGGATTCGACTCGCACTCCCGCTCGTAGGTGGAGTAGAGATAGGGGGTGTAGGCCACGAACTCGGCCGCGCAGGTGTCCACCACCTTGTAGGTGACCGCGACCCCCATCCGCGTCCGGGCGTCGCGGATGGTGTGCTCGTCCGAGCCGACGAGCTGGGCCAGCCGTCGGTCCGAGAAGCCCAGCCCCTTGGCCTCCCGCATCACGGGCGCCGTGAGCAGCCGCATCAGCGGGGACCCGCCGCCCTCGGGGCGGCGCAGCCGGTCCTCGTAGGTCACGAGCTGCTGGATGTTGGCCAGGAACCACGGGTCGATCTTGGTCAGGGCGTGGATCTCGGTGAGGTCCATTCCCTGCCGCATGGCGTCGGCGATGTGGAAGAGCCGGTCGCACTTGGGGACGCGCAGGGCCTCGCGGATCCGCTTCAGGGTCCCCTCGCGCCCGTTCTGGGCATCCCGCACCCTCGACTCCAGTCCGCAGGCGTCGATCTCCAGGGAGCGAATGGCCTTCTGCAGGGCCTCCTTGAAGGTGCGGCCGATGGCCATGGCCTCGCCCACGGACTTCATCTGGGTGGTGAGGGTGTCGTCGGCCCCCGGGAACTTCTCGAAGGCCCAGCGCGGGTACTTCACCACACAGTAGTCGATGGTCGGCTCGAAGCTGGCCGGCGTCTCCCGCGTGATGTCGTTCCGGACCTCGTCCAGGGTGTATCCCACCGCCAGCTTGGCCGCGATCTTGGCGATGGGGAAGCCGGTGGCCTTGCTGGCCAGGGCCGAGCTTCGCGACACGCGGGGGTTCATCTCAATCACGACCATCCGCCCCGTCTCCGGGTCCACCGCGAACTGGATGTTGCTCCCGCCCGTCTCCACCCCGATCTCCCGGATGATGGCGATGGCGGCATCGCGCATCATCTGGTACTCCTTGTCGGTCAGGGTCTGGGCCGGCGCCACCGTGATGGAGTCCCCCGTGTGGATCCCCATGGGATCGAAATTCTCGATGGAGCAGATGATGACCACGTTGTCCTTCAGGTCCCGCATGACCTCCAGCTCGAACTCCTTCCAGCCGATGACCGAGGCCTCGATCAGGACCTGGTGGACGGGGCTCAGACTCAGGCCCCACTGCACGTGCTCCTCGAACTCCTCCCGGTTGTAGGCGACGTTGCCGCCGGTGCCGCCCAGGGTGAAGGAGGGCCGGATGATGGCGGGGTAGCCCACCTGCTGGACGATCTCCAGCGCCTCGGCCAGGGAGCGGACGTAGCCGCTCTCCGGGACCTCCAGGCCGATCCGGGTCATGGCCTGCTTGAACAGATCCCGATCCTCGGCCTTCTTGATGGCGTGGAGCTTCGCCCCGATCAGCTCCACCCGGTACCGCTCCAGGGCGCCGGACTCGGCCAGGGCCACGGCGGTGTTCAGCGCCGTCTGGCCGCCCAGCGTGGGTAGCAGGGCGTCCGGCCGCTCGCGCTCGATGATGCGGGTCACCACCTCGGGGGTGATGGGCTCGATGTAGGTCCGGTCGCCGAACTCGGGGTCGGTCATGATGGTGGCGGGGTTGCTGTTCACCAGGATGACCCGGTAGCCCTCCTCGCGCAGCGCCTTGCACCCCTGGGTCCCCGAGTAATCGAACTCGCAGGCCTGCCCGATCACGATGGGCCCCGACCCGATGATCAGGATGCTGCGGATATCAGTGCGCTTGGGCATGGCTCTATTCAGGGCGTCCTTTCCAGATAGAGACGAACGTATTCGGCGAAGCCGTCGAGGTCTGCCAGTCCCTCGCGAAGGTTCCGGTACACCACAGACGGATCAATCTTGGCGTACTCGTGAATCAGCACGTTCCGAAAGCCCGCGAGGCCGCTGAATCGCAGGGCGAACTCCTCGGGCATGAGACCGAGCCGGCCGGCGGCGAGGAGCAGCTCCCGATAGTTCGGCGGACGCTCGGTGGACACCTCGGACACGATATGGTTGCAGATGTCCAGAACGCATTGGGCGGCGACCTGCATCCCGCGCTCCACCGCCCAGAGCGAGGCGTAGTTTCCGGTGATCTCCCGCTCCGATCTTGCCTGGAAGGGCCGGAGCTTCTCGGTATAGTCGCGCAGCCGACCCAGCAGGTCCAGGACGATCGCCTGGCTTACCATGAGTGTCCCGGTTTCCCGCTCTCCGAGGTGAGCGTGGCGGCGCGTGCCTGGACGGCCTCCTTGAGATACCGGTTCTGGATCTCGCGAAGCGGCGCCGTGTCCACGTATTCCTGGAAGGCGCGAACCTCGAACCGGATGCGCGTCAGGCGATCCGCCTCGAAGAGGAGCCGCCCGCCCTGGATCACCCCCTCGTAGGTGAGGAGTGGTGGCGCGTCGTTCAGGATAACCACATCCACATTGTTGGACCCGAACACGGTCATCAAGTCGCCGATGAGTCGGACCAGGATTTCCCCATGCTGCTCCGTGGGCGCCTTGGGACCCAGGACGACGGCGAGGTCCACGTCGCTTTCCGGCCAGACATTTCCCCGTGCCTGCGATCCGAAGAGGTAGACCAGCTCCGCCCCGGCCTTGACGCAGGCTGCAACTGCTGCCTGGAGTCGATCTTCGCCTACGCTCGGTGGTCGCATGACACGCTCGGGCGCGCTCCCCGCACCCCCTCAGGCCAGGACGGCGGCGCCACGCTCCATCATCCTGACAAAGCGGTGGAAGAGGTAGGCGGCGTCGTGGGGGCCGGGCGAGGCCTCGGGGTGGTACTGCACCGAGAACAGGGGGAACCTGCGGTGCATCAGCCCCTCGCAGGTGTAGTCGTTGAGGTTCACGTGGGTGAGGACGATGTCGTCCGGATCGCCCAGGATCTCTCCCTTCGGGCCGGCTTTGAACGACTTCATGTCCACGGCGAATCCGTGGTTCTGGGACGTGATCTCCACCTTGTCCGTGGTCAGGTCCTTCACCGGCTGGTTCCCGCCGTGGTGGCCGAATTTCAACTTGTACGTCCGGCCGCCCAGGGCCAGGCCGATGATCTGATGCCCCAGGCAGATGCCGAAGATCGGCTTCTTCCCGATGAGCGCCCGCACCGCCTGGATGAGATAGGGCACCCCCTCGGGGTCGCCCGGCCCATTGGACAGGAAGATCCCGTCCGGGTCCATGGCCAGGACCTGGTCCGCAGTTGCCGAGGCCGGGACCACCATCACCTCGCACCCGGCGCTCACCAACTGCCGCAGGATGTTCCACTTGATGCCGCAGTCGTAGGCCACCACCCGGAAGCGCCGAGCGCCTGGCGCCGAGATCAGAGGTGGGCGGGTGTCGAAGAGATGTAACTGCGCATCCTTCTTCACGGGGCCTGGCGCTCGGCGCTCGGCGCTCGGCGCTCCGTATCCGTGTGGCCACTCCCACTTCCCCTGGCTCCAGGTGAACGGGGCCTCGCAGCAGACCTCCTTCACCAGGTCGCGGCCGATGAGGCCGGGCGAGGCCTTGGCCTTCTTCACCAGGCTCTCCGGATTCAGGTCCGTCGTCGAGATGACCCCCTCCTGGGCCCCGTGGTCGCGGATGTGGCGGGTGAGGGCCCGGGTGTCGATCCCCTGGATCCCGACGATGCCGTACTCGCTCAGATAATCCTCCAGCGATCGCCGGCCTCGCCAGTTGCTGGGCAGGGGGCTCCCCTCCTTGATGACGAACCCCTCCACGCAGGGGCGATGGGACTCCACATCCTCTGGGTTCACCCCGTAATTCCCGATGAGCGGGTACGTCATGGTCACGATCTGCCCCTTGTAGGACGGATCGGTCAGGATTTCCTGGTAGCCGCTCATGCAGGTGTTGAAGACCACCTCGCCGACGGCCTCCCCCGGGGCGCCGTAGGCGGTCCCCTCGAACACCGTCCCGTCGGCCAGGGCCAGGACTGCCCTCTTCATCCCTCGAGCTCCCACACGACCTTGCCCCCCACGATGGTGCAGAGGACCTGTCCTCGCAGCTTCCAGCCGTCGAAGGGGGAGTTCTTGCTCTTGGAGGCGAACCGCTTCACATCCACCAGCCACTCGCGGTTCGGATCCACGATGGTCACGTCGGCGTCGGCCCCGACCGCCAGCGTGCCCTTGGCGAGGCGGAAGATCCGCGCCGGATCGCAGGTCAGGCGCGCGATGACCTGGTTCAGCGTCAGGATCTCCCCCTCTACCAGCACCGTCACGCTGAGGCCGAAGGCCGTCTCCAGCCCGACGATCCCGTTGGCGGCGTAATCGAACTCCACCTCCTTGTCCTGGATCGTGTGGGGGGCGTGATCCGTGGCGATGGCGTCGATGGTCCCGTCGTGGAGCCCCGCCTTGACGGCGGCGACGTGGCGGGCCGAGCGGAGCGGCGGGCTCATCTTGGTGTTGGTGCTGAAGCTGTACACGGCCTCATCCGTGAGGGCGAAGTGGTGGGGGGCCACCTCACAGGTGACGCGCAGTCCCTTGGCCTTGGCCTCGCGGACCAGCCGGACCGCTTCCTCCGTGCTGATGTGGGCCACGTGGTAGTGGCTGCCCGTCAGCTCTGCCAGGAGGATGTCGCGGGCCACGATGATCGCCTCCGAGGCCGCGGGGATGCCGCGCATCCCCAGCTCTGTGCTCACCAGGCCCTCGTGCATGACCCCCTTGCCGGTCATGTGCAGGTCCTCGGCGTGCTGGATCACCGGGATCCGGAACATGCTGGCGTACTCCAGGGCGCGGCGCATCAGCTCCGCATTCATCACCGGTTTCCCGTCGTCGGAGATGGCCACGCACCCCGCCCCCACCAGCTCTCCGATCTCCGCCAGTTCCTCCCCCTGCTGCCCCTTGCTGATGGCCCCCACGGGGAAGACGTGGACCGCGCCGTCCCGGCGTGCCCGGTCGAGAATGAAATCCGTCACCGACTGGTTGTCATTGACCGGGCTGGTGTTGGGCATGGCGCAGACCGACGTGAAGCCCCCCCGGGCTGCCGCCCTGGTCCCGGTGGCGATGGTCTCCATGTCCTCGCGCCCCGGCTCGCGCAGGTGGACGTGCAGGTCCACGAAGCCCGGGCAGACCACCTTCCCGCGGGCGTCCAGGACCCTGTCCGCCGGGGAAGTCGGCCGGCCCCCCTGCGCCTGGGCGCCGGGCTTGCGCACCTCGGCGATGCGCCCATCCTCGATCAGGAGGTCCAGCACCGCATCCACATCGTTCGCCGGATCGATCACCCGCCCGCCTTCGATCAGGATTCGCATGGTCACTCCGTTCGAGGTTCGACGTTCAGGGTTGGGCAACGTCGAACATTGAACGTCGCACGTTGAACCGTTCAGTTGTTCGCCGCTTGCCCGCCGGCCAGCAGGTACAGCAGGGCCATCCGGATGGCCAGCCCGTTCTCCACCTGGTCCAGGATCAGGGAGAAGGGGCCGTCGGCCACCTCGGGCGCGATCTCCACGCCCCGGTTGATGGGGCCCGGGTGCATGATCAGGACATCCGGCTTGGCCGTCTTCAGCCGATCCAGGTTCAGGCCGAACAGCTTGGAGTACTCCCGCATCGTGGGGAAGAGTCCGGCGCCCATGCGCTCCCGTTGGATGCGCAGCATCATGATCACGTCCACGTCGGCGATGGCCGGCTCGACGGCGATGAACTTCTGGACCCCCAGCCTCTCGACGTGGCGGGGAAGCAGCGTGGGAGGCCCGCACACCCGGATCTCCATGCCCATCTTCTGCATGGCCAGGATGTTGGATCGCGCGACACGACTGTGAAGGATGTCCCCCACGATGGCCACCTTGAGCCCCTGGAGCGTCGGCCGCCGCTCGCGGATGGTGAACAGGTCCAGCAGGGCCTGGGTCGGGTGCTCGTGGGCCCCGTCACCGGCGTTGATGACCGAGGCCCGCAGCAGGTCCGCCAGGAGCTTGGGGGCCCCGGGGACCGGGTGGCGGATCACCACGACGTCCGGGTGCATGGATTGCAGCGTGAGCCCCGTGTCCTTGAGCGACTCGCCCTTCACCACGCTGCTGCTCGACGTGGAGATGTTGATGACATCGGCGCTCAGCCACTTCCCCGCGATCTCGAAGGAGGTCCGGGTGCGGGTGCTGGGCTCGTAAAACAGGTTGATGATGGTCTTGCCCCGGAGTGTCGGCACCTTCTTGATGTCCCGGGTGGCGATCTCCTTCATGGAGGTCGACGTGTCCAGGATCAACCCGATCTCCTCCACCGCCAGATCCCGGATCCCCAGCAGATCCTTCCGCTTCCATCCCATGTGACCCTCCACCCAAGCGCTTGGAATTCTAAGAGGCCCCACGGCTGTCACACAACTGTGCGACGATTTCCTGAGCCTCTCTGAGCGCCTGCTCAATCGCGACCTTCTTGTTTCCGTCGGAGTCCTCGTAAATCTCAGGGTAATGAGTGGAGTAGCACTGCAAGCATTTTCCAAGCACCAGGACGTACGCGTCCAGTGATGTGAGATGCTCCCCCGAAGGCCCGAGCGTCTCGAGTGCTCTCCTGGCGCTTTGCTTTGTCAGTTCTCGTATGGCTTTCCAGGAATTTCTGGTTGGTTTTCCGCGCTTCCGACACACGAGGATGGCGTCATATGACATCGACTCCAGATTGTGTATGTGGACAGACAGCGGCATCTCCGAGTGCACAGGATAGGTAGCGGATATGTAGAAACCCGCATCCAGCACGGCCGTGAGGACGTTCACCCAGGCCTCAAACGCCTTGTGGTGGAATGTGAATACGAGCAGGCCGTCATCCTTCAGGACACGGTTGCATTCGGAAAAGACCCTCCGCAACCCCTCTTCGTAGAACGATCCGTCCTTGCCCTGCTTTGGATTCTTGACGATTTCGCGGTCCTTCGGGACCAGGACAGGTCCGAACTCGGAATACGCACCCTTCAGCGCCTGCCGTTGCCATACGTAGAAGAAGTCCGACAGCTCGCCGTACTGCACGTTGTCCGAGTAGGGGGGATCAGTGACCACGGCGTCCACCGAGCGGTCGGGGATGGGCAGCCGCTCGCTGTTCGCGCAGAGCAGCAGGGCGTTTTTCTTTCCGGCGGCCAACTCCGCGAACTCCGCCGCCAGATTCGCCTGGATTCGCTCTTCCGGCAGGGAGATCGTTCGGACGATCCGCCCCGCCTTCACCTCTCTCTCGCGCGGCAGGAGCGAGTATTCCTTTGCCCGGCGCATCCGGGCGGAGTAGAGATGGGCGAACGTCCCCGACTGCGAGCCCACCCCCCAGAAGTTGTTCTCCAGCGCCTCGTACGGGAAGACGAAGGCGTGATGGGAGAAGATGTGCCGGACGGCGCCGGGCCGCCTGGCGTTCCCGCCCTTGTACGTGCACAGCATGTTGTTGAATTCGAGGCTGGCGGACAGCAGCGTGACGAACGCCTCCCGAACATCTGTCTCTTGCAGCTCCAGGATCGCCTGCAGGAGCGTGCCCGCGCACAGGAGCTGCCGCGGATTGAACAGGTCGCGCCATCTCGCGTAGTCGTGGGCCAGCAGGTCCCCCGTCTTCCAGCCGTCGGGGATCGCCTGATCCGGCATCGGCAGCAGCCTCTCGCCCGCCCGGAAGTGCTCCCGGGCCTGCGTGTACGCGTCGAGGTCCACCTGCTGAGCCCTCTTGAATCCTTCTCCGTGGGCAGGGCAGACGTAGCGAACCGCGTGCATCTCGTACTGCTCGGGCGCATCCGGACCGGTCGCACCCCGCGGTACCCGCTGAACGTGGGAGCATTCCGGGCAGGCGTAGTGACCGTTCTCGGCCACTCCGCCTTTGAGAAGAATCCGGCTGCCGCAGTCCGAACATCTTGCCGTGTCCCGCGCCTTCGTCTCGAACACGCCCCCGCACTGCGGGCAGACAACGGTCTTGCGGTCGCCCTCCGTCCTGAGGACGAGCGACTCGTGGAGCCGGACCCGGCTGCTGCATCGCTCGCACTTGGCCGTCCGCACCCAGAGCACGAAAGAGGAGTAGGCCCCCTCGCCGCATCTCGGGCACCGTGTTGTGTACCGGGAGAGCAGAGAGGCCGCGACCTTGTCCCGAAGTTCCCGGAACCCCGCCTCCAGCCGAGCCAGATCGGGCAGCGTGACCGAGGACCGGACAGTCCACCAGGCAACCGGATTGTAGTCCACGCCGACAACCTTGCAGCCCAGTCGGAGCGCCTCATGAATCGTGGTGCCGCCGCCCATGAAGGGATCCAGAACGATGCGATTCTCGAAGCGAGCGCCTTCATAATAGCGTCGCCACAGGTCCGCGCCGGGGGGGCTGAAGGACCCGAGGATTATGGTGCGAAAAACGGAGCCGAGCCTCTTGGCCCACCACTTGTGCAGGTAGGCGCCGGGCCGGTACAGGTTCTTGTTGTAGCTTTCCACTTTCGACAAATCATGGAGTGAGACCAGCGGGAGTCCGATATCGATGGCACGGATCTCCGATCCGCCAGCCCCGGCCGACTGGGCCGATGCCCTCACGGGTGAATCACCCTCACGATACCTGGGGTGAAGCTGGTCCTTCACCCGCACCGGTGATTTCTCGTTCGTTCGGCTGGCCGTGTACTTGCGCATGATTCGAAGAATCGCCGATTCGTTGTTGACACGCAGGAGCCGGACGCTGCCAATCAGGACTCTGCCCGGACCATGATCACGACCTTGTCCACGCCGTCGTTCTCGGTGAGGAGCACCTGCACCTGTTCCTGATGGGAGCTGGGCACGTTCTTCCCCACGTAGTCCGCGCGAATCGGCAGCTCCCGATGGCCGCGGTCCACCAGGACCGCGAGCTGGATCAGCCTCGGCCGCCCCAGGTCCATCAGGCCGTCCATGGCCGCGCGGGTCGAGCGGCCCGTGTACAGGACGTCATCCACCAGGACGACCTTCTTGTCGTCGATGGAGAACGGGATCTCCGTCCGCCGGACGATGGGCTGCGTCGCCGCCCTTCCCAGATCGTCCCGGTAGAGCGTGATGTCCAGGACCCCCACGGGGACCTTGACCCCCTCGATCTCCTCGAGCCGGACCGCGATGCGCTGGGCCAGCTCCACCCCGCGGCTCCGCAGGCCGATCAGGACCACGTCCTGCACCCCCTTGTTCCGTTCGGCGATCTCGTGGGCGATGCGGGTGATGGCCCGGGCCATCCCCGCTGGGTCCAGGACTTGCGCCTTCTCCCATCGCTGGTTCATGTGACCTCCGGGCACAAAAAAACCTCCTCGCCACTCCGGGCGAGGAGGTCGTCGAAATTCATCGGTATCAGCAACCGCACCGTCAGCTCCTTTACGGACTTCACAGAGTCCGCTTAAAAGGCACGAAACTTCTATCAGAGTTCTGCCGATCCGTCAAGTTCAAAACCGGCGAAGGTCACTGGGCAACCGCGCACTCTGGAACTCCGGAAAGCCCGGCCGCCCCATGGGGCACTTGCCGGTTCTCAGGATGCCCGGAGGATCTCCACCGGCGCATAGTCATCGGTGAGGACCGGCACGTCCGACACCGACAGCGGGATCTCCAGCAGATGAGAGGCATGCTCCGCCAGCTCAGAGGCCGGGACCAGCTTCCCGCCCGCCCGCCCCACCCGGGCCATCAGCTCCGCCCGGCTCAGGCGGGTCGCGTCCTGCGTGGCGATCAGAATGATGTTGATCTCGCCGAGCGGCATCTCACCCCCCCCGCCGTACGTGGGGATCACGTACACCGTGGGGAAGGCGTCCGCCAGCGTCCGGTACATGGCCCGGAAGAAGCTGCTCTCGGGTCCGCGCAGGCTCCCGATGATATTGGACACCACCACGCCGCCGGGGGCGAGCCGGGCCCGGACCTCCCGGTAGAACTCCCGGGTGGTCAGGTGGAAGGGGATGGTGTCGGAGTTGTAGGCGTCCAGGAAGATCAGGTCGTACTTCGCGTCCGTCTCCGCCACGAAGCGGCGGCCGTCCTTGACGATCAGGCGCATCCGGGCATCCTCGGGCACCTGGAAATAGCGCTTGGCGACGGCCACCACCTGGGGGTCGATGTCCGCCACGTCCACCACCAGCCGGGGGAAGTCGCGGTAGAGGCGCTTGGGGAACGACCCGCCCCCGAGCCCCAGGATCAGGACCCGCTGGGGGTCGGGCTGGAATGTCAGGGCCAGAGCCAGGAACCGGCTGTACCGCAGGCGCAGCTCCCAGGGATCGCTGAGGAGCATGGCGCTCTGGCGCAAGTTGTCGAAGTCCATGTACCGGGTCCCCGAATCCTCGGCCACGCGGATATGGTTGTAGAAGGATTCCGCCTCGAGGAGGAGCCCCGGCTCCGCGGCCTGGGTCTGCGCCCGCCACACCAGCCCGAGGACCACGAGGCCCGCGCAGGCCATCGCCGCCACCGCGCGCCCCAGCCGCCGGCCCCGGATGAAGATCACCGCGGCCAGCAGCAGCAACGTGAGTCCCAGGCCATGGACGATGTTCACGACCCCCACCACGGCGATGAGGTAGAACGCGGTGACCAGGGTCCCCGCGATGCTTCCGGCGGTGGACACGGCGTACAGCCCCCCCGCAGTCGTCCCGACCGAGGCCACGGCTCTCGCCTGCAGCCGCACGGCGAAGGGCGAGATCGTCCCCAGGAACACGCTGGGGACGAGAAACAGGACCAGGCTGGAGATCAGGGGGCTGAGCCGCGCCCCCAGGTCGCTCACCGCGATGGCGCGGTTCAGGGGGGGATAGACGAAGGGCAAGAGCGCGATCATGAGCCCCGGCAGGGCGATGAGCCCGCCCAGCACGGAGAGGCGCGGCCAGCGGTCCGCCACCATTCCTCCCAGCCAGTAGCCCAGACTCAGGGCCGCCAGGACCACGCTGATGAGGCTCCCCCACACGAAGATGGAGTTGCCGAAGTACGGGGCCAGGATCCGACTCCCCACGATCTCCAGTCCCATGAGGACCGCCCCGCAGACGAACACCACCGAGTGGAGCAGCCAGGAGTTGGCTCGGGGCTTGTGCGAGGCCTCGCGGTCGGCGTGGTCCGACCCGTGGCGATGCAGCGGTCGCTTGGGCATTCCGGCAGGGTCCTTTCGTGGACTGATTGCGGTTCGTGGGGAGACGCGTCCCCCCGGCCTCACGAGGCGGGGCGGTCTTTCCCCCGGTACGGCGTCTCCAGGTAGCGCTGAGCCAGATCACGAGCCAGGCCCTCTTTCTCCACCGCGAGCGCCTGGCGATAGCGGCGCACCGCTTCCTCCCGGTCGCCCTGCAGATCGTGGATCATCCCCGAGCGGGTCCAGGCCCAGGCGGTGACCCACCTGTAGCGCGGGGGGGTCGGCGCCTGGATGGCGCGCTGGAAGAAGGACAGGGCCGTGGCATACTCGCCCCCGTCCATGTAGATCTTCCCCATGAGCTGGTTGTAGCGCGGGGCGAGGTCCGGACCGAAACGCGCGCGGGATTCGGCCATGCTCCGGGCCACGCGCCGCGCGATCTCCAATGCCTCGGAGACCCGGCCCAGCTCCGATGCCGCATACGCCGTGGAGAAGTAGAGGTCCGGATTCCCGGGGTACCGCTGCAGGAGATCGCGGCCCAGCCGCAGCGCATCGGCGTACCGCTTCTCCTGCCCGGCATAGAGCTGGAGCAGGGCCACCCGCGCAGTCGTCTTGAGGTAGACCCCCTGCTCCGCCACCCGCGTCAGCTCTTCCAGGCCGTGCTCCGGATCCCCCGGAGGCAGGACGATGGAGACCAGCGGCTTGAGCAGCACGGGCAGTCGCCCCAGCGAGTATTTGTAGAGTCCGATCCCGTAGTGGGCGTCCACCAGGCCCGGGTCGAGCTGCAGCGCCTCCTGGAATTTCCGCTGGGCCTCCCTGAGGGCCTGGAAGGCGGCCAGGTAGTTCTTGCGCGTGCCGTCCACCAGCGCCTTGGTCCCCTGGACGAGGCCGAGCAGGAGCTTCACCTCCGCATCTGCGGGCTGGGACCGCTCCAGCGACTCGGCGGCGGCGATGGCTTCCGTCACCTGGTCCAGAAAGCGATCCAGGTCGGGAGTCGGATCGTCCTTGTCATCTGCCCGGGCCAGCGTGACCAGACCCAGACAGAATCGACCGGGCGCCTCGCCCCGGGCGAGCTGGAGGAGCCGCCGGCACTCTCCCTCGGCGGCATCCGCATCCCGGTTCAGGAGCAGGTCCGTGGCCCGCAGCATGGCGGCGCGGACCTCCGGCGCGTTATCGAAGGCCAGGGCACCAGGGGCGACCAGGCACAGCCAGAGAAGAACAGGAAGGCTGATTCGGAGAAAGCGCATGCCACCACTCTTAGCTGAAGTACCGTCCGATGTCAACGCTTGCAAGACAGCCCTCGGCCGTTGGCCGCCACGCATCAGCTTCACGGCTCGTTCTGTGTGCCGAGGGACAGCGGCGATCGACTGAGGGCTTCTTCTCTCCGTTCATTGACGCTCGTTCGGCCCCCGTGATAGTCTGATGCCCCGGAGAGATGCACTCCCGGAAGGAATCACGATGGCGAACGCCAACAATCGCCTGATCGTTGCTCTCGACGTGCCCGGCCTCCGCGAGGCGACGGACCTGGCCAGGCGCCTCGCGCCGCACGTGGCTGCCGTGAAGATCGGGAGCCAGCTTTTCACCGCCGAGGGGCCCCGGGCCGTCCACGCCATGCACGACCTGGGTCTGCGGGTTTTCCTGGATCTGAAATTTCACGACATTCCCAACACCGTCGCCGGGGCCGTGGCATCGGCCAGGAGCCTGCGCGTCTGGATGCTGAACGTCCACTGTAGCGGCGGCCCCGTCATGATGGCGGAAGCGGCGAAGGCCGCCGCGGCCGGGGCATCCTCCGGACGCCCCCTCGTCCTGGGGGTCACCGTCCTCACGAGTCTGGATGAGGCCAGCCTCCGATTGATCCTCGGCACGACGCGGACGCTGCGGGAGCAGGTGCGGCACCTCGCCCGGGAGTGCCGGGCGGCCGGCCTGGACGGGGTCGTGGCCTCGCCCCACGAGATCGCCGACATCCGCGAAGCCTGCGGGGCGAGCTTCCTCATCGTCACGCCGGGTGTCCGGCCGGCCGAGGCGGATCGGGGCGATCAGCGGCGGGTGATGACGCCCGGGGAGGCGGTGCGTGCGGGGGCCGACTACGTGGTCGTGGGGCGCCCGGTGCTCACGGCGACGGATCCCGCTGAGGCGGCCCGCTGCATCGCAGCGGAATGTCAAATGAGAAATGACCAATGACCAATGGCTGAACGGAATCCGTCATTGGGATTTGGTCATTCGCGAGGGCACGTCCGAGGACGAACATGCTCACCGAATCGGAGACGCGGCTCATCGACGATCTCACCGCCATCCAGGCCCTGAAGTTCGGCGAGTTCCGCCTGAAGTCCGGCGTCCTCTCCCCATTCTACATAGACCTCCGGGGGATCATCGCCCACCCGCCCATCCTCCAGGCCATGGCCCTCCGCATCCTGGAGGTCCTGCGCCCATTGCGCTTCGACCGCATTGCCGGCATTCCCTACGCCGGCCTCCCCATCGCCACGGCCGTGTCGCTGGCGGGGAACCTCCCCATGCTCTATGCCCGGAAAGAGGCGAAGGATCATGGCATCCGTCGGGCGATCGAGGGCACCTATGCTCCGGGCGACGTGGTCGTCCCGATCGACGACGTGATCACCGACGGGGCCAGCAAGTTCGAGGCGGCGGCCCCACTCATCGAGGCGGGCCTCACGGTGCGGGACTTCGTGATCTTCCTGGATCGCGAGCAGGGCGGGGCGGACAAGCTGAAGGAGCGGGGATTCACCCTCCACAGCGTCTTGCGCATCTCCAGCGTGCTGGCATTTCTCCGGGACGCCGGCCGCCTGGCCCCCGATCAGTGCCAGCGCTGCCTGGACTTCATCGCCAGCGTCCGCTTCTGAGACGACCGTGGCCACGCTGGACCTCTTCCCCCGAGACTCCCCGCCGCCGCGGAAGGCGGCGCCGCTGGCCGATCGCATGCGGCCCCGCTCCCTGGAGGAGTTCGTCGGCCAGACGCATCTGCTGGGCGAAGGCAAGATCCTGCGGGTGGCCCTGTCGCAGGGAGAGGTCCCGTCCCTGATCCTGTGGGGGCCGCCCGGGACGGGGAAGACCTCGCTGGCGATGCTCATGGCGGTGCACGTGAAGGCCGCCTTCGTCCCCTTCTCGGCGGTGACCGCGGGCATCAAGGAGATCAAGGAGGTCATCGCCGAGGCCGAGCGGCAACTGCGGGGGGCGGGCCAGCGCACCATCCTGTTCGTGGACGAGATTCACCGCTTCAACAAGAGCCAGCAGGACGCCTTCCTCCCCCACGTCGAGCACGGCACCATCACCCTGATCGGGGCCACGACCGAGAATCCATCCTTCGAGGTGATCGCCCCGCTGCTGTCCCGGGCCAAGGTCCTGGTCCTGCATACCCTGACCGACGATGAGATCCGGCTGATCCTGGAGCGGGCGCTCAGGGATGCAGAGCGCGGCTTCGGGAAACAGGCCTTCCAGGTGCCGGAGGAGGCGTTCGCCGCCATCGTCCGGTGGGCCAACGGGGACGCACGGGCCGCCCTGAACCTCCTGGAGCTCTCGGCCAGACTCGCCGGCGCGACCCCGGAGCGGCGCGCCATCACCCTCGCCGTCGTGCAGGAGGCGGCACAGCGGCGGAGCCTCGTCTACGACAAGGCGGGGGAAGAGCACTACAACCTCATCTCGGCGCTGCACAAGAGCCTCCGCGGGGGCGATCCCGACGCTGCCCTGTACTGGCTGGCGCGCATGCTGGCCTCGGGCGAGGACCCCCTGTACATCGCCCGCCGTCTGATCCGCTTCGCCTCGGAGGACGTGGGGAATGCCGACCCGGCCGCCCTGTCCCTGGCCGTGGCGGCCAAGGAGGCCTATCACTTCCTGGGGACCCCGGAGGGAGAGCTGGCCCTGGCCCAGTGCGCGGCCTACCTGGCCACCGCGCCGAAGTCCAACGCGGTATACGTGGCGTTCGGCGAGGCCCAGAAAGACGTCGCCGCGGCCCCGGCCGACCCCGTGCCCCTGCACATCCGGAACGCCCCCACGCCGCTGATGGGAGAGCTTGGCTACGGCGAGGGCTACAAGTACGCCCATGACTTCGAGGGCGCCCACGTCGAGCAGGATTACCTCCCCGAGCGGCTCCGGGGGCGGGTCTACTACCGTCCCACGGACCGAGGGCTGGAGGCGGAGATCCGGAAGCGCCTGGCCGCCTGGCGCCGAAAGGCTTGAGGCTGGCGGCTGGCGCCTGTTGGCCTTCCTCGCTTTTTGCCTTGACACCCCTTCGTCGCTTTTGAGATAAGAGCCGTCGCGGCAGCTTTGCAGTCAGTCTTCTTCGGTAGGCGGTGTCTTCCGGAACGCAGGAGAGGAGGGTCGGCTCATGACGAAGGCGGAATTGGTGGAGCGAATGGCCAAGGCGGCCAAGATCACCAAGAGGGCGGCGGAGACAGCGCTGGACAGTTTTACGACGGGGGTGCGGGACTCATTGAGGAAGGGCAAGCGGGTGAGCCTGGTCGGCTTCGGCACCTTCTCTGTCAGCAAGCGGGCGGCCCGGAACGGTCGGAACCCGCAGACCGGCGAGGCCATCAAGATCAAGGCGGCAAAGGTCCCCCGCTTCAAAGCCGGCAAGGCGCTGAGGGACTCGATCCGCTAGTCCCGCCCACAACCGCAGAGCGGGAAAGGCCAACCACATTCATCCGCAGATTACGCAGATTCCGGCACATCGGATTCTCAAAGACAAAGGCCTCGGGCCATCCCCCGAGGCCTTGGCGCTTTCAGGAAATCTGCGCAATCTGCGTAATCTGTGGATCAATAAATGCGGGGCTCTTGAAATCTGCGGTTACTTCAAGATCCCTCCCAGCACCTCCAGCGTGCGCAGCATGCCGGCGCGGTCCACGTCCTTGTGGGTGACCATCCGGATGCGGTCCGGGCTGACGGCGAAGGCCTTGATGCCTTGCTCGCCGAGCTTCAGGATCAGGCCGGGCGCATCCAGGTCCCTGCGCTTCACGCTGAAGATCACGATATTCGTCTGGACCAGGTCCAGGTCGATCTCGATCCCCGGGAGCGCCGCCAGGCCCGCGGACAGGATCCGCGCGTTCTCGTGATCCTCGCGCAGGCGATCCACCATCGTCTCCAGGGCGACGATCCCCGCGGCGGCCAGGATGCCGGCCTGGCGCATGCCCCCACCCAGCATCTTCCGGGCGCGCCGGGCCCGGTCGATGAGGGGCCGCGTCCCCGTGACCACTGAGCCTACCGGCGCCCCCAGTCCCTTGGAGAGGCAGAAGGTCACCGAGTCCGCCTGGGCAGCCACCTCCTTCGGGGACACGCCGCCGGCCACGCAGGCGTTGAAGAGTCTGGCCCCGTCGAGATGGACGGCCATGCCGTGTTCGGTTGCGATCCGCCGGATCTCGCGCAAGGTCGCCAGGGGATACACCGTGCCACCCCCGCGGTTGTGGGTGCTCTCCACGCAGACCAGCGTGTCCTGCGGATAGTGGATGTTGGGCATGCGGACGGCCTGCCGGACGTCCTCCGGGTCCAGGATCCCGTGGAGGCCGTGGAGGGTCCGCGGCTGGACAGCGGACAGGACCGCCAGGGCGGCCACCTCGTAGTTGTAGATGTGCGAGTTCTCGTCCAGGATGATTTCGTCGCCCCGCTGCGTGTGGGCCATCAGGGAGACCTGGTTGCCCATGGTTCCGGAGGCCACGAAGAGGCCCGCCTCCTTTCCCAGGCGCTCGGCGGCCAGCATCTCCAGGCGGCTGACCGTCGGGTCCTCGCCGAAGACGTCGTCCCCGACCTCAGCCTCGGCCATGGCCCGCCGCATCGCGGGCGTCGGCCTCGTCACGGTGTCGCTGCGCAGGTCCACCACCTGCTCGGGTTCCCTGGAAACCATCACGCGCTCCTCTTCATACCATGTCGAGTGATACGCTGCCGATCCACCGCTCATGCGCGTCTGCTCTCAGAGTCCCTTGAGTTTGCGCTCTTGTCGTCGCACGGCTTTGGGGAGCCTGTGTGCGACGCCCTTGCCCGACTTGACCGGCCGTTCGCCCTCTTCGCCACCCTTCACCGACGCGATGCGGCTTGCCTCCACCCGCGCGATGAACTCCTCCGCGGGAAGCGACGCCGCCCCGTACCTCCGGGCGGCAGATTGCACCTCGCGGTCGGAGCTGACCACCACCGCCCGCTCCTTCCCCTCGGCAGAGAGGCGCGCGATCACGGCGTCGGCTGTCTCCCCCCGCTTCGAGTAACGGACGGCGATCCCGCCGGACTGCTCCGCAGTCTCCGAGAAGCCACCCTCCTCCCGGCCGTCGAAGACCACCGTGATCCAATGCCCTTTGGCCCGCCGGTATCCCCGGAGCTCCGACAGCAGGGCCTCCCGACCCGCCTGGAGATCTGACCGGTCCAGCATGGCCAGCTCCGGCCACTGGCGAATCAGATTGTAGCCGTCAATGATGAGCCACATGTCTCGGAACGAAAAACGTTCGGCAGTACGGCTGTTCGGCTGTACGGTGGTACGGGAACCACAGAACCAGCGTACTGTGGTGCTGTCGTACAGCCGTACGCCCTTAGGTCCGCATGGCCCCCGCGATTGCCGACAAGATCTCCCGTGTGGCGTCCGCAGGGTCCGGGGCGGCCATCACGGCGGAGATCGCGGCCACTCCATCCGCCCCGGCGGCCATCACGGCGGGAACCCGTGCCGTCTTGATCCCGCCGATCGCCAGCAGGGGAACCGGGCAGGCTGACCGCGCTTCCTCGATCAGCGCGGTTGTCACCGGCGGCCCGTAGGCGGCTTTCGACGGAGTGGCATAGACGGGGCCGAGGACGACGAAGTCCACTCCTCCATCGACCGCCTCGCGGACATCCGCCAGGGAATGACAGGAGATGCCGATGAGCCTTCCCGGCCCGAGCAGGTCGCGGGCCGATTTGGGGGGCAGGCTACGCCGCGTGAGGTGCACCCCGTCCGCGTCCAGGGCCATGGCAACGTCCACCCGATCGTTGATCAGGAGTGCCGCCCCGGCCGGCCGGGTGAGCCCGAGCAAGCGCCGGCCCAGATCGTACAGGTCACGGGTCGAGAGGTCCTTCTCCCGGAGCTGGATCGCGCGAAGCCCCCCGGTCAAGGCCCGACCCACCACGTCCAGGAGGTCCCGACCCGCCGCCTGCTGACGATCGGTGACCAGGTACAAGCCCCAGGATGCAGGGGGCAGCAACCTCGCGGCTCCTGGCTCGTGGCTCGTGGCTCGCCCCACTACTCGATCATCCCTTCCATGGTCGTGGAGGCGGTCGCGTAGAGCTTCTTTGGGATTCGCCCGGCCAGGTATGCGAGCCGGCCGGCCTCCACCGCCTTCCGCATCGCCTCGGCCATCATCACGGGATCCTTGGCCCCGGCGATGCCGGTGTTCATCAGCACCCCGTCGCAGCCAAGCTCCATGGCCACGGCGGCGTCCGAGGCCGTCCCCACCCCGGCATCCACGATCACCGGTACCTGGACCGTCTGGAGGATGATGAGAATGTTGTGGGGGTTCCGGATCCCGAGGCCCGAACCGATGGGAGCCCCCAGGGGCATGACGGCGGCCGCGCCGGCGTCCTCCAGCTTCTTGGCCATGATGGGGTCGTCGTTGGTGTACGGGAGAACGATGAACCCCTCCTTCACCAGGGTCTTGGTCGCCTGGAGGAGCGCCTCGGTGTCCGGGAAGAGGGTCCGCTGGTCGCCGATGACCTCCAGCTTGACCATCTCGGGCATGCCGACCTCCCGGGCGAGCCGGGCGTATTTCACGGCCTCCTCCGCGGTGTAGCATCCGGCCGTGTTGGGCAGGAGCGTGTACTTCTTGAGGTCGATGTAATCCAGGAGCGATTCCTGCGTCCGGTCCAGGTTCACCCGGCGCACGGCGACGGTCACGATCTCCGCCCCCGAGACCTCCAGCGCCTTCTGCATGGCGTGGTAGTCCGGATACTTCCCCGTTCCCACCAGCAGGCGTGAATGGAATTCCTTCCCCCCGAACTTCAACGTCTCACCGCCGCGCATGGCACACCTCCCGGCCGGGAACGAAGGATCGCCGTCCGTGCGGATCCGGCGCGGGGCCGCAGCCGCCGGCCATGATCGTGAGGATCTCGACCGTGTCCCCGGTCTTCAGGATGACTTCCTCGTATCGGTCGCGCTTGATGATGACCTCGTTGACCTGGACCGCCACCCGCAGCGGATGGAGCTTCAGTTGGTCCAGGAGCTGACGGAGCGTGCTGTCCTGCTCCACCTCCCGCGTCTTGCCGTTCAGTCGGATTTCCATGGGAATCACCATTGAATCGTAAAGCGCAAGACGTAAGGAACATCTCCCAGTTACGTTTTACGCTTTACGTTCTCCGTCTCAGATCACCCCCGCCTGCTTCCCGGCGGCCAGCATTTTGCGGATCACGTCCGACGTCCCCCGGGTCATCTCGTACTGGGGGAGGTCGTCGGGGGGCACCCAGCGCGTCTCCAGGACGTCGGACGATGGCGCGGCGTCCCCGCTGACCCAGCGGGCCAGGTAGTCGATGAGCACGTAATGGTACTGGATCCGATCCTCTGGGTCCCGCACGACCCGCTCCAGGACCTCGACCACGTCCGTCACGTCGATCTCGATGCCGCACTCCTCCCGGACTTCCCGCTGGGCGGCTGTACGCAGACCCTCACCCAGATTCACGGCGCCGCCGGGGACCGACCACAGGCCGTAGCTCGGCTCCTTCCCGCGCCGGATGAGGAGCACGCGCCCATCCTTCACGACGATGCCCCCCACCGCGACGATCGGCCCGTCCGGGTAGCGTCGCTTCATCGCACTCCAGGCCGAGAGCCACGAGCCGGCAGCCTCAAAGCCCTCCGGAAAAAGAAACCGCGACACCCGTGAGGAGTGCCGCGGCTGATGTCCTGTCTAGCCCGCTTCCCTACGCCGGTATTACCCGGATCAGGTTCACAGGGTTGCCCTGTCCCTCCGGACAGGGGCTCTCAGCGCTCGCTCCCCTAGCGGTAGGCGTATCCTACCGGAGCGGCCCAGACTTGTCAACGACTTGCGCACGCGGTGTCTTCGGGTCGAGCGAACTGACTCCGGGTCGGATCAGCGGGTCTTGCCGCGGGCGGCCACTGCCCACTCCCCCTCCACGCGGGACCCCCGCGTCACCACCACCGTGTCGTGCAGGTTGCTCACGACGCAGGTATGATTCGGGATGATGCGCAGCACCTCCCCCACCACGGGCTGCCGCGCACACCCGCTGACGTCCAGGTGGCCGTGCTCCTCCGACAGGGCATACAGGCGCGCCTCGGGATACTCCATGACGTGACCGTAGTCCTCGAACCCCAAGAGATCCGAGGTGAGCGACTTGGACCCGGCATCGAGTATCGCCCGCCCCGGCGTGGGGCGGCTCACCACCGTGGCGTGAATTTGCATTGCGCACTGCTCCCAGGTGGCCGCGCCGCTCCGGACGATGGATCGGTCGTTGTACACATAGGTGCCGGCCCGGTGCTCGGTGAGGCCCGGGACGGTGTGGGCCTGCCACATGACCGGCGTCCCGCCCCCGCTCACCTCGGGGACCGGCAGGCCGACCCCGCGGAACAGTTCCAGGGCACGGGTGAAGAACTTCCCCGCCGCCTCGGAGTTGGGATACGTCATCAGTCCGCCGAAGGCGAGCCCCGGCATCCGGACGATCCGGCGGGCCAGGTCCAGGGCGGCCTCGGGGCTCTGGAGGCCGACCCGCTGGCCGCCCGTGTCGCACTCGATCAGCACCGCGATACCCAGTCCGGCCTGCCGCGCCGCCTCGGAGAGCCCCCGGGCCACCCCTTCGGAGTCCACCGTCACGCTGAGGCGGACCTCCCGGGCCAGCGCCATGAGCCGTTCCAGCTTGGCTGGCCCCAGAATGTTGAACGGCAGGAGAATGTCCCGGAGGCCGGCGGCGGCCATGACCTCCGCCTCGCCGATCTTCTGGCAGGCGATGCCCACGGCGCCCGACTCCACCTGCTTCGTGGCGATCGCCGGGATCTTATGGGTCTTGATGTGCGGCCGGTTCTTGATGCCGTGCTGGTCCAGGTACGCCTGGAGCCGGGCGATGTTCGCCTCCACGACGTCCAGGTCGATGGTCACCACCGGGGTGTCCAGTGTTTGCGCGCTCGTCATGGGCAGTCTCCTTCCGCTCCACCCGCGGCCCGCATCTCACACCACCCCGTCCGTCTGCAGCCGGCGGACGTCGGTCTCGGCGTAGCCCAGCTCTCGCAGGATCTCTCCCGTGTGCTCCCCCGGCAGGGGGGGAAGGCGCCGGCACTCCGCCCGGCCGCTGGAGAACTCCAGCGGGAAGCGGAGCAGGCGGATCCGGCCGGCCACAGGATGCTCCGCCTCCTCGACGACGCCTGCACCCTGCACGCCCGGATCGGCGAATGTCTCGGCGTAGTCGCGGACGGGGGCCGCCCAGACGCCCCGAGGAACGAGGTGCTGCACCCACTCCGCCGTGGTCCGCGTCCGGATGACCGGCTCCAGGATCCGGGCGATCTGCTCGCGGGCGGGGTGGTTGAACCGCTCGGTGGCCAGCGGCGCCAGTTCCGGCAACTGCAGGGCCTCCTGCAGGACCGGCAGCGGGGACATGGAGAGCGCCAGGTACCCGTCCCGGGTCTCATAGATGCCGTAGGGGCCGGGATGGATCATGCTGGCCAGGCTCGTGGGGCTCTTCTGCATCTGCGCCCCGTTAAGGTAGTACGTAACAACCTCCAGTTGCAGGTCGAGGGCGGCGCGGAGCATGCTCACCTCGATCTTCTGCCCCCGGCCGGTCCGGGCTCTGTCGAGGAGTGCCGCCAGGACTCCCATCGCCAGGAGGGCCGCCCCATGCTGGTCCACCACGGGCGCGCCGACGGCGGTGGGCGGCACTCCCGCCCGGCCCGAGATGCTGATCAGCCCGCTCATGGCCTGGATGAGGAGATCCTGTCCGGGGCGGTCCCGGTACGGGCTGGCCTCCCCGTAGCCGGAGGCGGAGACGTAGATGAGGCGGGGATTGCCCGGGGCGAGATCCTCGTAGGTCAGGCCGAGGCGGGCCATCACCCCCGGCCGGAAGTTCTGGACCAGGACATCGGCATCGGTCGCCAGCCGCTTGGCCAGCGCCTGGCCCTCGGGGTGCTTGAGGTTCAGCGTGAGGCTGCGCTGGTTCCGGTGCGCACAGAGGAAGAAGACACTCACCCCGTTGAGGAAGTGATCGCAGCCCGCCCAGTTTCGCTCGAACAGCGTCCCACCCGGCGGCTCGATCTTGATCACATCCGCGCCGAGGTCGGCCAGGTACTGGACCCCCGCGGGTCCCAGCAGGAACTGGGTAAAGCTCAGGATCCGGATGCCCCTCAGGGCCTCCAGCGGCTTGGCGTCATCGACCATCGGAACGACATCCCTCCGCGTGGGCGAGGATCGGGACGGAGACCGGAACCCGCGGCGCCCTCGTGGGTCTCGCAGGCCGGATGATCCCGGAGCGTGGGCGAACAGCTAACACAGTCCCAGATTCCCTGTCAAGGCGGAAGCAGCCCCGGTTGGCCCATGCAGGGGGCCGTGGCGCACTCCTTGTGAGGACTCGCATTCCGGGTGGCGTCTTCTTGTGCTGCGACGCTTCCCCCTCGCCCGCTGGTGGGGTATAGTCCGCCGCATGGACGCCTTGATGTTGCTCGCGGTGGTCGGGGACCTGCGCCGCACCCTGGAAGGCGCCAGCGTGCGCGCCGTCCAGCCCGCCGGGCACCACGGACTCCGGATCGATCTCCTCACGCCTGCAGGCGAGGATGCCCTCCTCCTCTCAGCCGGTGAGGATCTCCCCCGTGTGGCCCGCGGCGTCCCCCGGCCCGTCCGGAAGGGTCCGCTGACTGCCCTCGCAGCCGTCGGCCGTCGAGTGCTGCCGGGGACCGCCCTCCGCGAGGTCAGCCATCGCGGGCTGGACCGCGTGATCAACTTGGAGTTCGCGCATCCCGCGCCCGCAGAAGGCGGCGGATGCCGCGTGATCGTGGAGCTGTTCGGCCGCCAGCCCAACCTCATCCTCGTGGACCCGCTGACGGGCGAGATCCTGGAGGCTGCCCGGCACGGCGAGGCCCCCGGCGGACGTCTCATCGCGCCAGGCAAAGTTTACCTCCCCCCACCCGCGCCCACGCGACCGGACCCCCGCGTGCTCGGAACTGTGGAGAAGGTGGGCGCCGTCCTCGGACCCCTGCTGGCCGCGAGCCTCCCCCCCGGAGAGGCCGTGCGACAGGGCCTGGCGGGAATCACCGGGCCCTGGATCGCCGAGGTCCTGGCGTGGGCCGGCGACGAGACTGCGCCCGTGGTAGCCCGGGCCGTCCTGGATCTCCTGGAAAAGATCGAGGCCGGCCCCTGGGACCCCCGCCTCCTCCTCGACCCTGCGGGCAAGCCGGCGGGGATATCGCCGGTCCGCCTGCGCCACCTGCCGGAGGATCGGCAGCAGCCATGCCCCTCCCTGGGCGACGCGGCGGAGAGGCTCGCCAGCTTCCTGGGCCGTCAGCAGGAGATCCTGGGACGGCAGACTGCCTTGCGCCAGGCCCTCCGCAGACTCGAGGTCCGACTTCGGTCCCGCCGGGCCAAGCTCGCGGAAGAGTCCCTGGAGTTTGCTCGCGCGGACACCTGGCGACGGATGGGCGAGATCCTGGTCGCCCATCAGGGCGATGTCCCCCGGGGGGCGATCGACGTGACGCTTCCCGACCATGCCGGAGGTCCGGGGGCCACGCTCACCATCCCCATCGACCCGGGCTTGACGCCTGCGGTCAACGCAGAGCGGTTCTTCCGGACGGCGCGACGGGGCCGGCGCGGTGCGGTCCGGGTCACGGCGCGCCTCGCCGAGACCGATGTGGAGCTGGCCCGGGTGCAGGCCTGGGCGAAGCGCGTGGCCGAGGCCGCCGGGCCGGAGGAGCTGGAGGCGGTCCAGAGAGAGATGGAGCAGTTCCCCCGCCTCCTGGCCCCCCGGGATCGAGCCCTCCTGGGCGGGACCGCCGAGGGGAAGGCGCAGGAGGCGACCCCTCGCCCGAAGGCTCCCCGGCCCGGGCGAGATCGCAGGGCCGGGCCGGAGCCCCGCCGCTTCGTCTCCACCGACGGGTTTCCCATCCTGGTGGGTCGGGACAACGAGGGGAACGACTATCTGACCCTGCACGTCGCGCGATCGGAAGACCTCTGGCTGCACGTGCAAGAGTACGCGGGGTCGCACGTCGTGGTGCGGGTGGAGAAGCGGACGGGTGGCATCCCGCGGCGCACCCTGGTCCAGGCCGCCCAGCTTGCCGCTTACTACAGCCAGGCCCGCGACCACGGGAAGGTGGCGGTTAACTACACCCTGCGGAAATACGTCCGCAAGCCCCGGAAGACGAAGCCCGGCCTGGTCACCATCACCCAGGAGAAGTCGATCGTCGTCTCGCCGGACAAGTCCCTGGTGAGCAAGCTCGCCACGCCGACCGACGAACCAAAGGGATAAAGCGTGAAACGTAAAACGTAAGTTGCATTCTGTAATTACGTTTTACGCTTTCCGTTGCAGCGAGGCCGCGATGCGGGTGGCGGCGATCGATCTGGGGACCAACACCATCCGACTCTTGATCGGTGAATCGGACGGGGCCGGAGGGTACCGTCCCGTGCAGGCCGCCCAGGAGATCACCCGGCTCGGAGAAGGGTTCCTCCCGGAGCGACGTCTCCAGTCGGAACCCATGCGGCGAAGCCTGGTCGTCCTCCGACGTTACCGCGAGATGGCGGCGGCGCAGGGGGCCGCCGCGGTGGCTGCGGTGGGGACCAGCGCCCTCCGCGAGGCCACGAACCGCGAAGCGTTTCTCGACCGGGCCCGTCGCGAGGCGGGCCAAGAGGTGCGCGTGATCTCGGGGGACGAGGAGGCGCGCCTCACGCTCCTCGGAGTCCGGAACGCGCTTGGCGACCCGCCCGATCGCCTCCTGATGCTGGACATTGGAGGCGGGAGCACCGAGCTGCTCCTCGCCCAAGGTCCGCAGATCCGCGCCGCCGTGAGCACCGGTCTCGGCGCCGTGAAGCTCACCGAGACCCACCTGAAGGGCGATCCGCCGGCGGCGGCGGAGCTGGCGGCCGTGCGCGCCGCCGTTTCCACGCGGATGAGCCTTGTCCGCGCGCGCGACCTTCCCGGACTCACGGCCGGTGAGGTCCTGGTGGGAACCGCCGGCACCGTGACCACCCTGGCGGCCATTGACCTCTCGCTTGACCCGTACGACGCGGCTCGTGTCACCGGGCGCCGACTCGGCCGGGAGCGGGTGGCGGACCTCCTTCAGGAGCTTGCCCGCCTCCCGCTCCAGGAACGGCGTCGGGTTCCGGGCCTGGAGCCCGGGCGGGCGGATGTGATCGTCGCAGGCGCCATCGTGTGCCTGGGGATCATGGAGGATCTGGGGTTCGCCTCCCTCACGGTGAGCGACGAGGGCTTGCGAGAGGGCATCATGCTGGATCTCCTGGCGTCGGCCCGGAATCTCTGACCGCCTTGGCGTCTTGGCGGTTCCGATTGTCGGTCGGCGGTGTGGCCAAACTTGACAAACCAGGGGTGATTTGTTAAAGAGAGGCGAACACTTGCGCCGAGAGGCGACGGGGCCACGCCACCACTAATGGAATCCTGGAAAGTTCTGATCCTGAACCAAACCTTCGAGCCGCTGCAGGTATGCAGCGCCCGGAGGGCGGTGATCCTGCTCTTCACAGGAAAAGCGGAACGGGTCGAAGACACCACGCGGGTCATCCGGTCTCCTTCGACGGCCCTCACGCTGCCTTCGGTGATCCGCCTTCACCACTTCGTCAGAAAGCCGGTCCCGCCCACGCTCTCCTTCAACAAGAAGAACATCCTGAAGCGTGACGCCTACACCTGCCAGTACTGTGGGCGCAATAGCGGGGAGCGCATGACCATCGATCACGTGATTCCCAAGTCCCTGGGCGGTCGCACGGTGTGGGAGAACGTGGTGAGCGCCTGTCGGGCCTGCAACCTGAAGAAGGGGAACAAGACGTTGGGCGAGGTCAGCATGCGCCTCCTGCGGAATCCGACCAGGCCCGCGTCGGTCTCGTATCTCGGGATCCTCGCCCACGCCTCACGGCACCTGGCGACCTGGAGCAAGTACCTGCCGATGCAGGTCGACGTCCGCCGCGCCATGGGCGCCGACTAGAGGAGGCTCCGTCATGCGGACGCTTCGGGCATCGCTGGTGGTCGTGCTTTCCCTCGCGGGCATCCTCCTGGCCCTGCCGGCTCCCGCCGCCCTCGCCGCCGACGCCGGCGGCCCCGAGGACGCCCTGCACCAGGTCAGGCCGGGAGATGAGTTGCACCTCCTGGCGGGCTACTACTACGGCGACGCGCGCCAGTGGGAGCGGATCTGGCAGGTGAATCGAGACCAGGTGTCGAACCCGAACCGGATCAGGCGGGGGATGATCCTGCGCATTCCCGACGCGACGCCCCCGGCCGAGCCGTACGCCGACTTCGTCGCCCGGACGCGGCGGGCGCAGCCCATTGCGGCCCCTCCGCCCAAGGGGGAAGCCGCGACAGACCCGGCAGCCGCCCTGCCGCCTCCTGGTCAGCAACCCCCCGCGGCCGGCGCGCCCGAGCCTGCCGGAGCCGCGGGCGCACCGTCGCCGCCGCCCGCCAAGCGGCCGTGAGGTCTTGAGGGATTGAAGTCCGCTTCGGCCGCGCGGAGGGTCGCGTCGGAGCCGCCCCCCGACGCGACGGACCCTGCACACACGATGTCGCGTTTCACGCTTGTCTGCGACTACCGGCCGAGCGGCGACCAGCCGCGGGCCATCGCAGAGCTTACCCAGGGGGTGGAGGCCGGCCGGCGCCATCAGGTGCTCCTCGGAGTCACCGGCTCCGGCAAGACCTTCACCATGGCCAATGTCATCCGGAACGTGGAGCGCCCCACCCTCATCATCGCCCACAACAAGACGCTGGCGGCCCAGCTATACAACGAGTTCAAGCAGTTCTTCCCCGACAACGCCGTCGAGTACTTCGTCTCGTACTACGACTACTACCAGCCCGAGGCGTACATCCCCCAGACCGACACCTATATCGAGAAGGACGCCCTGATCAACGACAACATCGACAAGCTGCGGCACTCGGCCACGCGAAGTCTCCTGGAGCGTCGCGACGTGGTCATCGTGGCCTCGGTCTCCTGCATCTATGGCCTGGGCTCTCCCGAGGTGTACTACGGGATGGTGGTCCTGCTGGAGGAGGGCGGCGCCTGCCCGCGGGACGGCATGCTGCGCAAGCTGGTGGAGATCCAGTACCAGCGCAACGACATGGATCTGCACCGCGGGACGTTCCGGGTCCGGGGGGACGTCGTGGAGATCTTCCCGGCCTACGAGGACCTGGCGGTGCGGGCGGAGTTCTTCGGCGACACGGTGGAGGCCCTCTGGCAGATGGACCCGCTCACGGGGAAGAAGCTCCACCGGCTGCCCCGCGTCCCCATCTATCCCGCCAACCACTACGTCACGCCGCAGGACCGGTTGGAGAAGGCCTTCGCGGCCATCGAGGTGGAGCTCCTGGAGCGCTGCCGCGAGCTGGAGGGAGAGCGAAAGCTCCTGGAGGCCCAGCGCCTCCGCCAGCGGACGGCCTTCGATCTGGAGATGATGCGGGAGATCGGGACCTGCAAGGGCATCGAGAACTACTCCCGCCACCTCTCCGGGCGCGGGCCGGGAGAGCCGCCGCCGGCCCTGATGGATTACCTGCCGAAGGATGCCCTCATCATCATCGACGAGTCCCACCAGACCGTCCCCCAGATCCGCGGCATGTACCACGGCGACCGCTCCCGCAAGCAGACCCTGGTGGAGCACGGCTTCCGCCTGCCCTCGGCCCTCGACAACCGCCCCCTCACCTTTGAGGAGTTCGAGCGCTGCGTGAACCAACTCCTCTACGTCTCCGCCACCCCGGGGCCCTACGAGCTGGGAAAGGTCGAGGGCAAGAGCGTGGAGCAGATCATCCGGCCCACGGGGCTGATCGACCCCGAGATCATGGTCCGGCCCATCACCGGCCAGATCGACGACCTCATCCACGAGATCCGGGGACGCGCCGCGCGGGAGCAGCGGGTCCTGGTGACGACACTGACCAAGCGCATGGCCGAGGAGCTCACCGACTACCTGTCCGAGGTGGGGATCCGCGTGCGCTACCTGCACTCCGACATCGACACGCTCCAGCGCAACGAGATCATCCGGGACCTCCGGCTCGGCAAGTTCGACGTCCTGGTGGGGATCAACCTCCTGCGGGAGGGCCTGGACATCCCGGAGGTCTCCCTGGTGGCCATCCTGGACGCCGACAAGGAGGGGTTCCTCCGCTCCGCCGGCTCCCTGATCCAGACGGCGGGGCGCGCCGCCCGCAACGTGGAGGGCCAGGTCATCCTCTACGCCGATGTCATGACCCGCTCCATGCAGGCGGCCATCGCCGAGACCGACCGGCGCCGGCAGCTCCAGCTCGCCTACAACCGGGAGAACGGGATCACTCCCGAGACCATCAAGAAGGCCATCCAGGACGTGCTCGCCAGCATCTATGAGCGCGATTACTACACCGTGCCGGCCCTCAAGGACGAGGAGATCGAGTTCATCCCCCGGGAAGAGATCCCGGGCCTCATGGCGCAGCTCGACAAGGAGATGCGGGCCGCGGCCAAACGGCTGGAGTTCGAGAAGGCGGCGGAGCTTCGCGACAAGCTCGCGGAGCTGGAGAAGCGCCGGCTGGGGATCATCGAGGCCGGCGCGCCCGCGGCCGGGAAAAGCCGCAGATGACCCCGCACACCCATCTCTCTCGCGCATCACGCATCGTGCATCGCGCCTTGCGCCTTGCACCTTGCACCTTGCCCCTTTCCCCCCTGGCGGCCCTTCTACTCGCGCAGTGGCTCATGCTTCCTCCGACGGCCTTCGCCGAGTCCCGCATCGTCTCCGTGACCCCCGAGAAGGGTCCGACGAGCGGGGGAACCCTCGTCACCCTGGAACTTGCAGGGGGGGTGTCCCTCGGCCCCCTGGAGGTCCGGTTCGGCCGGCGGGTCGCGAGCGACATCAAACGAGAAGGCCTTTCGATCTTGCAGGTGGTCACCCCTCCGGGGGATCCAGGCCCGGCGCCGGTGCAAGTCATGAACAATCTCTGGGGGACCATCACCGCTCCGGCGGTCTTCACCTATGTCCCGCCGGCCCCACGGCTCACCCGGCTGGACCCGACCACGGCGCCGGCCGGATCGGAGGACACCACCCTCTGGGTGGAGGGAGAGGCCTTCTCCCCCACCTCACGCCTGTATTTCGGTGAGGTGGTGGTGGCGACGACCTTCCTGAGCAGCCGCCGCATTCAGGCCCGGGTACCCGCCGCGCTTCTCGCGACCGCCCGGACGCTGGAGGTGGCGGTAGCTGACGGCGCGGTGGGCGGCGGGCGATCCAGCGGGGTGTCCTTCACCGTTGCCAACCCCGCGCCGCAGGTGATCGGCGTGGAGGCCCCCCCGCTGAGGGTCGGGGGACAGGCGGCTCCCCTCACCGTGCGCGGCGGCGGCTTCCGCCAGGACTCCCAGATCCTGGTTGCGGACACGGCACTGGAGACGCGCTTCCGCACGGGATCGGAACTCACTGCCACGCTCCCACCCCAGCTCCTGGCCGGGCCGGGCACCCTGACGGTCCGCGTGGTGACGCCCGGTCCCGGCGGGGGATCCTCGAACAGCGTCTCTCTCCCCGTGGCGGCCCACTTCCCCGGGCGCCTCGTGGTCTTCACCTCCAACCGTCGCGCCGGCCGGAACCATGTCTACCTCCTGGACCGGGAGAGCGGGAAGCTGGACCCCCTGGAAGACGCCAACAGCCGAGACGCCAATGACGGCTATCCCACCATCAGCGCCGACGGCCGGTATATCGCCTTCCAGACGGATCGCAATCGGGGGCAGTACGATGTCTACCTCTTCGACCGGGAGGCGCGGGCGCTGGACCCCCTGCCGGAGCTGAACCATCCGACCGCCTTCGACGGCTTCCCCCGCATCAGCGCCGACGGCCGGTTCATCGTCTTCGAATCGGACAGGCTCAACAGGAAGCCCAAGGTCTTCCTCTTCGATCGGCTTACACGGTCGCTCTCGGAGCTCACGCAGGCGAACGATCCCACGGCCGACGACGGCCTGGCAGCGATAAGCAATTGAGAGGCAATGCCTCATCCGTAAAACGCAATCCGTAATCCCTGTTCGTGCTACATATCCATATCATTGTGACGCGGGAAGGCGGGGGCGCGCATGAGTTACGAAGAATGGGAGCAGAGCGCCCCCAAGATGATCCGGGATGATCCGTCGGGAAAGCTCCGAGCGTATTGGCTGGCGGCTCGTGGAAACGCACCACCAGGGAGGAGGGGGGACACCATGAAGGGCAAAGTCAAGTGGTTCAACGTGACCAAGCGCTTTGGCTTTATTGTGCGGGACGATAAGGGTCCGGATGCCTTCGTTCACGCCAGCGATGTGGAGGGCGGAAAGCCGCTCCGCGAGGGCGAGACCGTCGAGTTCGAGCTCGGCCAGGACGACCGCGGCCGGCCCAAGGCCATCCAGGTCAAGGTGGTCGCCTGAGCCTTCCCTCATTCACCTGTCCGAGAACATTCCGGGGACTCGTGCGACGCAAGAGGCGCACGGATCCCCGGAAGGCCTGACCCATCCGGCTCGCCGATCATCTGCCCACGCGCCCTTGCCAATCAGCCGTGTGTCGGACGGAATGGGCGCTCCGGCCCGCCCAGTCGGGCGAGGGGGAGGCGGCCATTGACTGGCGAGATCGATGGCGATACAGTCTCCCTGCTTGATGTCTCAGGAATTTTTCCCGCCGATCTCGGGGCTTCCCTGATTGCCGGCCCGCGCACGAGGGCCGCCGGTACCTGAGCCACGGGATCACCGAGAGCATGGTGGACGAGCACACTCGCCAGCACCAAGCCCTCCCCGAGAAGAGCCCGCTCGAGCGCCTCAGCGCTCGGGAGCGGGAGGTCCTGCAGCTCGTCGTCGAGGGGAAGACGTGCGCCGACCTGTCCTCCCTTTCGTCCAAGACCGTCGAGACATGCCGCAGCTGCCTCACGGAACAGTTGGGCATCCGGGACTTGCCCGGTCTGATTAGATACGCCATCCAGCACGGTCTGACCTCGTTGAAACTGGGGCCCCTTCCGCTCCCCCCTCGCGAAATCAAGGAGTCCCTCCTCAAGTATTATCCTTTCCTGACCGACAATATATTCGGGACCGGCGGCAAACTCCCGTCCGAAACACGCGATGCGCAGGGAACTCGCTCCGGTGATCGGGCCTTGCAGATCCGTGTTTGTGCCGATCTGGAAGGGTTCCGGCTTGACGAAACCCGTCCCCCCCGGGTGCTGACGGAGATCGTGGGAGACCTGCCGGCGGGTCTGGTGCGGACCTCAAACAACAACGCCAAACCCATGGATTGATGAAAATTATCGATCAAGCTCGGATAGCCAAAGGGGCGGTCGAATTCACCCCGGCCGAACCCGAACCCAGCCGGATACTCGTGGCCGACGACGATGCCGGCGTGCGGGACATCCTGGTGGGGCTTCTCGAGGCCCTGGGATACGATGTGATAGCCGTCCCTGACGGAGAATGCGCCCTCAGGGAAGTGGGGTCGGCGCACCCGGACCTCATCCTGTCGGATGTGGGGATGCCGGGCATCAACGGGTTCACCCTGTGCTCCCGCCTCAAAGCCAATCCCGATACCCGCCTCATCCCGGTGATCCTCCTCACCGGGATCGGGGAGGAGTACAAGCAGGCGGGGATCGAGGCGGGGGCGGATGAGTTTCTGAAGAAACCCGTGGTCCTCAACGAGCTGCAGCTGCGGCTGCGGGCCTTGCTTCGCATGAAGCGGTTCACGGATGAACTGGAGTCAGCCGAAGCGGTGCTCTGCACCCTGGCGCGGAGCATCGAGGCCAAGGATCCCTACACGGAAGGTCACTGCGAGCGCCTGGCCGCGGCCGCGGTCGCCCTGGGCCGGACGCTCGGGCTGCCCGCCGAGGGCCTGAAGGCATTACACCGCGGGGGATTCTTGCACGACCTCGGAAAGGTTGCGGTCCCGGAGGCCATCCTCCTGAAACCCGGTCCGCTCACCCCGGACGAGCGTGGCACTATCCAGCGGCATCCTGTCATCGGCGAAGAAATCTGCCGGCCTCTCCGAAGCCTTGCGGCCGTCTTGCCCATCATCCGGCACCATCACGAGCGGCTGGATGGCTCCGGGTATCCGGATGGGCTCTCCGGGGACGCCATCCCGCAGAGCGCCCGGATCATGCAGGTCGTGGACGTGTACGATGCGCTGACCAGCGACCGACCGTACCGCTCGGCCCTCTCTCCGGAAGCCGCCCTGGAGATTCTCGAAACCGAAGCCCGCCGCGGGTGGCTGGATGAGGTCGTGGTTCGGGCGTTCCGCGAGGCGCTGTGAAACAGCGTGGGCCCGCTTCACCGATATGCTCGCACACACCCTGAGGGGGGGCCTGCCCCCGCCGAGGTCCTCGTCCACACTGGGGGCGACAGGGGCGGAAAGCGGCCCGAGGATCCCGCGGGGGGTCGGAGGCAATGATGGCAGAGCGCATTCTGGTGGTGGATGACGAGGAGGACAGCCGAGAACTCCTGGAGGCCATCCTCGCGCAGCAAGGGTTCGAGGTGGAGCTGGCCGGTGATGGAAAAGAGGCCCTCGCCTCGGCCACGGCCGACCCGCCGGACTTGGTCCTCCTCGACCTGTTCATGCCGGGGATGACGGGTATCGAGGTCTGCCAGGAGTTGAGGGGAAATTCCTCCACGGTCGACGTGCCGATCATCATGGTGACGGCCGCAGGACAGGCGGCCAGCAAGCAGGAGGCCTTGCTGAGCGGGGCGGATGACTTCATAAGCAAGCCGATTCGGCCCGCGGATCTGCGGGCCCGCGTCACGGCGATGCTGAAGGTCCGGCGGATCGATGTGGAATTGGACCGGACGCTGGCCTACCTGCACGAGCTCGAAGCCATCCGGCTCGCGGAGCAGCGAGCTGCCGTGGCGGAGCGCCCCGTCGGCAGGCATCCAGAGCCGCCGATCGCCTCGGGACCCATTCCCCTCGTGCTGGTGGACGACGAGGCGTTCACCCGTGAGTTCTACGGGGATGTCCTCAGCCAACACGGGTTCCATGTGTATGCGGCCGGCTCAGGCCAGGAAGCCTTGGAGTTGGCTCGACTCCATCCGGTGGAGACCCTCATCCTGGACATCGTCATGCCGGGGATGTCCGGCCTGGAGGTTCTGGAGCGAATCCACGAAGAGGATCCCGACCTGCCGATCATCATGCTCACTGGCCGTCCCACCGCTCAGAACGCCATCGCTGCCTTGAAGCTCGGGGCCTTCGATTTCCTGGTCAAGGGCCTCGACCACAATCTGATCGTGCTGACAGTCCACCGGGCCGTGCGTCACCGCCGCGAGACCCTGGCGAGGAATGAAGAGCTCAAGCAACTCCGTGCTCGCCTTGCGGCGTTCGAGGGCGCCGGGGCGGCCTGTCACGCAGCGGACTCCGGGCCCTCGGGTATAGAGGGGAGCGGAGGCATCCCGCTCACCTGAAGGAAATCCTCCGGAATCGGGGCCGTGAACTCCATCCAGGCTCCCGTCCGGGGATGATGGAACCCCAGGCGCCAGGCGTGGAGGAGTTGGCGGCCCGGCCCTCCCTCGTGCCTGCGCTCGCGCCGCCCCCCGTACGCTTGATCGCCGATCACGGGGTGGCCGATGTGGGCCAGGTGGACCCGGATCTGGTGGGTCCGTCCGGTCTCGAGCCCGAGTTCCAGCAGGGTCATCCCGGGCAACCGGCGCAGGACGCGGTAGGCCGTCCGCGCCTCCCGGCCGCCATCCGCTCGGACCCCCATCCGCTTCCGGTCGTGCTCCCGCCGCCCGATCGCCGCCTCGATCCGCCCCGCCTCGCGCCGCACCTCGCCGTGGACCAGCGCCACGTACGTCTTCCGCACCTGACGCGACTTGAACTGCCTGCTCAGCGACTGATGGGCGGCGTCCGTCTTCGCCACCACGAGGACGCCAGAGGTGTCCCGATCCAGGCGATGGACGATGCCTGGCCGCTCGACGCCGCCGATCCCGGGGAGCGTCTCGCAGTGGGCCAGGAGGGCGTGGACCAGCGTCCCGGTGGTCCGCCCGGCTCCCGGATGCACCACCATCCCCGCCGGCTTGTTGAGGACCAGGAGGTCCTCGTCCTCGAACAGCATGTCGAGGGGGATCGCCTCAGGCGTGAGTTCGAGCGGCACGGGCGGCGGGACGTGGAGCTGGACCTTCTCGTCGGGACCCACCCGGTGATGGGACTTCTGCGGGTGTCCGGCCACCAGGACGTGTCCATCCTCGATGAGCCGCTGCACCCGGGCGCGCGACAGCCCGCTCCGCCGGGCCAGGAACGCGTCCAGGCGCTGCCCCGCTTCCCGTTCGGCAACGGTGAATTCCTGGAATCGATTAGTCATACCTGGGAGGCTAAAACGTGAAACGTAAGAGACCCGGAGGCAGGTCGCGATTACTGGCGGCTATCAAGCTCCCGTGGTGTCATAACCCGCGCCTTCCTCCCGTGAATCCTCTGTGATGGCCTTCGGAACTGTTTCCATCCACTGGTGGAACTCCACCGCTCCTCCCTTTCCCTTTACGCTTTACGGGCCAGATGCCATAACGTCAGTGCCACCTGTGTGCCACCACCTCAGTGCCAGGTATAATCAGCCACCCCCAAGGCAAGGAGGTGGTGAAATGGCGAAAAAAACGGTCCCGAGGCACGACGCAGAGCCATGGTAGAAGCCGT
>DATIFO010000086.1:0-3230 GCA_035455275.1 Methylomirabilis sp. (SeqCode) | reverse complement strand
GGCCGGACCGGGGACCTGCCGCCCGCCGGGGCCGCCTGCGCCATCCTGGAAGAGCAGGTGGCTCGCCTCGCGCCGGCCCTCGCGGCGCTGTGCGGGGAGGGTGTCTCGGTGGGGCGGGCCTGACCCTCGGGATCAGGAGCGTCGCTCCCATGCGGGGCAGCTCCGGGCCTGACGTGAGCGTGGGTGAAGCCTTGATCATTGTCCCGAGGAAGTGACCGGAAGCAGGAGGAATCAATCCGTGAGAATCCGTCGCATGCCTCTCACCCCCAATCGATCCGGCGTGGAAGCGCCGCGGACTGCGTCGCCCGGGCGCCCCGGACTGGGTCTCCTGGGCTTGTTGGCGCTGGCGATCTGGGTGGCGGCTCCGGTGGGGGCCGCGGCAGCCGGCGACTCGACCTCCGCCGCGCTGGTCTTCGCAGGCTCCGGAACAAATCTCGAGGTGACCCGCCTCCTGGCCAAGGCATTCGCGCGAGTGCGGCCCGCCATCCGGATCGAGGTACCCAGCAGTTTGGGCTCCGCGGGGGGGATCAGCGCGGTCCGGGAAGGCGCCATCACCGTCGGCCTGGTCGCGCGACCCCTGAATGGCACCGAGAGAGAATGGGGGCTCACCGTCCTGCCATACGCCCGGACGGCCATCGTGTTCGCAGCGCACTCTACGGTGGGAGAGGGGGAGGTCACGACGGACGGCGTCGTGCAGATCTACGCCGGGATCAAGAAGCAATGGAGGGACGGTCATCCCATCATCGTCCTGTCGCGGCAGGCCGGCGACAGCTCGTTGGAGGTGCTGGAACGGGAGATCCCGGGCTTCAAAGACGCATACCGCGCCAGCGCCCAGGCCAAGCGCTGGACCGTCCTCTTCACGGACCAGGAGATGAGCCAGGCCTTGACGCGGACGCCGCTCTCCATCGGATTTGCGGCGCTGGGCGTGGTCAAGAGCGAGAACCTGCCGGTGAGGGTCCTCACGTTCAATGGAGTGTCCCCCTCGCCGGAGAACATCCGCAATGGTCGCTACCCCCTCGTGAACAATCTGAGCTTCGTCTACCGGAAGGATGCGCTCCCCGCTGGAGCTGCGGCGTTCATGTCCTTCGTCCGGTCCAAAGAAGGGGAGAAAGTCTTGCGGGCCAACGGCTTCTTGCCTGGGGAATAGGCCATGCCAGCACCCGTAGAGCAGATCGGGATCGGACGTCAACTCGCCCTGAGACTGCGTCCGGTGGTCCTGGGAATCTGGATCCTCATCAGCGGGGGGATCCCTGCGACGTACTATCTGAGCGAACAGAACGTCTGGTCGCAACGGGCAGAGGTGGCGGCGAAGGACCTCTCGGGACGCCTGGGGGTCTTCCTGCTGGAATCCCCGAAGCTCTGGAAGTATCAGGCATCAAAGTACCGCCAGATCCTGGAGATCTATCTTCCGATCCACCAGGATGTGATCGGCATTCAGGTCCTGGATGCGTCCGGCCGGGAAGCCTTGGACTTCGCCCACAAGGTGGAGGAGCGGAGCGCGGGGTGGAGGGGGGCATTCGTCATTGAAGGGACTGCGCCCATCGGGGTCAGCAACCTTGCGGTGGGGATGGTTCGCGTGAAGCTCTCACGGGGCTTCCTCATTTGGCGAACCCTGCTGCTCTGGCTCGTGTCCACGGCGGTGGGTGGCGCGCTCGGGATGGTGGTGTATCGGTTTCCCGTGAGGGTCGTGAGCCGGATGGAGGTCGAGCAGATCCGGTTGTTCACCCAGGAGCAGGTCCGCCGGCGCCAGCTCGAGGCGATCCGCGAGGTCGGCGCGGACATCACCAGAGAACTGAACCTGACCGCCCTTCTGAAGCTGATCGTCCGTCACGCGGCAGAGCTGGGAGGGGCCGAGTCAGGAATGGTGTGGCTATGGGACGACGAGGGCCAGGCGCTGATTCCCGGGGCCTGCATCGGCATGGGGGAGCAGTGGGCCTCGGTTCGCCTCCGCCTCGGCGAAGGGGTTGCCGGGACAGCGGCGGCGCGCAGAGAGGGGCTGCTCGTCAACGACTTCCGGGCCTCCTCCTACGCCACGGCAGCCCTGCTGCAGGAATCCACGCACACGGCAGTCCTGGCCGAACCGCTCCTCTACCGGGAGCGGCTCGTCGGGGTCATCGCTCTGTGCCGCGGGGGAGGCGATCGGCCCTTCGTCACCCAGGACCGGGAGCTGCTCGGCCTGTTTGCCGCCAAGGCCGCCATCGCCGTCGAGAATGCTCGCCTGCATGAGACGGCCGTGGCGCGGGTTCGGCAGCTCGCCACCCTGACCCGCCTCACCCAATCGCTGGTGGCCTCGATGAGCCGGGACGCGGTGGGCCAGGAGGTCATGGCGGCCGTGCAGGCGCTGATGCCCCAGGCCGTGGCGCGCCTGTGGGACTTGAAGGAAGTGGACGACGCGCAGCTCGAGCTGGTCGCCAGCGTCGGACTCCGGGATGTCCAGGTCGGGACGGTCCGGTTTCCCCAGGGAGAGGGATTGGCCGGTGTCGCGGCAGATACTCGACGGCCGGTCGTCAGCCGGGATCTGCTCCAGGACCCACGCTTCGTGAACAAGGGCTGGGCGGAACGGGAGCAGCTCGTCTCCGCACTGCTCGTCCCCCTCCTGGCGGGCGACACCTTCCACGGCATCCTGGGAATCTTCACGCGCGCGCCGCGCGACTTCAGCGAGACGGAGGTGAGTCTCTTCCAGAGCCTGGCCACGCATGCGGCGATCGCGCTGGAGAACGCGCGGCTGCACCGGGCGGCCGTTCGGCGGAGCGAGGAGCTGCAGGCGCTGCTGCGGGCGTCCCGCTCGGTCATGTCCGGCCTGGACCTCCAGGGGATCCTGGACCGGATCGTCGCGGAGGCCGCCCAGATCTCTGCCGCCCCGCACGTGAAGGTGTTGCTGGTGGATCGGGGCGCCGGGGTTCTCCGCGCCATGGCCGTTCACGGAATGACGGCGACCGAGGTCGGCTCCGTGCTCCCCCTTGACGCCAGCCGCTCGGGGATTGTCGCCCGGACCGGGCAGCCGCTGTTCAGCCGGACCTCCGCCGACGACCCCCGGAATGCCCTCTTCGCCGCGCGGGACCGCGAGCTGGGGATCCAGACCTACCTTGGACTCCCCATCAAGAGCGGGGACGAGGTCCTCGGGGTCCTCACCTTCAACACCACCGAGCCCCACGAGTACAGTCCGGAGGAGCTGGCCTATCTCACCTCCTTCGCGGACCAGGCGGCCGTGGCCATCCGCAACGCCTCCC
>DATIFO010000085.1:0-91171 GCA_035455275.1 Methylomirabilis sp. (SeqCode) | reverse complement strand
GGTCCATCCATTGAGCCCTGCGTACAGGGCGTCGAGGTCGTTGAAGACGATGCAGCGGGGCGTGGGCACACCCAGGCGTCGCAGCAGGGCGGCCTGCGCGCTCTTGCTCAGCTCGAGCGCGAACGGTCCCGATCCGTTCAGCACGCGCTTGCCCGCCACTTCCAGGTGGCGGAGGTACGCCAGGGCGAGCGGCACGGCGCGTGTGTTGCCGCGCACGTATGCGCTGGGACTGGCCTGGTTGAAGTAGAGCGTCGCCTCCGGAGTCGCCTCCGGCGAGAACGCGGCACGCTTCAGGTCGAACGGCCTCCAGCGCAGGCCGCGGCGGTCAAGCGCCTCGAAGAGCGGCTTCTGCCACTCGGGGTGTTCGTGAATGACGACGAGATCGACAGCGCTCATGGCACCCATCCCATGGGACCCGTTGAAGACATCCCGATCCTCGATTCGACAGGCTCGGGGCGTACGAGGGAAACGCTCTGACCGCACCCGCACCCAGGAGGAGCAAGGAAAACTCGGAGATTAAGGAGGACCTGTCAAGAGCGCATTCACCACGCCGCGGTCCCAGCCCTGTCCTTGACCGTCCGCACACACCCAATCCGGGCTTCACGAGACGTCCGTCTGCGAGTGGGGGGATCTTCCATGGTCCGAGGGTAGCCGTTCCGCCCGGCCCATTGCGCCGGGTAGGCCTGTGCGTCCGTCGTCATTCCGGCTCCGGTTTTCACCGGGGTGACGACCAGGGATGCCGCCTGAAGCTGAACGCCTGCGCCCGCTACATGCACGCTCGGGTTGACAGACTCCGGGGCCCCGAATAGACTCACGCGCCGATGGGATGGAGGGCCCCCGTTCAGGGGCCTCCCGGGCGATTGCGGGCGGATGTCGGGCGTGCCTGGACCTCATGGGCCAAGGACTTGTACAGGGTGGAGGCGAGGATGAGCGGACAGTTTGATCTGCGAGACAAGGTGGCCGTCGTCACGGGTGCCAGCCGGGGACTGGGGCAGTATTTTTCACGGGCCCTGGCCCGCGCGGGAGCGGACGTGGTCATCACCAGCCGGACCGTCGAGTCGCTGGCACAGACGCGGGCTGACGTCGAGGCGATGGGGCGTCGCGCCCTGCCCTGCATGCTGGACACGCGCAGGATCGAGACGATTCAGCCCGTGGTGGATCGGGCGCTGCGTGAGTTCGGGCGCATTGACATCCTGGTGAACAACGCCGGCTGCAACGTCCGGAAGGCCTCGGTGGATGTCACCCCCGAGGACTGGGACACCGTGGTGGGCACCATCTTGAGGGGAGCGTTCTTCGTGGCCCAGGCGGTCGTCCGCTCCGCCATGCTCGATCGGAAGAAGGGGCGGATCATCAACATCGGATCGGAGACCATGCTGTTCGGATCTCCCGGCACCGTGCCGTACTGCGCCAGCCGGGGGGGCCTGACACAGATGACCAAGGCGCTGGCGGCCGAATGGGCCCCCTTCGGGATCACCGTGAATGTCCTGGCCCCCGGCTGGTTCAAGACGGCCCAGACCGCCGTCCTGTACGAGGACCAGACGTGGGTGGCCAACCTCGTGGAGAAGATCCCGTTCGGACGCTCGGGGCTGCCCAACGATATGGACGGGGCCGTGGTCTTCCTGGCCTCGGATGCCTCGGAGTATGTGACCGGGCAACTGCTCTTCGTGGATGGCGGGTTCAGCATCGGGGCCATGCGGTCCGTGCCAAAGAAGAACTGATCCAGCGGCCCAGCGCAGCCCCTCGCGCCGGGACGTCCTCAGCCCCCTTTCACCCGGTCCGCCTCGGGCAGGGGCTCCCCCCGCTCGACACGCAGGATGTTGTCGAAGGCGTGGCCGACGATTCGCTTCATGGTGTCCACCGTGCCGGCGGCACAGTGGGGGGTCACCACCACGCTGTCCATCCGGAGCAGGGGGTTGTCGCGATCGGGCGGCTCCTTGGCGAAGACGTCGAGGCCCGCGCCGGCGATGACGCCCTGCCGCAGGGCCTCGATCAGGGCGGGCTCGTCCACCACGCCTCCCCGGGAGGTGTTGATGAGAACGGCGGTGGGCTTCATCAGGGCGAAGGTCTTGGCGTCCATCAATCCCCTGGTCTCCGGCAGGAGCGGAAGGTGGAGCGACACGATGTCGGACTGCCGGAGCAACTCCTCGAGGGGGGTAAAAATCATCCCCAGGGCCGCCTCGGTCTCCTGCGGCAGCCGGGAGACATCGTAGTAGAGCACCCGGCACTCGAAGCCGTGGCTCAGCCGTTTCCCCACCGCCCGGCCGATGTGGCCGCCTCCGAGGAGCCCAACCGTCTTCTGCCACAATTCGTAGCACCCGGTGCGCAGCTCCCACTTGAGCCACTGCCCGGCGCGTAGCGAGTTGTGGGCCAGGCACAGCCGCCTGTAGACCGCCAGCATCAGCGTGATGGCGGTCTCCGCCACCGCCACGGCGCTGACGCCGGCCGCGATGCCGACGGGGATGCCCCGCCTGGCGGCGGTCGTCAGGTCGATCTTGTCCACTCCGATCCCATACTTCTGGATCAGCTTGAGTCGCGGGGCGGCCTGGATCACCTGCCCCGAGACAGGCGTCCAGGAGCAGAGGATGAAGTCCGCGTCCCGGGCCCTCGCCAGCCGCTCCGTCTCCTCTGCCGTCTCGGCGAAGATCAGATCCACCGCGGCGGGTTTCTGGCCGGCAATCAGCTCGCGCATCGCTCCCGGGAGCAGGTCCACGCAAAACACGAGAGGCTTGTTGGCCACGCGCTCTCCCCCCATGACCAGCCCTCAGTAGGCGTCCCCCGGTCTGGCCGCCCACTCGATCCCCAGCTCGGCCAGCCTGGCGTAGCTCGGCCACCCGGTCTCCGGGTCCCAGCCCTCCATCTGATAGTACAGCCGGCGCGCCTTGGCGAAGGTCTCGGGCTCGACCCGGACATCCTTCAGCGGGCCGTCGGTGAAGACCTCGTGGAACCGGGCCGGGAGCACCTCGTCCTTGGGGGATACGCCCTCCCGGCAGTTGAAGACCCGCGCCAGCGCCTTGCCACGCTCCCCGACCTTCATCAGCTCCCAGAGACTCGTGTCCCACCCGGTCAAGGCCCGGACCAGATCGGTCACGCGCGTGGGATTGATGATGTTCGCGGGGGACACGGCCAGCTGGCACATGCCCGTCGAGCTCATCATGATGTTCCAGTTGGTCGCGTAGTAGAAGGCTCGCACCTTCCGCTGGGACAGGTCCAGCCGCTTCAGCGGCTCGCACAGGCCGAGGGGTTCCAGGGCGTGGGCCCCGTCGGGGTGCAGGCCCTCGTATGCCGGGTCATGCGGGTGCCGGCAGTGGTCGGCCCCGCCCGGGGCCATGGTGTAGGCCAGCGACATCGACTGCTTGCCGCGCGGCTCGTGGAGCGGGATCTCCTGGCCCTTGACGTGCATGGCGAACCGCTCGGCGCCGTTCCCGATCCGCTCTGCGGCCCTCCGCACCCCCTCCGCCAGAACCGCGCCAAGACCCTGGCGCCGCGCGATCTTCTCCGTCATGGCCAGCAGGGCGTCGGCGTTGCCAAAGCGCAGCTCCAGACCGTCGGCGTCCCTCGTCGTGATCAGGCCGCTCTCGAAGCATTCCATGGCGAAGGCGATGGAGACGCCCGTCGAGATCGTGTCCATCACGTACTGCGCGCAGATCTGGTTGAACAGGGCGATGGTCTTCAGATCCCCGACGCCGCAGCAGGAGCCGCCCGAGCCGATAGTCTCGTACTCGGGCCCGCCGTAGCGGGACGTGACGCCCAGCTCCGGCACCTCCACCTCGCGCTTGCAGGCGACGGCGCAGGCGAAGCAGGTGCCCTCATCCGTGAGGATGGTCTCCTTCATGCGCTCGCCGCTGATCTCGTCGGCCTGCTCGAACTGTCCCCGCTGGAAGTTGTGGGTCGGCAAGATGCCGTCCTTGTTCAGGCCGCGGACGGTCCGGGGCGTGCCGAGCTTGTGCAGCATGTCGGTATTCCGGTCATAGGTCTCGCGGTGCCACTTGAGGAGGGCCGCCATGGCCTCGGGGTTTTTCGCCTCGAGCTTGTTCCTGCCCCGGACGGCGATGGCCTTGAGGCGCTTGCTCCCCATCACCGCCCCCAGCCCGCAGCGCCCGTTGAAGTGCTTCAGCTCGTTCACCAGGTTGGCGAAGCGCACCCCATTCTCTCCGGCGATCCCGCACTGGAGGACGCGTGCCCGCTTGTCCGTCTCGTCCTTCAGGATGTCCTGGACCTCCCCCGAGATCTTCCCCCACAGGTGTCCGGCGTCCCGCAATTCCACCTGGCCGTCCGAGATCCACAGGTACACCGGCCGGGGCGAGACCCCCTTCACGATGACGGCATCGAACCCGGCGAGCTTCAGCTCCGGTCCCCACCAGCCGCCCGCCTCGGATTCTCCATAGCCTTGGCTGAGGGGGGACTTGGCCCCCACGCTGAAGCGGGTCGACCCCGAGAGAGCCGATCCGTTCCCAACGCTGGTGGCAAACACCAGGACATTCTCGGGCCCCAGCGGGTCCACGCCCGGCGTGAGCTCCCGGTTGAGCAGGTAGGCCAGCATGGCCGCGCCGCCGAGATACATGCGGTAGGTGATCGTCGGCACCTCCTCCACTCTGGTCGTGCCAGCGGTCAGATCGACATGCAGAAACTTCCCGTTGAATGGCCCTTGCATGCTCCTCTCCTCTTTCGAGGCAATGGGGTTGCCCCGTCTGTTCGATGGTCGGACGCGACGCGCCTTGACGGGATTCCTCCCGTCCTTCGCCCATTTCAGCGCCGGAGACAGATCCCGGGGCCCCGGAGGCGGCGCCTCGACTCCCCCGGGACCGGCGGCAGACCGGCCTAGCGCGGGTTCAGCTTGAAGATCTCGCTGGCGACACCCAGGTCGATCTTGCCCTTGAACTGGTCGGCGACCCCTTGCCACACCGTCTCCCGGACGGACAACCACTGCGCCATCTCTTCTCGGTTCGGATGGTAGATGCGCACTCCCGCCTTCTCCACCTCACCGATGGCGGCCTTCACCTTGTCCCTCCCAAACTGCCCGGCGAGGGCTTCGGTCTGGGCGGCCGCGTCCAGGAGGGCCTTCTGCTGGACGGGCGTGAGGGAGTTGAACTTCTTCTGGTTCATGTAGATGGGAAAGAGGTTGTTCCGGAAGCCGATGGCCGCGTAGTACTTGGTGACCTCGTACAGCTTGATGGACGCGTAGGGAGGCAGAGGAGTCCCGGCGTTGCCGTCGACCACGCCCTGCTGGAGCGCGGTGTAGAGCTGGCCCCAATCCACCGGAGTCGGGTTGGCGCCATAGGCCTTCACCACGGCAATCTCGACGGGTGTGCTGGTCGAGCGCAGCTTCAGGCCCTTGATGTCGGCCGGGACCTTCACCGGCTTGTCACGCGTCTGCAGGTCCGTGCCGCTGACCTCGGCGTCGTAGGAGTGGCTCGTGACCAGCAGGACCTTCACCCCCAGGTCCTTTTCAAACTGTGCCAGCGCTTTCTTCCCCGCGGGATGGCTCTTCAGCATGTCGATATAGGCCCGGTCGTTCTTGAAGAGGAAGGGGAGGTCGAACTGGAGGAAGGCGTCCGTGAAGCGAGCCAGGTTGGATGAAGAGCCATACCCGATATCCACACTGCCGCCCTTCACGGCTGCCGCCAACTGCTGCTCCACCCCGAGGGATTGGTAGAACGGTTGGACGTTCAGCTCCCCGTTGCTCAGCTTGGTCGCCAGCTCGCAGAGCTTCCCGATGGCCATGGCCGGAGCCGTCGTCCCCTCGGGCTCGGATGCGCCGGCGCGAAGGATCACCGGCCCGGCCGCCAGGGCCGGCAGGACGGCGCAGACTACAAGGGGGGCGACCAGGGCCATGCATATCAGGAACCGCCTCTCAGCACAGGTCTTTCCCATCGTTCCACCTCTTTCGTGTGACCAGGAGTTTTCCCTCTTGACTCACGCGCTCGATCCGCTCCTCACGCCGTGGCGTCGATGACGCTGATGGCTGAACCCCCGGCACGGGTCATTTCGGCAGGGGGTAGTCGAACAGGAGATGAGGGAGCAAGAGCGGGATCACGGGAAATATCGCCATGATCGCCAGGTCAATCATCATGATGATGATGAACGGGATGCTGGCCCGCACCGCCTCATCGTAGCGCACCCCCGCCAGTTGCGTCGAGACGAAGAGGTTCAGCGCCACCGGAGGGATGATGCACCCGAGTCCCAGGTTGGTGCAGAACAGGACCCCCCAGTAGATGACGTCCACACCGACCTTTCCCAGGAGCGGCATGAAGGAGGGCAGGAAGCCGAAGATCATGGCCGGGGGCTCCAGGATCATCCCGAGGATGATGAACACCAGGCTCACCAGAAAGATCACCGTGAGTCTGTTGGTGCTGATCTGCGTGACGAACTCCACCACGTGCTGGGACACCAGGTCCCGCGTCATCACGAAGCCGAGGAACGATGAGGTGGAGGCCATGAACAGGGTCATCCCGCTGATGTACCCGGCCTCCACCACCGCATTGTACAATCGCTTCGGCTGGGCCGTCCCGTAAAAGAACGACAGCAACAGCACGTACCCAAGGAGCACGGCGCCCACCTCGGCCGGCGTGAAGATCCCGCCGAGGATCCCCCCACCCACCAGGACGAGCGCGAACAGCCCGGGCAGGGCTCTCAGGATGCGCGGCAGGATCGATTCGCGCGGCACGTGCTCCCGGGGGTAGTTGTAGCGTCGTGCGTGGACCAGGGTCACCAGCATGAAGCTTGCGGCCAGCAAGAATGCCGGCAGAATGGTCGCCGCGGCCAGCCGGCTGACCGAGGCGTTGGTGGCGCTGGCGTACAGCAGGATCGTGATGGCCAGGGGGGCCATCATCCCGAGAGTCCCGGCGGTCCCCTGGAGCGCGGCACAGAAATCGGCCCGGTACCCCCGCGCCTTCATCTGGGGGATCATCAACGACCCGATGGCTGCCGTGTCCGACACGGCCGAACCGGAGATATCCCCGAACAGGAAGCTCGCCACCACGTTGGCCGCCCCCAGGCCGCCCCGGATGCGCCCCACCAGGACCTGGGCAAAATCCACGATGTGCCTGGCCATCCCGGCCTCGTGCATCAGCTTTCCGGCCAGGATCAACAGCGGGATGGCCATGAGCGCCAGCAGGTTGAGCCCATTGTAGACCTGCATGGCCCCCACATTGAAGGGGGCATCCCCGAAGGCGCCGATGTAGAAGGTGGCCATGAATCCCAGAGACAGCGCCACCGGCACCCCGATCAGCATGGGCCCGAACAGGGCGGCGATCAGCACGGCGGCCCGCAGCAGCCCGGTCAGTTGCACGTACTGCCCGATGGGCAGCATCACCAGGAACAGGAACGTCCCCCCGATCAGGAGCTTGACCGCGGCTGCGCTCCGGATCCCGGAGACGAGATTGCGGCGCATCCAGTGGAGGTCCATGATCAGGCAGGCCACCGGGATGGCCAGGCAAGGGATCGTCAGCGGCCAGCGGAGTGCGTCGGTGTGCATCTGACTCGCCAGCGGGAGGACCTGGATGCCGGAGACCGTCAGCGACAGGAGGTACCCGAGGGACATGCCCTCCGCCAGGACCGTGGCGCGGGATGCCCAGGCTGCCGGCAGCTTCCGCACCAGGAGGTCCAGATTCACATGCTTGTCGTGCAGGTAGCCGGAGGCGATGGCCAGGAGTATCGCCCAGTTGAAGACTACCAGCGCGACCTCATCGGCCCACGCCAGCGAGTCGTTCAACGCGTAGCGGAAGAACACGCCCAGCAGCATGATGACGGCAAAACCGGCAGTGGCGACCACGGAGGCGAACGTGCAGGCCCGGTCCACGGCATCGCTCAGGGCGACAACGGGTCGACCCCAGGCGGACGAAGCGACGGCAAGCGGGGTCGTGACGCCAGCCTCCTGTATCGCCCCCATTCCTTCTCCTCCTCTTCCTGTCGTGCACACGACGCCTGGAAAGCCAGGACCCGGGTCAGGGCGCAGGGGCTTCCCTGCGCCACCCCCGAGATCCGGGTGAGGCTGCGGCGGGTTTCGGCGCCGGATAATCGCCGCCCGACCTGCCTAGCGCGGGATCGACTTGAAGACGTCGTTGGCGACGCCCATGTCGACCTTGCCCTTGAACTCGTCGGCGACCTGCTGCCAGACCTTCTCCCGCACGGACATCCACTGCGCCATCTCCTCTTTCGTGGGATGGTAGATGTGGACGCCGCCTTTCTCCACCGCATCGGCGGCAAGCTTCACCCGTTCCCTCGCCCACTGCCCGGCGAGGGGCTTGGTCTGGGCCGCGGCGTCCAGCAGGGCCTTCTGCTGGAAGGGCGTGAGGGAATCGAACTTCTTCTGGTTCATGTATATGGGAAGCAGGTTCATCCGGAAGCCGATGGCCACGTAGTACTTGGTGATCTCGTACAGCTTGATGGCGGCGTAGGGAGGCAGGGGGGTTGCCGCGTTGCCGTCCACCACACCCTGCTGGATCGCGGAATAGAGCTGGCCATAATCCACCGGCGTGGGGTTGGCGCCATAGGCCTTCATCAGGAACTGCTCGACGGGGGTGCTGCCGGTGCGGATCTTCAGCCCCTTGATGTCGGCCGGGACCTTCACCGGCTTGTTCCGCGTCTGCAGGTCGGTGCCGCTGAAGTCGGCGTCGTACGCGTGGCTCGTCCACAAGAGCGCCTTGACCCCCAGGTCCTTTTCGAACTGGGCCACCGCCTTCTTCCCGGCCGGGTGGTTCTCCAGCGTGTCGATGAAGGTCTTGTCGTTCTTGAACAGGAACGGGAGGTCGAACTGGAGGAAGGCATCCGTGAAGCGAGCCAGGTTGGACTGTGCGCCGTACCCGAAATCCACGCTGCCGGACTTCACGGCTGCCGCCAACTGCTGGTCCACCCCGAGGGATTGCCAGAACGGTTGGAGCTGCAGCTCCCCGTTGCTCAGCTTGTTCGCCAGCTCGCAAAACTTGGCGAAGGCCTGGGCCGGGGCCGTCGTCCCTTCGGCGTCGGTGGCGCCGCCGCGAAGGACGATCGGTGCTCCGGCCTGCGCGGCCGGGGCGGCTGCGAGCACCACGACTGCGCAGATGAGGCTGATGCATGCCAGGAACCGCCTCTCGACGACGCGCTTTCCCATCGTTCCGTCTCCTTGGTGCGTTACGAGATCTTCCCTTCCGGGCCAGACCCCTGGTCACCCCTTCCATTGGCTCGCCGGGCTGCTCCACGAGAGCAGTCCGGCGAGCCTCTCGCCAGATCTGCCTAGCGCGGGTTCATCTTGTAGATCTCGTTGGCCACGTTGAGGTCGACCTTGCCCTTGAACTCCTCCGCCACCGTCTGCCAGACCTTCTCCCGGACGGACAGCCACTGCGCCATCTCCTCCTTGTTCGGATGGTAGATGTGAACCCCTGCCTTCTCCAGGGTTTCGATGGAGGACTTCACCTTGTCCCGCGCATACTGTCCGGCGAGGGCTTCGGTCTGGGCGGCAGCGTCCGTGAGGGCCTTCTGCTGGAAGGGCGTGAGGGAATCGAACTTCTTCTGGTTGATGTAGATGGGAAGCAGGTTGTATCGGAAGCCTGTGGCCACGTAGTACTTGGTGACCTCGTACAGCTTGATGGACACGGAGGGAGGCAGGGGGGTTGCCGCGTTGCCATCCACCACACCCTGCTGGAGCGCGGAGTAGAGCTGGCCGTAATCCACCGGCGTGGGGTTGGCGCCATAGGCCTTGATCAGGGCGATCTCGACAGGCGTGCTGGCGGTGCGTAGCTTCAGCCCCTTGATGTCGGCCGGGACCTTCACCGGCTTGTTCCGCGTCTCCAGGTTGGTGCCGCTGACCTCGCCGTCGTAAGTGTGGCTCGTTATCAGCAGCACCTTGACCCCCAGATCCTTTTCGAACTGGGCGATAGCCTTCTTTCCCGCCGGATGGTTCTTCAGGACCTCGATGTAGTCCTTGTCGTTCCTGAAAAGAAACGGGAGGTCGAACTGGAGGAAGGCATCCGTGAAGCGAGCCAGGTTGGAGACGGCGGTAAAGCCGATATCCACGCTCCCGGCCTTCACGGCTGCCGCCAATTGCTGCTCTACCCCCAGGGATTGGTAGAACGGCTGGGCATTCAGCTCCCCGTTGCTCAGCTTGGTTGCCAGCTCGCAGAGCTTCCCGATGGACAGGGCCGGCGCCGTCGTCCCCTCGGGGTCGGAGGCGCCGGCTCGAAGGATGATCGGCGCGGCCGCCATGGCCGGGATGGCTGCGAAGCAGACCGCTGCGCAAACCAGAGCGATGGATACCAGTGCTCGTCTATCAGCCAAGGTCCTTGCCATCGTTCCCCTCCTTCATGCGACCAGGGTTTCGATTCTCGGGTCAGGCTCCTGATCCCCTCCTCCTTTCTCCGGTCTGGCTGCTCAGCGGTAGCAGTCCGGGGAGCGTTTCATCTTGCTCCAGCAGCCCGGCTCGTGGCCGGGCACCAGCGTGGCGTTTTCCCGCTTGGCCAGCTGGACGAGACGCCGGAGGCTCTCGAGGGCCAGGGCGGCATTCCAGGGTATCCCACTCGGCGTCTCCAGCTCCACGTTGGCCCAGGTGTCGATGGCGTCGAAGGCCAGCAGCATCTTCCCCGATTCCGGGAGGGAGACGAGGACCGACTGATGGCCCGGCGTGTGCCCCGGAGTGGAGAGCACCCAGACGCCCGGCACCACCTCTCCATCGCCCTCGCGCAGGTCCAGATTCGATATCCCCTCGAAGAGAGGGCGGAAGTAGGGCCGGCTGAAGGCCTGGTCCGGGTAGAGGGCGAAGCGGTACTCGGCCCGCTGGACAACGAAGGTCGCATGGGGAAAGAACTTGCATCCTCCCACGTGGTCCCAGTGCATATGCGAGAGGATCACGGTGCGCACGTCTGCCGGCTTCAGCCCGATCTCATTCAGCCGGGCGCGGATGTCGTCTTCTTCCCTCAACACCAGCTTCATGGCGCGCGCCCGCTCCCCCGCGGCCGCCACGGGATCCTTGAGCCCATCGGGGTTGACCCCCGTCTCCACCAGCACGGGGCCGTCGTCCGTATCGATCAGGCAGGCGCTGAAAGGGGAGAGCACCTTCTCCCCCGGGCGCTGCATGGCCACCAGGATGCCGTAGTCAAACTCGCCCCCACCACAATCCATCATGTACAGGCCTCGTGCCCCCATGGCTCACCCTCTCTCGTATGCGGAGTCGTTACCCGGGTGCTCGCCGGGCGAGGCCAACCGGCGGATGCCCCGCCTGTCGCCCGGCACCCCCGGCGCTCACAGTGGTGTCACGTCCAGCACGCTGCGGGCGACCTCTCCTGCCTCCAGGGCCCGCAGCGCTTCATTGTACTGGGCCAGCGGGAAGTGCCGGCTGATCAGCTTATCGATCGGCAGCCTTCCGGCCTGATACAGACTCACCAGCCAGGGGATGTCGGCGTAGAATCGGGCCGAGCCGTAGTAGGACGCCTTCACCGTCCGCTCCTGAGAGTAGAGGAGCCGGGCGGAGAGTGTGAAGGTCTCTTCCGGCGGCGGGGAGCCCACCATGGTCGTGGTCCCGCAGCGGCCGGTGGACTCGAAGGCCTGCTCGAACACCTTCCCCAGCCCGATCACCTCAAAGGCGTAGTCAACCCCCCGTCCGCCCGTGAGATCCCGGATCGCCTTCACGGGATCGACCTTGGCGGAGTTGACGGCATCGGTCGCCCCCAAGGAGAGGGCCGTTTCCAGCTTGCTGTCCTTGATGTCCACCGCGATGATCTTCCTGGCGTTCACCAGTCGGGCGCCCAGGATGGCGCTGAGTCCGACGCCGCCGGCGCCGAAGACGGCCACCGTGCTCCCTGCTCGAACCTGGGCCGTGTTGATCACCGCCCCCACCCCGGTCAACAACCCACAGCCCATGATGGCGGCGCAATGCAGGGGAAAGTCCTTGGGGATCGGGATCACGGCCTTCTCATGGACGACCGTGTACTCCTGGAAGCACGAAGCGGTGAGGAAGTGGTAGACAGGCTTCCCATCCTTGGAGAAGCGCAGGGTCCCGTCCGGCATGCTCCCCTTGGCGCTGGCCTTGGCGGCCTCCTCGCAGAGAGCGGGCCGACCGATGGCGCAGGAGGGACAGCGGCCGCAGGGAACGCGCCACACCAGGATGACGTGATCGCCAGGCTTGACCGCCTTGACATCCTCCCCAATTCTTTCAACCACTCCGGCCCCTTCGTGGCCCAGCACGATGGGCAAGGGGATTGACCTCTTGCCCTGGATGGCGGGCAGCTCGCTCCGGCACACCCCCGCATTCACCACCCGGACCATGACCTCGTCTTTCCTGGGCGGATCGACCTCGATCTCCTCGACCACCAGCGGCTGGTTGAACGCGTGAAGGACAACCGCTTTGGAACGCATGGGCATCCCCCGTTTCTCCATTCGACTCGCGATCCGGGCAGCGCCAGCCAAGTCCGGTCGCCGTGCCCGCTCCCCCAGCACTCTCGTGAGAGTCAGATGGCGTAGGCGAGCTCGAACCCCTCGCGTATGGCCTCCAGGATGCGCCGGGGTTTCACGCAGTCACCGATGCAGTGGACCGTCGCCCCCGGGACTCGCAGCGCTTCCCCCAGCGGCCGGTGGGCGGTGGAGCCCACGGCCGACACCACGGTATCGACTCCCTGGATCCGGTGCGTCAACCCGCCTTGCTCGTAGGCGACCGTCGCCCCCCGCACCTCGCTCATCCGGCTCTGCAGCAGGACCTGCACCCCCAGCTCCCGGAGCCGCTGGACCAGCAACACGCGCCCGCGGGGCTCCATGTTGAGGGCGAGATCCTGCAGCAGCTCCAGGATCACCACCTCTTTCCCCTGGGTGGCCAGGTACTCCGCCAGCTCGCAGCCCACCTCCCCGCCCCCCAGTACCACGACCTTTGCCCCGGCAGATTCCGTCCCCGCCAACACGTCCCAGGCCGAGACGAGCCGGCCCCCCTCGACGGGGAGGCGGGGCTCCGCCGGCCGGGCCCCGGTGGCCACGATCACCACCTCGGCATCGATCTCCTTGATCAGGTCCTCGGTGGCGGTGGTCTGCAATCGCGTCTCGACCCGGGCCCTCGCGATCTGCCCGACCAGGTGTTCCCGCAGGGTGCCAATCTCCTCCTTGTGGGGAGGCACGTCCCCCATCAACAATTGCCCGCCCAGGCGTGTCTGGCTTTCGCACAAGGTGACCTGGTGCCCCCGCGCCGCGGCGGTGAGCGCGGCCATCATCCCGGCTGGCCCCCCGCCCACAACCAGGATGCGCCTGGACTGGGGCGCCGGCTCGGCGGGAAAGAGCGGCTCGCGCCCCACGCGGGGGTTCACGACGCAACTGATATCCAGCTGGCTGTAGAGGCGCTGAAAGCAGCCCTCGTTGCAGGCGATGCACGGGCAGATGTCCTCGAAGCGTCCCTCCCGGGCCTTGTTGGGGAGGTGAGGATCGGCCAGAAGGGGGCGGCCCATGGAGATGAAATCGGCCTTGCCCTCCTGGAGGATCTGTTCGGCCAGCCGTGGATCGTTGATGCGGCCCACCGCAAAGACCGGGATGCGGACCACCGCCTTGATCGCCTGGGCGTGGGACACGAGCCAGCCTCGGGGCACGGCCATGGGCGGCCCGACGGCGTACATGGTCTCGGGGATGCCGGCGACCGTGTCGATCGCAGCGATCCCGGCGCGCTCCAGCAGCTGGGCCATCCGCTGGGCGTCGGCGAGCGTCAAGCCCCCTTCCACAAACTCATCCACGCACAGGCGGCAGATGACGGGGAACTCCGCTCCCACCTCTCGCCGAATCCGCTCCAGGATCTCCAGCGGCAGCCGCAGTCGCCCCTCCAGGCTGCCCCCGTACTGGTCTGCCCGTCGGTTGGCATAGGGGGAGATGAAGCTCTCCAGCAGATATCCGGCGGCGAGGTGCAGCGTGACCGCATCGAACCCGGCCTCCTGCACCCGCCGGGCAGCCTGCACGAACCAGGAAATCACGTTCTGGATCTCGGCGGGAGACAGCTCCCGGGGGACCTCCCCCCCGATGCAGGGGATGGGGGAAGGCGCCAGCGGCTGGGTTCCCGTGATGGCGCTCTTGGCCCGGCGGCCGGCATGCGCGATCTGGATGCTCACCCTGGCGCCCTCGGCGTGGATGGCGCTGGTCAGACGCCGCAGCCCCGGGATCAGCGCGTCGTCATGGACCCCCAGGGCGTAATAGGAGATCCGGCCCGTGGGGTGAACGTAGGAGTACTCCACGGTGATGAGGCCGACTCCACCCCGCGCACGCTCGGCGTGATAGGCGATCAAGCGATCGGTCACGGTACCGGTCCATGTCGCGTAGTTCGTGCCCATGGGCGGCATGTGGATCCGGTTCCTCACGGACATGCTGCCGATGGTGCCGGGGCTGAACAGGGCCTCTAGGGCAGGAGCCATGGAGGTACCTCGTGAGGGTGATGGTGATGTGCTTTGGGCTGGTTCGTCTGCCGGCACCCGGGAAAGGTCTGCTGGCCTGGCCCGTGACGACGGAGGCGCGGGCCTGCGCAGCATGCCGCAGCCCTGACGGCGGTGTCAAGGCAAAATTGCTCGTGTTTTGTCGTGCGGCGGGAATGTCTGCCTCTTCGGTCAATCCAGAATGGCTGTCTCCATAGGCCAAGCACCGGAGGCAGCTTTCTCACGCAGGCGGGGCCATGGTCTGCCGAGACCGGCAGCACATCCTCCGGCGGAAGCCCGCCTCCCGACTCCTCCAGCGATCTCACCACAAGGGCTAGGTGCAATGCTGTTCACTTTGATCCTCACTCCGGCCAAATCCCCCCCAACCCCCCTTTGGTAAAGGGGGGTTGGGGGGATTTTCTTGAACCCGATAGCATTCTCAAACCTTACGTGAACAGTCTTGGGGCTAGGTGCGCAGACGCGGATCCAGCACGTCGCGAATCGCATCCCCCACGATATTCACGCCGAACACCAGGAGGCTCAGCGCCACGCCGGGGTAGAAGGCCATCCAGGGGGCACTGGTAATGTACGTCCGGGCGCTGCCTGACATCATGTTGCCCCACGAGGGTGTCGGCGGCGGAGTCCCCAGACCGACGAAGGACAGGGCGGCCTCCGTCACGATGGCGGTCCCGAAGAACGCCGTCGCGACCACCACGATGGGGCCGACGAGGTTCGGCAGGATGTGGCGGAGCAGGATGCGAGGGACGCGGACCCCCAGCCCGCGTGCCGCCTCGACAAATACCTCGCTGCACACCCCGAGCACCGACCCTCGGATGATCCGGGTGATCTGCGGGATCATGGCGATCGTGATCGCCATGGTGACGTTCCGCTGTTTCGTCCCGAGCGCCGCCACGATCGCAAGCGCCAGGACCAGCGTCGGGAACGCCATCAAGCTGTCCACGATGCGCTGAATTGCGAGGTCCAGCCAGCCCCTCTGGTAGCCGGAGAGCAGACCCAGCCCGGTCCCCGCCACGCAGCCCAGGAGCACCGACACCGCCCCCACGCCGAGGGAGATGCGTCCTCCGTGGATGACCCGGCTGAAGACGTCCCGGCCGAGGTCGTCGGTCCCGAACCAGTGGGCGCCACTGGGAGCGGCCAGGGCCGGCCCGCTCAGCGCCTCGGGAGCGTAGGCGGCGAGCTGCGGGGCAAAGATCGCCGCGAGCACCACCATCAGCACCAGGACGAGTCCCACGGCCCCCATGGGCTGCCTGCGGAAGAGCAGGCCCAGGCGATGCCCCACCGCCGACGAGGGGGCAATGGCCCCGGCGCCCCCAGACATACCGACTCCTAACCGGAAGCCCCGGCCAGTTTCACCCGTGGGTCGAGCCAGCCGTAGCAGAGATCCGTCACCAGGTTGACCAGCATCGTCATCAGGACGATGACCAGAATATTGGCTTGCAGTTGCGGGTAGTCACGAACCTGGATGGCCCACAGGGTCAGGCGACCCAAGCCGGGAAGAACGAAGATCTGCTCGATGATCACGACGCCGCCAAGCAGGACCCCGGTCTGGGCCCCGATCACGCTGATCGCGGGGATCAATGCATTGCGCAGCGCGTGGCGGACGATCACCGCGCGGGCGCCCAGTCCCTTGGCGCGAGCCGTCCGGATGAAATCCTGCTGGAGCACCTCGAGCGTTTGGGAGCGCACCATGCGCATGGTGATCGCGGACAGATAGTATCCGACCGACAGGGCCGGCAGGATGAACTGCCGGAGATTGCCGACCGGGTCCTGCACGAAGGGGACGTAGTCGATCGGCGGCGTCCAGCGGAACCAGATGGCGGGCAGCATGATGTAGAGTGTGCCGAGCCAGAAGGCGGGAATGGAGAGGCCGAGGATGCTCACCATCCGCACCGCGTAGTCCGGAAGGTGGTTGCGTGCGACCGCAGACACCAGCCCCGCCGGAATCGCCAGCAGGGTCGCGATGAACATCGCCAGAACCGACAGCTCGACGGTGATCGGCAAGGCGCGGCCGATCTCGCCGATCACCGTATTCCTGGTCCAGAGGGACTGTCCGAGGTCGCCCCGCAGGCCGTTCTGCAGCCAGATCCAGTACTGCACCGCCATCGGCCGGTCCAGCCCGAGCTTCGTCCGCAGCTCCTGCGCCTCGTCGGCATCCTTGGAGTCCGCGAGCATCACCGTGACGACATCGCCCGGGATGGCCCGGATCAGCACAAAGACGAAGACGCTGACCAGGACGGCCGTCGGCAGCATGAGCAGCACGCGCCTCAGGAGATAGACGTGCATTCCGATGCCGCCCCCGGAGTTATCTTGCCAGCCACGTGCGCCAGAAACTGAGACCTTTCTCGGGGTTCTGCGCGGTGACGTAGTCCCGGACATGCGGGTGCCAGGCTTCGAAGGTCATGTACCGCGGCAGATCGATCACCCAGCAGTTCTCGGCCAGGACGGCCTGGACCTTGTGGAAGATCGCCTTGCGCTTCTGCACGTCCCCCTCGCGGCCCCCCTGCTCGAAGAGCTTGTCGAGCTCCGCGTTCCCCCAGTGCCCGAAGTTCCGGCCCGCGCGGGTGTGATACAGCGCCGTGGTGTAGTCCTCGACATCCCCGAACGGCGCAATGGAGAAGGCGATCACCTCGAAGTCCCCGCTGTTCCTGGCCTTGAGGTATGCGCCGTACTCGACGTCGATGATCTCCATGTTCACTCCGATCGCCTTCAGCATCTCGGCGGCGATCGTGGCTTCCTTCTGCGTGTAGCGGTACACGCTCTTGCACTTGACGCTGAAGCCCTTGGGGTACCCGGCCTCGGCGAGCAGCCTCTTGGCCTTGTCGAGGTTCGGGGCATCCGACAGCGGGAGCTTGTCAAACGGCACGACCCAGCCGGCATACGCCGGGGGCACCGAGCGCTGCTTCTTGCCATGCCCCTGGAAGGAGATGTTGATGATCTTCTGCTGGTCGATGGCGTACCACATGGCCTGCCGGACCCGGATGTCGTCGAACGGCTTCACCTGGATGTTGCAGCCGAGCCCGTCCATGCGGAACTCCACGTACTCCTGCACCTCGATGTTGGGGTTGACGCCCTTCAGCGTCTGCGCCTGGGCGGAATTGGCCGCGATCAGCATGTCGATCCGGCGCGAATTGAATGCCGCGACCTGCGTGGCGTTGTCCGGCATGATCGCGATCTCGAGGCTGTCGAGGTAGGGGATCCCGCGCTCGAAATAATCGGGGTTGCGGACGAGCACCATCCGCTGGCCGCGCCGGTACTCCTGCAGCTTGAACGGGCCGGTGCCGACAATGACCTGTTTCATGTCACCTCTTGCCTCGATGACATGCTTCGGAGCGATTCGCGTGTAGGCGGCGGCGACCTGGTTGATGAACGCCGCGTACGGCTCTTTCAGCTTCACCGTGACGACGCGGTCCCCCGTGGCCTTGACAGAATCCAGTGCCGTGAACGCGTAGGCCCGCTGGAACTCCGCCTTGCGGGTCCGGATCCGATCGAGGCTGAAGGCCACGTCTTCTGCGGTGAGCGGCGTCCCATCGTGGAACCTGACGCCGCTGCGAAGGTGAAAGATGTAGGTGAGGGGATCCGGCTGCTCGAATCGCTCGGCCAGGTCGGGGACCGGCGTGGCGGCGGCCTCGCTCTCCGCACCGCTCCCGGGTCCGACGTTGTACCGCAGCAAGCCGTTGTAGCACATCCCGAGGACCCACTGGGTCGAGCTGATGGTGGACATTTGCGGGTCCAGATCGGGAGGGTCGTCGGGCAAGTACCAGTGGAGTACTCCCCCTCGCCGGGGCGGACCCCCTGAGGTGGCCGCCATGGCGGAGCCGGTCCTTCCCGGCCCGGGCGCGATGGCCGGCAGGGCAGCCAGCCCGACCCCGTAGAGGGCCGCCCTGCGAAGCGCCTCTCTCCGGGAAATCCCCGCTGCTCCCGACTCACGACCGCCGGTCCCGGACTTACGCTTCTTCTCCATCATGGCCCTCCTCCCTAGAGATGCCGAGTCAACAGCGAGAGGTTGGCGGGGTCCGGCTTCAGCTCGCCCGCTTCCATCCGCTTGGTGACGTCGACGATGGCCCCGTTCATCGGCGTGGGCACGCCCATCTCCCTGCCCTTCCGGACCACGTAGCCGTTCAGGTAGTCCACCTCGGTGCGGCGGCCCTTCAGCATGTCCTGCAGGAGGGAGGGTCGCCCGGCCCCGACGTTGCGACTCGTCTCCGCCCGCTTGCGACGAAGCTCCTCCAGGCCCACGCCGCGGGCGGCCTCCACGTACTCCTGGGCGGGGATTCCGCCCACCGCCTCCACCTGCACGCCCAGCGTCTCGGCGACCGCCAGCGCCTCGCCCGCGACCTTGACGGCGATGGAGAAGACCTCGCCGCTGGCGCGCAGATCGTCGTTGTTCATGCCGGTGATGCCGGCGATGGCGTTGGCCATGCAGTTGACGATGAGCTTGGCCCAGCGTTCGCCCCACAGATTGGCCGTGGCCCGGCTCGGGCCCACGGGGGCGAGGATCCTGACCAGTTCCTGCACCCTCGGCGTGATCATGCCGTTCAGCTCACCCAGGGCGAAGCTGGGCCGCGTGGGCGAGCTGGTGCGCATGACATGACCCGGCTCGTAGAGGGCTGCGCCCAGGCTCACCACGCAGCCGATCGTCCGCGTGTAGCCGATGACGGGGGCCACCCAGTCCTCATTGATGCTGTTCTGGGCGAGCAGGAGGACCCCCGCGGACTTCATGTGCGGCTCGATGAATGTGGTCGCCCAGACGCTGTCACAGGATTTCACCGAGAGGAAGACCGCGTCGAACTGCTCGCGGAGTGCAGACACGTCCCCGAGGTGCATGGCCTTCACCTCGACGGTGAACTCCTCGTCCTGGGCCGTGACCTTCAGGCCGTGCTCCCGCATCGCCTCCACGTGGGCGGGCCACATATCGATGAGCGTGATGTCCCGTCCCGCGCGTGTGAGGTAAGCGCCGATATTGCTGCCGATGGCTCCCGCCCCCAGCACAGCCAGCTTCTCGAAAGCCATGGTCTCCCTCCTGTCCAGGCTGTTCAAACCCGTCCTGTCACGCCCCGAGAAATTCCTTGGTCCAGCGCTGGTACTCCGCCTCGCGGGTCACCTGCTTCATGAGCTCGCTCGATGCCACCTGGCTGATCTGCTGTGGTGGCGTGCCGTCGCGGAGCGCTTTCATCGTCTCGTACACTGCCCGGACGCCCGCCATGAAGGGCAGATGCCCCTGGAGGCAGACGCGAACGCGGTTGGCGATCAGGTAGTCCAGAGCCTCCAGTTCCCCCGTGGCGTTGCCGAGCACCAGGGGCAGCTTGACTGCCGCGGATATGGCCGCCAGTTGGGCGCGTGTCTTGACCCCGACCAAGAACAGTCCATCCACCCCGGCGGCCTCGTAGGCACGAACTCTCTCCAGGGCATCCTCGAGTCCGGTGATCGCGACCGCGCTGGTCCGCCCCAGGATGACCAGCCGGGGGTCCTGGCGCCCCGCCAGGGCGGCGCGCATCTTCCCGACACCCTCCTGCACGGGAATCAGCCGGCTCGCCCCGCGGTCCCCGAAGGCCGCGGGAAGCCACGTATCCTCGATGGTCAGCCCCGCGACGCCTGCCGTTTCGAGCTCTTCGACGGTTCGCTTGACGCTCAGGGCATTGCCGAAGCCGTGGTCGGCATCGACCAGGAGCGGCAGCTCCGCCGCCCGGCAGATGCGAGACGCCTGCTCCGCGAACTCCGCCAGCGAGAGCAAGACCAGGTCGGGCGCCCCCAGCACCGTCAGCGCGGCCGTCGAGCCGGCAAACATGCCCAGCTCGAATCCCAGGTCCGCCGCGATGCGGGCCGAGATCGGATCGAAGACGGAGGCGGGATGGAGGCAGCGCTGCCCGGCGAGAATCGCGCGGAAGCCTTCACGACGTGGAGAGGAGTTCATGGGGTCGGTCCTTGGATGATGTGGGTGATTGAAGTCTCCCCCTGGGCTGCCCCGCCAGGGGACACCTGGGAGAACCGGCGCCAGCCTGGCCTGTGACCATGGCCCGGGTGAGCGCAGCATGTCGCAAACCTGCCGGCAGTGTCAAGGCAGATTCGGCCGCTCTTGTGTTGCGCGCCGGGAATGTTCGTCCGAGCGATCAACGAGGATGCCGACCTCCCCCTGCACCGGACCGTCGAACGCACCGGGCCGGAGGGTGGACCGGCGCCAATCAGGTCACGGCACGCTCCCACCACCGACAAGCCTCTCCTGCCGACCGCTGCACTTCAGAGGAGACTTCAGATTCGGGACCTGGGGGAGGTTGTGAAGCAAGCTGCGAACGGACGAACTATTTGCGGGCCGCGGGGTGGACGGATATCATGGCGCGTGGTGGAAGAGGCGTCCCTCCGAGGTGGGCAAAGCACAGGAGGGAGGTCATCGGCCTGACCAACCCGCATACGGTTTTCGAATCACAGGGCAATAGGGTTCATGCGTCTGAAGGAGGCAATGGGATGGGGCATGGTTCCGGGATGAGTGGCAGCCTTGCATTTCCACCGCAGGAGAGGGTGATTTTTGGGCAGGGAGCCGTGGAGCAACTTGCCGTCGAGGTCGATCGTCTGGGCACAAGACGAGCGTTTGTGATCACCGGGACAACGATAGCCAAGAGGACGGACCTGCTTCCCCGTGTGCAGGAAATCCTCGGGCCGCGCTTGGCGGGGATCTTCTTCCCCATATCCCAGCACGTCCCTCAACAGGATGTCATGCATGCGGCCCTCCAGGGGCGGGAGGCGAGAGCCGATGTCTTGGTGAGCCTGGGAGGAAGCAGCCCGGTAGATGGCGCGAAGGCTGTGGCGTTATGCCTGAGCGAGGGTGTGGTCTCCGAACAGCAGCTTCACTCCTATTGCCGCGGTCCCCACCAGAAGCCCCTCCGGGGCCAACCGCTTCCGCACATCGCCCTGACGACCACCCTCTCGGCTGGCGAATTCACGAGTGGCTTCGCCGTCACCGACGAGCGGCGTCGAGTCAAGGATCTGTATGGCGCCCCCCAGTTCATCCCCCGAGTGGTCATTCTCGACCCGGAGCTTACTGCCTTCACGCCGCCATGGTTATGGGCCTCCACTGGAATGCGCGCGGTAGACCATGCGGTGGAGCGGCTCTATTCCCCCAAGCATCAGCCGCTGGTGGACGCCCTGTGTATTCAGGCCCTCCGTTACCTGTTCTGCGATTTGCCCCGTTCCACTCGGGAGCCGCGGAACCTGGAGGTGCGCCTGCATTGCCAGTTGGCAGCCTGGATGTCCGCCTTCGGCTTCCTGAGCGTGGGCACGGGGATCAGCCACGCCATCGGGCACCAATTGGGTGGCCATTGCAATGTCCCGCATGGGCAAACATCCTGCGTCATCCTTCCCCATGCCATGGATTTCAACTGCCAGGCTGCCGCCGATCGCCTGGCGCTGGTTGCCGAGGCAGCCGGGATTGATATGCGAGATCTCAGCACGCGACAGGCAGCCACGGCGGCGATAGGGGCGGTTCGACGACTGGTCGAGGCTCTTGGCTGTCCGATGCGCCTCCGGGATGTCGGAGTCAAGGAATCAGACTTCCCCCTGCTTGCGGAGGCAGTGATGGATGAGGCGCCGCACTTTGAAAACCCTCGCCCCATTGCCGGGGTGACTGACATCCACGAGATTTTGCGCCAGGCCTGGTGAGCTGGCTGTCATCCGGAACCGGTCAGGCTGAGCCTCGAAGAACCCCCGCGGGAATTGGGAGGGGGGTTGCCCTGCGGCCTGGCCTCACGAACGGCGAAGGCGTGGATCGAGCGTATCGCGGAGCCCGTCGCCGAAGAGGTTGAAGGCAAGCACGGTGATGGTGATTGCCAGCCCCGGGAAGAAGACGAGCCACCACAGGGGCACGAGCGATGACAGTGAATCGGCCAGCATGTTGCCCCAGGTCGGGGTGGGGGGAGGGATGCCGACACCCAGGAAGCCGAGGGCAGCCTCGATGACGATGGCGACGCCGAGGTGGGTGGAGGCCAGGACCACGTACGGGGCCAGACACTGCGGCAGGACATGCCGGGTCATGATCCGCAGTTGCGACGCGCCCGTGGCCCGCGCCGCCTCGACATAGGAGAGTTCACGGACCGTCAGGACCACCGAGCGGACCACGCGGCAGCCGAAGGGAATGCGCGTGGTCGCGATGGCCAGGATGACAGCGGGCATGCCGGTGCCGATCGCCATCGAGATGGCCATGGCGAGAATCAGGTCGGGGAACGACTGGAGCACCTCCGTGATCCGCTGGCTGATCAGGTCGAATCTCCCTCCCAGGTAACCGCTGGCAACTCCCCACAGCGCGCCCACGGTCGTGCCCAGCAGGACCGACGCGAAGGCGACGGTCAGCGAGGACCGGGCGCCATAGATCACACGGCTGAGGGTGTCCCGGCCCACCTGGTCCGTGCCGAAGAGGCCCCGCGCGTCGGGGGGGTTGGACATATGACGGAAGTCGGTCTTGAGGGGGTTGTAGGGAGCGATCAGCGGGGCGGTGATGGCGATGGCGAAGACGAGAAATCCGACGAGGCCACCCACCGCGGCCGTCGGGTTGCGCCGGGCGAAGGCGGTCAACCCGCGCAGGCAGGACTCCAGCCGGACCAGCACCCTTCTTCCTCCACTGCCAAGCGTCACAACGTCTCCCGATCGGCTGGGGTGGCCAGGGCACGACCGGATCACACACGGCGAGCGGCCGAGACCCAGGGTGACGGCGATCTCCTCAGCCGTGGCGGATCCGCGGGTCGAGCCAGGCGTAACTCAGGTCGATCAGGACGTTGATGCAGATGAAGATGAGCGCATACAGCAGCACCAGGTTCTGGATCACGATCGTGTCCCGCTCGATCACCGCCACGATGAGTGTGCGGCCGAGCCCTGGCACGCCGAAGGCCTGCTCGACGGCGATCGAGCCGCCGAGCACGAATCCCATCAGGATCCCCGAGAGCGTGATGACGGGCAGGAGCGCGTTCGGCAGGGCGTGGCGCATGACGATCCACCCTTCCTTCAACCCCTTGGCGCGGGCGGTGCGGACATAGTCCTCCCGGATGACCTCGAGCAGGCAGGAGCGCGACATTCGGGAGATGTAGGCGCCCTGACCCAGGCCCAGCACCACGGCAGGCCCGATGACGAGCTGGAGGTTGACCCACGGATCCTGCCACACGTGCACGACCAGGATGGGGGCCTTGTAGTTGAACCAGAAGAGGGTGGCAAGCACGACCAGCATCCCGAGCCAGAAGCCCGGGATCGCCAAGAACAGAACCGAGACCGAGCGGGCAACGGTGTCGCGCAGGCTGTTCGGACGGAGGGCGCTGAGGATCCCGACCGGCAACCCCACCAGCCATGAGATGATCACCGACAGCACACCGATCTCCGCGCTCAGCGGCCCCCTGTGCAGGAGCATCTGCGAAACACTCTCACCGCGGAAGAACGAGCTGCCGAAGCTGCCGCTGGCGATGCTGAGCACCCAGCGAGCGTACTGCACCGGCAGCGACTCGCTGAGGCCCAGCTCCGCCATGATGCGGGCCCGATCGGCGGGGGTGAGCTTCTGGAAGCCTTCCGCGCCAAAGATGGCGACCAGTGGATCGCCGGGCAGGATCCGGAGAACCACGAAGATGATCACCGAGACTCCGATCAGGGTGGAGGTCCCGAGGAGCGCGCGGCGAACGACGTACTTTCCCATGTGAGTCCTGTGGCCGGCGCAGCCATCGGGTGCGCCGGCCCGGATCCTACCTCAACCTAGGTCGCGAGCCACACATTGTCCCAGCGGTCCACGTCGTAGATTCCGAAATAGGTGGACGGGTTCTGACCGCGCACGCGATCGTGCCAGGCGTCGTAGATGATCTCGTAGCAGAGCGGCAGGAGCGGCGGGTCCGACTCCAGTATCCCCTCTGCCTGGCGCACCATGCTCTTGCGCTTGCCCTGGTCCACCTCGCGCTCGATTTGACGTGCGAGATCGTGGAAGGCCGGGTTGGTCCATTGAGAAAAGTTCAACGGGCCGTCCTTGCCGTACCAGGAGCCGAAGAAATCGGACGGGTCCATGAGCGTGGAGGTGATGCTGGTGATCAACAGGTCGAAGTTCCCGGCCGCCGCGTCTTCGTACACCTGCGAGGCCTGCACGATGCGCAGGTTCGTCTCGATATTGAGCGTCTCCTTGAGCATGGACTGGACGGCCACGCCCCAGAGCTTGTAGCTGATCATGTCGCGCACGACGAACGTCAGGTTCTTGATCCCACCAGCATGCCCGGCCTCGGCCAGGAGTCGCTTGGCCTCCTGGACGGCCGCCCGCGTGTCGCGCTGGTAGCCGAGGCGATTGGCCAGCCCCGAGGCGGGCGTCGACAGCTCGTGCATGGGATACACGAAGCCGCCGATGGTCATGGGCGCCACGTCCTTCACCACGTCGAGGAGGGCGTACCGGTCGAGCGCGAGGTGCATCGCTCGGCGGACGCGCGGGTCGCCGAGCGGAGGTTTCTTGTTGTTCACGCACACCGCCTGGATGACGCTCTGGTTGAACTCCGCCGCATGCATGCCCCGCGTCTCCTTGGCCTTGCGCCAGGTCACCGGATCGATCAGCCGTCCGTAGTCGATCTTGCCGGCCAGGAGGGCGGAGCCCAGTTCGGGCGAGAACGGCAGCAGGTGATAGATCTCCAGCCTGTCGAAATACGGCAACCCCTTGTTCCAGTAGTTCGGATTCCTCTCCTGGATCCAGACTTCCTTGTCCGTCCGCGAGACGTGGCGGAACGGCCCGGTGCCCGGATACGCCATCACCTGCCGCAAGTTGCCCCCGTTGTCGTCCAGGGTTTTCTTCCGCAGGATGATGTTGAAGCCGCACGCGAAGGCACCGAGCATCAGGGCCTGGGGCCGCGAATCGCCGAGCCGGAACTCGATGCGGTAGGGGTCAAGGGCGACGATGTCGGACACCACCGAGAACAGCGGCGTCCGCGGGATGACCACGCCCTTCGGGGGAGAGACGATCCGCTGGTAGGTCGCCTTGACGTCCTCCGCCGTGAAGTCGGCGCCGTCGTGGAATTTCACCCCGCGCCGAAGGTGAAAGGTATACTTCTTGCCGTCCGGCGAGATCTCCCACCGCGTGGCGAGGTCGGGAATGATGGTCTGGCCGTCGCGCGGGTCGCGCCGGATCAAGAGGTCGTACATGGGAGCCTGCGCGCCGATATTGCTGACGCTGTTCGACTGGTGGACGTCGAAGTGGGCCGGGGAGCTGTTGACGCCGAACCGCAGGGTGCCGCCCCGCCTTGCACGGGGATCAGCCTTGACCGTGGAATCCTGCGCATATGCGGAATCAGGCGTGGACAGCCGCGAGGCCAGGACTGACCCCACGCCAGCGGCCCCCGCCTGCTTGAGAAAGGTCCGGCGGTTGATGCCCAACGGATGCCTTGAATCGGTCGGGTGATCGCTCATCGCTTCCTCCTCACGGTTCGGAAGTTGCAGCACAGCATCAACGAGAGCAGTCAGGGCGCGACACGTCTCGGCTGCCCGGAGAGCCGAGCCAGGGGCATCACCCAGGGATTTACTCCATTTCGAGATTCAAGAGTCTGCGAGGGTTCACCACTGCCATTTCCCTGATCTCGTCCGCCGTGATGCCGATCTCCAGCAGGCACGCGATCAGCAGCCGGAGCATTTCCGGGCCAGACGGCAACCAATCAAAGAAGTAGTCCGTCGTCAGGATGCACCGGCTCGCTCCGACGGTTTGAATGGTGCGCTTGAACTCGTCGGGTGTGATCCTCCACATGAGAGGCATGAGGCCAAGCGCACAGATCTCCACATAGCCTCCCAAGCCGGCCACTTCGACCACCTGCTCGAAGCTGCCGCCCACCGACCTGGAATCCGGGTGGCCAAAGATCAGCTTGCGGAAATCTATTCGCTTGGCCTCCCGGGCGACCGCCAGGGTCTCCACCGGGGAGATATGTCCGGTGGACAGGGCGACATCCAATTCCTTGACCAACGAGATGATCTCGGCTGCTTCGCGTGTCAGCTCCCCTCCTTCGTCGATCAGGCTGATCGCCTGCCCCAGCGTGAACTCTTCAAACGAGGGGAAATATCCCCGGATCATTCGAATCACTCCGTTCCGCGAGATATCGCCCTTGGCGCTCCAGGTGGGAAGCCAGACGACTTTCGCCCCTTGCTTCACCGCGGCTTCCAGCGCCCAGCGCTTCAGCCCACCCGCGGTCGGGTTCAAGGTAATACTCCCAAACACCTCCAAGCCCGGCAGCGACTGTCGCAGGGAGAACGCCCGTTCCGCCGTGGGCCAGAAGTGAGATTTCAGCACAAACCCCTTCATCCCGGCCCTCAGCATTTCAGCGGCATGCTCTTCGAGCGTGTATCGGCGAGCCATCTCGAGGCCACATTCCGGATACGAGTGAAAATGCATGTCAATAGCACCGTTCAGCAGCTCGTCCGCTCTAGTCACGGCGGATTCTCCTTCTCCGAAGGGAGTTCTCTCGGACATGATCCTCGACCTTCGTCCACACCCGCGCCGCTCAGATGGCCGCGACGACAGCGGCGCCCATCTGCTCCGTGCCGACCAGCCGCCCGCCCGGCTCCGCGATGTCGGCCGTGCGATAGCCCTGGGCCAGGGCCGCGCGCACCGCCCGCTCGACCTGTCCGGCGGCCTCGGCGAGGCCGAGGCTCTGGCGCAGCAGCATGGCGGCCGACAGGATGGCGGCCAGCGGATTGGCGATGTCCTTGCCGGCGATGTCGGGGGCCGAGCCGTGCACCGGCTCGTAGAGCCCCTTGGTTCCCTCCCCCAGCGAGGCCGAGGGCAGCATGCCGATGGAGCCGGTGAGCATCGCCGCCTCATCGGACAGGATGTCGCCGAAGAGGTTGCCGGTCACGATGACATCGAACTGGGTCGGCTTGCGCACCAGGGACATGGCGGCGGCGTCCACGTACAGGTGGGTCAGCTCCACGTCGGGATACTGGCGACCGACCTCCGTGACCACGCTCCGCCACAGCTCCGAGGTCTCCAGCACGTTCGCCTTGTCGACCGAGCAGACCTTGCGCCGCCGCCCCCGCGCCGCGCGAAAGGCGACGTGGGCGATGCGCGCCACCTCGGCCTCCTGGTAGCGCATGGTGTTGAAGGCCGCGCGCTGGCCGTCGGCGCCCGTGGTGCTGCCGCGGGGCTCGCCGAAGTAGATGTCGCCGTTCAGCTCGCGGAGGATGAGCAGGTCGAGACCGCGCACGGCCTCGGGCTTCAGGGTCGAGGCGCCGAGCAACTCGGGGAACAGGATGGCGGGCCGGAAGTTGGCGTAGAGGGTGAGCGTCTTGCGCAGCCGCAGCACGGCATCCCCCGGCCGCTTGCCGCGCGGCAGCGTCTCGTACTCGAAGCCGCCGGCCGCCCCGAAGAGAATGGCGTCCGCCCGCCGGGCGAGGTCAAAGGTGGCCGGGGGGAGGGGGTCGCCGTGCTGCTCGTAGGCGGTGGCGCCGATGGGGGCCTCCGCCAGCTCGAGGCGCACGCCCCGGCGCTGGAGGGCCCGGAGGACCCGCACCGCCTGCGTCACGACTTCGGGGCCGATGCCGTCACCGGGCAGGATCGCGATGGTCATGGACTCACCTCCGTGAAGCCGCGGAAGATCCAGGGCGCCTCGGCGCCCCGCCAGGCCTCGAAGGCACGGATGCGCTCGGCGTGCGTGAGCGCTTGGGCGATGGGGTCGAGGCTCTGGATGATGCAGCGCTTGCGGAAAGCGTCGATCGGGAACGGCAGGGACTCGCCCCCCGGCGTGCGCACGCCCTGCGCGCGGGGGAGCCACCGTCAGCCGGTAGCCCGGTGCCCCCTCCGCTTGTCGGCTCGCGAGCTGCGTGCGCACGAACACAACGGGGTGGCGGCGATAGGGACGTGCGGTTGGCGCGAGTGGTCCTGCCGAGATACGCTCAGTACGAGGCCCTCCCGCCCCGGACCGCGCGGGAGCATAACGTAACCCGGGGGGGCGGTGTCAAGCAAAAACCATCCCAGGGGCGGGGGTGCGAAGGAGCGAGGGGGCCGGTGCGAGGCAAGTGCGGATGGATCGCCCCGTTGGGCGAGGCTTCACCGACGGGCTCTGGCGCGACGGATTCGGGCGGGCCGTGTGCAGGTGCCGGCCCATCCCTTCTGAAACGATGCCCCGGGTTTGCTTCGCCTGGTGGTCGTCCGGACGATCTCTATGAGTCGCCCAGATGGAGCAGTCTTTCGGCATTCCCACCCAGTATGGCCTGGGCTTCGGAGTCGGAGATGCGGTGACCGTGCTCCCGGGCCAGGTCGGGGAGCCCCTGGAACACCTCGACCCAGCTCCGCAAGGACATCGCCCCCCGCAGGGCGGGGAAGTCGCTGCCGAAGACGATCCGCTCGGCGCCAATGCTGTCCTTCATGGTGGCGACTGCACGGACGAACTCCCGGGGGTCCCTCAGGAAGGTCCACTGCCACGTGGACAGCTCGAGAACGACGTTGGGCTTGTGCCAGGCAATGCTCAAGGCCTCCTCCCACCAGCACAGCCCAACGTGGGCCATGATGATGGTTGTCCTGGGGAAGTCTGCGGCCACCTCGTCCAGGTGGACAGGCTGCGCCATGCGACTGAGGAGCGGGGCAACCATCGGGCCGGTGTGAACCAGGACCGGCACGCCTCGTTGGCCGGCCAGATCGAAGAGGGGCAAGCAGACGGGATCATACGGGAAGAACCCGCTGGCGGGATGCAGCTTGAGACCGGCCATGCCCCACTCGTCGAGGCCCTTGCGGAAGAGCTCCAGCGCGCCGGGACGTCTGGGATCGACGCCCAGGAAGGGGAGAATCCTGCCGGCATGGGACCGTCCGAGGCCGGCGACCAGCCGGTTTTCCTCCTCGATGGCAAACAGGCCCTCCCCCAGCCGCAGGGCGAAATCCGCCACCACGATCACCGTCCGACCGATTCCAGCCTCGTCCATTTCAGCCAGGACATCGGCTGCCCGTCTTTCCGCATCGAGTGTGACCTCCTGGCCTCCAGGGGAGCCGAACCGCCGCGTGAAGAGATGGCTGGCGCTGGGATGGCGCTCGAATACGGACCACAGGTGGCGGTGCATGTCAACGATCATGCTGTTCCTCCCGGTTCCTCGCCCCTTGCCCGCAGGTCCCTGCGGCCTCCGGGGGAGCCGACGCCGGCCCGGGCAGCGGCCAAGGAAGGTTTGGCGAGCGGAGCATGCTGCACCCGGGAATCTGTGTCAAGCCAAAACCAGCTCGTGAAGAGTGCGATCCGGGACATCATCTCATCGCCTCATCGCGGATGGTTCGGACGCATCACGCACGTTGAGTACCTGGACGGACAAGTCTTGACCCGATGTTGACATGGTCTTTCCATGGGAGGTATTGTGATGGGCACTCAACAAGCAGGCGGCCTCGTCCCCCGCCCAGGAAACACGGAAGCTCTAGAGGGCAGAGATGTATTGAATCCTCCCGCGCCCGGGCTGTCAGGCTGACTCGTGCGAACCATCACGCGCAGACAGGAGTGAGGGAAGATGCAACAGACAGTCTATGGATACAGTGGAAGTGCGACGGCAATCCGTCTGGCAATCGTCCGTGGAGGCACCAGCAAGGGACTCTTCATTCTGCGTAACGACCTTCCTTCAGATGAGAAGGAACGTGACAGAGTTATTCTCCGACTCTTCGGGAGTCCCGACCTGCGCCAGATCGACGGTCTCGGCGGGGCGGAGCTCTTGACGAGCAAGGTGGCGATCCTCGGCCCCTCCACCCACAAGGATGCGGCGGTCGATTATCTGTTCGGCCAGGTAGGGATCAACGTCCCCGCCGTGGATTACGCGGCGAACTGTGGGAACCTGTCAGCCGCTGTCGGCCCCTTTGCCCTCTTCCGGGGGCTTGCGGAGAGCCAGGAAGCGGTCGCCTCCATCCGTATTCACATGGTGAACGTGGGGAAGGTCATCACCGCACGCTTTCCCGTTGAGGGAGGACAGCTCAAAGCTCTCGGGGACTATGCCATAGATGGCGTGCCGGGAACGGCCGCCCGCATCGATCTCGACTATGCTCAGATGGAAGGGGGAATCCTGAAGAAGGGTCTGCTTCCCACCGGAAATGTTCGGGATACATTCCGGATCGAGGGCCTGGGGGACCTCGAGGCCTCGGTGGTCGACGCGGGGAACCTGGGGGTGTTCGTGCGTGCCTCCGACCTGGGGATTTCGGCCGACGCCTCGCTCCGGACGTTGCAGCAGGAGAACGTGATCAGACGCCTGGAGGACGTGAGGGCGCAGTTCGCGGAGCAGCTTGGTCTGATCGCCGACCGCAAGGCGCTGGATACGGCACTGATCTGTAACCCCTTTTTCATTCTGGTGGCGCCTCCCTGCAACTACCCGAACCATCTGACCGGCGGGATGGTGAAGGGGGATAGCCTCGAGGTTGTTTGTCGCCTGGTCGCCAACGCCACGTGGCACAAGGCCTATGCGGTCACGGGTACCATTGCGACCGGGGCAGCCGCCCGGGTCAAGGGGAGCATCGTCTACGAGGCGATGCGCGGCGAGGCTCACGGCCGGCCGGTGGTGCGCATCGGCCACCCTGCGGGAATCATTGACATCAAGGTATCCGTCTCCAACAGAAACGACACCTGGGCCCTGCAGGAGGCATGGGTCGGACGGACGGCCAGGATTCTCTCCGATGGCTGGGCCTTTCTCCCAGCTCAGTAGGGCACCGACCGGGAGAACTCGGGGGAGAGGCGACGATCCAGGCGACAGCATGACCCCGGTAGTGCCGGCCGAGTGACGGAAGGCCTGATACCGGTCAGAGGAGGATTCTGGATGTCTGGCCTGACGATTTCCCAGAAGATTCTGGCGGCGCATAGCGGCAACAAGGAGGTGGCGCCGGGTCAAATCATCGAAGCCGAGGTAGACCTCTTGATGATGAACGACCTGGGAACACCCATTGCCATCGACCAGTTCGAGCAGATCGGCATCGGGAGAGTTTTCGATCCTGCCAAGGTCGTCCTCATCCCCGACCATTCCGTTCCCAACAAGGATGTGCGCGCCGCCGAACAGACCAGGCGGGTAAGGGAGTTCGCCAGGGCGCATGGCATTCGGTTTTTTGAGCTGGGCGAGATGGGCATTGAACACGCCCTCCTGGCCGAGCAGGGCTTCGTCTACCCGGGGATGCTGTTCTTGGGCGGAGACTCGCACACGTGCACCGCCGGAGCGCTCGGCTGCTTCGCCGCAGGCATCGGGAGTACCGATGGCGCCGCAGTCCTCGCCACCGGTCGACTCTGGCTGCGGGTGCCCGAAACGATGCGGGTCACCTTCCGGGGCACTCCCGGGCGATGGGTGACCGGCAAGGACCTCATCCTCCATACCCTGGCACGCATCGGCGATGAGGGCGCTCGCTATCGTTCCATCGAGTTCGGCGGCGAGGCACTCGCGAGTCTTTCCATGGACGATCGATTCAGCATCACGAACATGGCCTCAGAGGCGGGGGCAAAAACGGCGATCATGGAGCCGGACGAGGCCACGCTCGAATACCTGGAGGGAAGAGTCACGCTTCCGTATGCGGTGGTCAGGAGCGATCCCGACGCCAGCTTTGTCGAACAGCTCGAACTTGACGTCGGCAAGCTGGAGCCCCAGGTCGCAGTGCCATTTTCTCCCAGCAACTCCAGAGACGTGAGCGCGGTCGGCACCGTGGCGATAGACCAGGCCGTGATCGGATCCTGCACCAACGGAAGGATCACGGATCTGAGGATCGCCGCATCCATTCTCCGAAGTCGGAAGGTGCACCGGGGCGTTCGACTGATCATCATCCCTGCAACGCAGACGATCTACCTTCAGGCCCTCAGGGAAGGCTTGATCGAGGTCTTCATCCAAGCGGGAGGTGTCGTGAGCACGCCCACCTGTGGTCCCTGCCTGGGGGGGCACATGGGCATCCTGGCATCCGGGGAGAAGGCGATCGCGACCACCAATCGCAATTTCCGGGGGAGGATGGGGGCCGTGGACTCGGAAGTCTATCTGTCCAACCCGGCCGTAGCGGCCGCCTCTGCGGTCCTTGGCCGAATCGGGTCGCCCGAGGAGATCGTCTCATGAGTACTGCCCTCAAGTACGGAGATAATGTCAATACGGATGTCATCCTGCCCGGTCAGTATCTCAATATTAGCGATTCCGCGACCTTGGCCCTCCATGCCATGGAAGGCATCGACCCGAGCTTCAGGACGAGGGCCCGCCCCGGTGATGTCTTGGTGGCGGGGAAGAACTTTGGCTGTGGGAGCTCCCGCGAGCACGCCCCGATGGCCCTCAAGGCGTCCCGCGTCGGGGTTGTCCTCGCCGCTTCATTCGCGAGGATTTTCTATCGGAATGCGATCAATATTGGCCTGCCGCTGCTGGAGTGTGAGGAGGCCGTGCGGGCGACCGCCGACGGGGATACGCTCGAGGTTGACCTGGCACGGGGAGAGATCGTGAATCGATCCAGGGGAATGGTCTTTGCCGCTGCCCCCCTGCCCCCCTTCATCCGGGAGATGATAGCGGCGGGCGGTCTGATCCAGCACATCAGGAAGACCCTGGCCTAACCGCTTCGTCACGCGATCGGTCGGCCAAGGCGAGGCCGCTCTCGGGTGCGAGGGGTCCGCCCGGGGCCGACAGAATGGAGGATGGGATGCTGTGGGCCGAGAGCATCGTGGCGACCCTCAAACGCCACGAGGTGAAGCTGATCGCCTACTTGCCGGACTCGATCGTCTACCGGGTGCTCGGGCTCCTGGAGAAGGACCCCTCCTTCGAGATGGTGCCCGTCGCCCGGGAAGAGGAGTGCGTGGGGATTCTCACCGGCGCCTACCTGGGCGGGCGGCGGGGGGCCATGCTCGCACAGAACAGCGGCCTGGGGAACTGCGTGAACGCCCTGGCCTCCCTGGCGGTGCCGTGGCAGATTCCGTTCCTGATGTTCCTGAGCCAGCGGGGGGAGCTGGGGGAGTTCAACGTGAGCCAGACCGGCATGGGCCGGGCCACCCGGCCGATCCTGGAGGCCCTGGGCATCCCCCACGTGACCCCGACGCGTCCCGAGGAGGTCGAGAGCCTCGTCGCGGACGGGATCAAGCTGGCCTATAGCACGCGGACGCCCCTCGGGATCCTCCTGTCGCGACAGCTCACCGGAGGGAAAGATGAATAGACTCACACGGGCGCAGGCCACCAAGCTCCTGTGCGGCAAGGTGACGGATCAGGTGCTCCTTGGCGGCATCGGCGGCCCGACCTACGATCTGTACGGGGCGGGAGATCGAGATCGCAATCTGTACTCGTGGGGCTCGATGGGCATGATCTCCTCCATGGGCCTGGGCCTGGCGCTGGCGCGGCCCGACCTGCGGGTGATCGTCCTGGATGGGGATGGCTCGATCCTGATGAACCTCGGCTCCCTGGCGACCATCGCCCGCAAGGCACCGCGGAACCTGGTCCACATCGTCTGGGACGACGAGGTCTACGAGACGACCGGCCGGCAGCCGACCCACACCTCGGCCGGGACCGACCTCGCCGGCATCGCCAGGGCAGCAGGGGTGCGCCAGGCGATCGCCGTCGAGGACGAGGCGGGATTCTCCGCCGCCGTGGACCGGGCGCTGGCCGAACCCGGCCCCTGGTTCATCGCCGCCAAGGTGCTGCCGGAGAAGGCCACGGCCCGCCCCCCGCGGGACCCGCTCTTCTTCAAGTACCGCTTCGTGCGCGCCATCGAGAAGCCGCGCTGAGCGGCCTCGAGGCGGGAGAAGGGCCGTACCCCTCACCGGCCGGGTCCGCGGGAAGGCAATCTCCATCAGCGGGGACCGTTGCCAGGAGGTGAGTTGTGGCCGAGAAGGTCGTGGTGTCGGCGGAGAAGCTGCGAGGGCATTGTGAGGGGGTGCTGACCAAGGTCGGCTTGCGCCAGACTCACGCCGCCCTGGTGACGGACTCCCTCGTGTTCGCCGATCTCCGAGGCGTCGGCTCTCACGGGGTGGTCCGCCTGTCTGCGTATCTGGATCGGGTCCAGGCCGGGGTGATGGAGGTCGATCCCGAGATGGCGCTGGTGAGGGACAATCCCGCCTCGGCATTGCTCGACGCGTGTAACGGCTTCGGACAAGTTGCCGGCGCGAAGGCGATGGACATCGCGATCCAGAAAGCCGGAGACTCCGGGGCAGGGATCGTCGCGGTGAAGAACTCGAATCACTTCGGCGTTGCGGCGTTCTATGCCATGCGTGCGGTGGCGGCGAAAATGATCGGCGTCGTCCTCACCAATGCGTCGCCTGCCATGACCCCGTACAACGCCAGGAAGCGGCTCCTGGGCACGAATCCCCTGGCCGTGGCCATACCCGCCGGCTCGCAACGGCCCATCGTGCTGGATATGTCTACCTCGGTGGTGGCGCGCGGGAAGATCCGGCTGGCGGCAGCCCGGCCGGGCGAGAAGATCCCGCTGGGGTGGGCCGTGGATGCTGACGGGAAGCCCACGGACAATCCCCTCGAGGCACTGAAGGGCAGCCTGACTCCGATCGGGGGGCCGAAAGGCGCGGGGCTGTCGCTCGTCATTGACCTGCTCTGCGGGGCATTGACCGGTACGGCATTGACGGGCGAGGTCAAGAACATCACCGACACCTCCGGGCGATCCAGAACAGGTCACATGTTCATTGCCATCAATGTCGCGAGATTCATCGAACCCCACACGTTTTCACACAGCGTCGACAGCGTCATCCAAGGAATCAAGGCCTTGCCTTCCGCCGACGGCATGCCCGTGTATTTGCCGGGCGAGATCGAATTCAACCTTGAGGCCAGACGTCGAGAGGAGGGTATTCCATTGGCCGTCGAGGTGATGGAAACCCTCAGCCGCCTCGGCGAGCGTCATGGCGTGGGGCGGCTTTCAGCCGAGGGGATGGACGCTGGCTGAGCCTCCACCGCAGGGAGCACCGGCCCTCAGTGCCGGAGGCGGACCGCCCGGCACGGAGGAATCGACCCATGGAGATCGGCTGCCATCTCCCCATGATGCAGGCCCCCGAGGCCACGCGCGAGGCCCTGCTCACCTTCGCGCGTGAGGCGGAGCGCCGCAACATCGCATCGCTCTGGGTGGGGGATCACATCGTCCTCCCACGGGTATCGGAGGGCTATCCCAGCGGCGGGGGCCCATTCCCCCTCCCACCGGACACCCCGTACCTGGAGCCCGTCGTCGCCCTTGCCGCAGTCGCAGCCTGCACGACTCGACCGCGGCTGGGTGCGTCGGTGTTCATCCTTGGGCATCGGCACCCCGTAGTCATGGCCAAGGTGCTCTCCAGCCTGGATGCCGTTTCCGGGGGACGGCTGATCTGCGGGGTCGGCGTGGGATGGTGGAGGCAGGAGTTGGACATCCTCGGCGTCCCCTTCCACGCCCGCGGACGGCAGGCCGATGAGATCCTGTGCATCTTCAAGGAATTGTGGACCGCGCCGAACCCCGCCTTTGAAGGCGAGTTCTTCCGCTTCCGGGACATCGGCTTCGCGCCGAAGCCCGTGCAGAAGCCCCATCCGCCGATCTGGGTGGGGGGTGCCAGCGCGGGGGCGTTCCGGCGGGTTGTGACGCTGGGGGACGGCTGGCACGCGGATTCCGGGAGTCCGGCCGAGCTTCGGGACGGGCTCGCCCGCCTGCGGGCGGTGGCGGAAGCGGCCGGACGCCCCTTCGAGACCATCACGATCTCGCTCCGGTTCACGCTGAACGACGACCTCTTGGCCCAGGGACCCCAGGCGGTCATCGACCGCCTGTGCGAGGTCAAGCGACTCGGCGTCCATCACCTCCTGCTCGTGTTCCGCCGCGAGGATCCCGTCCGGATGCTGGAGATCCTGGCGCTGGTGACGGACACCATCCGACCGGCCGTGGACTCTGCCTGAGCCGCAAACGCGTCCCGCTCGGAAGGAGAGTCAGCACCCATGTCGTCCTTCCCGCACCTCTTCTCCCCGTTCAGGCTGGGCGGTATCACACTCAAGAACCGTCTGGTGATGGCCCCCATGGCCCTCAACTACTCGACGGAGAAGGGAGAGCTGCAGCCGCGGCAGATCGACTACTACGTGGAGCGAGCCCGGGGGGGAGTCGGGCTCATCATCACGGAGTCGAACTACATCAGCCCGGAAGGCCGGAGTGAACGGCACCGCCTGGGTCTGTACGCCGATCACATGGTGTCGCAGCACCGGAAGCTGGTGGAAGCGGTCCATCGGGAGAACATCCCCATCTTCGTTCAGTTGCTCCACGCGGGCCGCAACGCCCGGGCCGGCGCCATCGGCCAGTACCCCGTGGGACCTTCGGCCGTGCCGCTCCTGACCAAGGGGCACCTGTATGTCGGCACCATCCCCCGGGCGCTCACGATCCCGGAGATCGAGCAGCTCGTCGAGCTGCACGGGAAGGCCGCTCGACGCGCGCTGCTGGCGGGGTTCGACGGCATCCTGCTCCACGCCTCCAATGGCTACCTGCTCCACACATTCCTCTCGCCTCGCTCCAACAAGCGGACCGATCGCTACGGCGGCAGCGAGGAGGGGCGGGCCCGCCTCCTGCTGGAGGTGGTGCGGAAGATCCGAGAGGTCATGGGGCCGCAGACGCCCCTGGCGGTGCGGGTAACCGCGGAGGAGCATCAGGACGGCGGGTACGGGTTGGACTTCGTCTGCCGGGTCGCTCACTGGCTGGAGGAGGCCGGGGTGACCGAGATAAACGTCAGCTCGGGCACGCACGAGGAGGCGGAGTGGACCATTCCCCCCCGCACCGTCCCGGAAGGCTTCAACGTGGACAACGCGGCCCGGGTCAAGGCGCGGGTGGGAATCGCCGTCAGCACCGTGGGACGCATCAAGCGCCCGGCCATGGCCGAGCAGATCCTGGCGGAGGGCAAGGCGGACTTGATCTGGATGGGGCGGGCGCTGATCGCCGATCCCCACCTGCCGAAGAAGGCCCGGGAGGGGCGGCTGGAGGAGATCCGGGAGTGCATCTCCTGCGGGGTATGCGCCGATCGGATCGGGCATGGGCAGGATATGCAGTGCACGGTGAATCCCGAGGCCGGCCGGGAGGCGGAGATGCGCCTCGTCGCCGCCGAGGTGCCCCGCCGTGTCCTCGTGGTGGGGGGAGGCCCGGCCGGCATGGAGGCCGCCCGTGTCGCGGCCGGTCGAGGGCATCGGGTTGCCCTCCTGGAACGGCGCCGCCGGCTGGGCGGCCAGCTCCTCTTTGCGGCGGCTGCACCGCACGCGGTGGAGATGGAGCGGCTGGCCCAGCACCTGGCGCACGAGGTCGAGCGAGCCGGCGTGGAGGTACGCACACACACCGAGGCCAGCCTGAAGCTGGTAGAGGACCTGCGGGCGGAGGTCGTGGTCGTTGCCAGCGGTGCCACGCCGGTGGTGCCGAGTATCCCCGGCGCCGGCTTGCCTCACGTCTTCACCGCCCACCAACTGCTGGAAGGGGAAATCGACGACCGCCTGGGCCGTCGGGTGGCGATCATCGGCGGCGGGCTCACGGGCGTCGCCTCGGCAGAGTACCTGCTGCGGAGGAATCACGAGGTCTTTCTCGTCGAGATGCTGGACCGGATCCTGGCCGACGGCAACGTCGTCGAGCAGCGGACCCTGACCCAGGAACTCGGAGAGCGAGGCGTCCTGATCCTGGTGGAGACCAAGGCGGAGGCTGTTACCGCACGAGGGGTCATGCTGAGTCGTCTGGGAGAGCGGGAGCTGGCCCCGGCCGATTCGGTGGTGGTCGCCGTGGGGGTGAGGCCGGACCGCGAGCTATTGACGCAACTGGATGTCGACCGCGTCCAGGTACATGTCATCGGGGATGCCCAGAGCCCCGGGCGGATCATGCAGGCCCTGCTGGACGGCGCCATGCTGGGGCGGCAGATCTAGCAGGCTGCTGAAAAAGGCCCATCTGCGGCGTTGGCGCACTCGCGCGGGGCTGCGGCGTACGGTCTAAGTACGCCTCGCACCTGCACCCATCCCGGGGGATGGGTACCCGGCGCGCCGCCTTGCATCTGGACCTTTTTGAGCAGCCTGGGCGAAGACGGGTTTTTCAGCATCCTCCTAGGGACTGAACTCGGGGCCTACTCCGTCGACACGCCCGCGGAGGCTGCCAGCTCTTGTATCTCGGTCCAGGTATCGTCCTCGACGGGGATGCCTGTGCGCAGCCGCTCCTGCGTCGTCAGCCACTCGATCTCGCCTGGGTACAGGACTTCCTTGAACCCTTGGGCAGGAGGGCTGGCCTTCAGGAACCGGGCGAACTCCGATACCTCCGCCCTGAACTCCTCCAGCGGGCGAAACGCCTCCACGTTGATGGCGATGAACAACGAGCCGTCGTTGTGTTTGCCGGCCGGGTCGATCCCCCAGCCCAGGCCCGTCAGGATGCCGGCGAAGACGTCCACCATCGTGCTCAAGCCGTAGCCTTTGTGTCCGGCGTCGAGTCCGCCCAGCGGCAGCAAGGCCCCGCCGGCGAAGTAGTCGTTGGGGTCGGTGGTCGGATTCCCGTTCTTGTCCAGAAGCCAGCCCAGAGGGACCGGCTTCCGCCGATTGCGGTACACCAGGATCTTGCCTCCCGCCACCTGGCTCGTCGCCATGTCCACGAAGATGGGGGCCTCCAGGTTGCTGGGCAGCGCCATGGAGATGGGGTTCGTCCCGAGCCGCGCGTCCCGGCCCCCAAAGGGCGCCACATACTTCGGACCACGACCCGAATCACACACGAGCATGCCGATCATCCCCGCTTCTGCCGCCATCAGCGGGTAGTCGGCCAGCCGGCCCACGTGGCTCTGGTAGGCCACGGTCACCGCCGCGACCATGCTATTCCGGGCCTTTTCGATGGCCAGCCGGGTGGCCCGGGTCTGGACAACCTGTCCGAAGCCCCAGTTGCCGCTGATGCGGGCCGTGGTCGGCGTCTCGTGCACGACCTCGAATCTGGCGCCGGGGACGATGTGGCCTTTCCGGATGCGGTCGACATAGGTGGAGAGCAGGATGATGCCATGGGAGTCATGGCCCGCAAGGTTCGCCCCGATCTGATGCCTGGCAACCGTGCTCGCCTCTTCCTCGCTGGCACCCACCGTGAGGAGGATGTCGTGGCAGATGCGCGTCAAGAGCGAAGCGTGTACACTCGGCATGCGCTGTCCTTTCTCAGGGGTTCGGTGTCATGCCATCGGCCGGGCCGCCTCGACAAGATCCAGGAAATCCTCGACCGTGTCGCGCGCGACGACTGCCCGCACGACGGCCTCATCCACGACCCCGCCCCAGGCAGCCAGGCCGCGCTGGATGTCTTCCGGCGTCTCCCCGGTGACGGCGGTCCCGATGGCCGGCGTCCCCATCCGCTCGAAGTGTGCGCGGTAGTGCGGGATCGCCTCGTAGAAAGCCGCCTCGGTCCGCAGACGAGCCATGGCCTCGCGGCCGCGCGCCGCGCGTACGTACGCCATCGTCCTCGGCATCGGCCTGCCCGCTCCGTTCGCGCCATCCCTCACCCAACCGATGGAGCGCCGGGCCCACTCGGGGGTGAGCCAGTTGAGCAGGACGCCATCCGCCTCCTCCCCCGCCAACCGGCACATTCTGGGTCCCAGCGCCGCGATCACAAGAGGGCATGCCAGCCCGGCCCGGATGGCCCGGATGCCGCCCCGCACGCGCTCCACGGCCCCCGCCCCCGAACCGCTTCCGACACCGAGGAATAACCGGTCCGCCGGCAGGCGATTCTGCGACACGGCCTGCACGATGTCAGCCGGCCGGTGATCCGAGAGCGGGATGACGCCGACCCCCAGCCAGATGCGTGTCGCGACCTGGGCAATCCCGCCCAGCACACGAAGCGAGTCAGATCGGGGCGGGTTGTTCAGCCAGAAGGAGTCATAGCCGCGGTCCTGGGCGGCCATGGCCGCGCTGCGGATGATCTCCGGCGGAACGGCAACCGGCAAGCCCAGGCCGCGTTGAGTCTGTCGATCCGACCGCATGCCAGCGGGGGTCGCTCCCATGGGGCTTTCTCCTCCTTGGTGTTTCGGCAACGGACGGAAACAGGGCGATGGCGGGTACCCCGGGCGGCGCATGGCCCGATGGGACGCATATCGTTCTGACAGGCACGGGCCGCCGTGGTGCTTATATACCTGAACGGGTGTCGGGCGCAAGGATCAGCGGGTCCTGGCGCGCATGGCGCTGGCGAGCGCGGCCTTCCCCATCAGGACCCGAGGTCCCGCAGCCGACCGACGATGCGGTCGATATCCTCCCGTTGGGTGCGATAGTTCGTGATGCAGGCTCGCAGGCCGAACCGATCCCCGATCCGCACCGGTCCCAGGAGGGCTGTTCCCTCGTCCACCAATTGCGCCAGGATCTCCTGGCTGCGCGCCTCGTCGGCGTTGCGCAGGCGAAAGCACACGGCGTTCAGCGTGACCGGAGCCAGGAGCTCCCAGGATGGCTCCGCCCGGAGTCGGTCTTCGAGGTATCGCGCCAGATCCAGCATGTGCTCCACCGCGGCGACGAAGGCCCGGACCCCGAAGGCCTGCAGCGCACACCAGACCTTCAGGGCCTTGAAGCTTCGCGAGAGCTGGGGACCGTAGTCCATGAAATTGGTGAAGAGCGGATCGGACGCGGCGGTCAGGTAGGCGGCGCTGAATTGAAACGCCTGGCGGAGCCTGGCGCGATCCCGGACGAGGAGACACCCAGCCTCCAGGGGGGCAAACAGCAGCTTGTGGGGGTCCAGGGCGATCGAATCCGCCCGACCACACGGGCGGAGCTGCGCGTGCAGGCGCGGGCTGAGGACGAACAGGGCGCCGAAGGCGCCGTCCACGTGGAGCCACAGGTCCTCGGCGGCACAGAAGTCCGCCAGGGCGTCGATCGGATCGATGGCGCCGGTATTGATGGTCCCTGCGGCCGCCACCACGCAGCAGGGCTGCTTGCCCGCCAGCCGATCGTCATGCACCGCGGCGGCCAAGCCGTCCAGCCGCATCCGAAAGTCGGCATCTACCGGAATCTTCCGCACATTCTCGAGTCCCACTCCGAGGATCACGGCATCCTTATCCACGCAGCGGTGGGCTTCCTCGGAGGTATAGACGACCAGGGGCGCCTGGATTCCCTGAAGCCCCTTCCGCCGAAAATCGCCCGGGTACTTCGCCTGGATGGCGGTCGCGAGGGCCACCAGTGTGGCTATCGACCCGCCACTCGTGAGAAGGCCTCCCGCGGTGCTGGGATACTCGAACAGGCCCGCGAGCCATCCGATCACTTTCCGCTCAATGACACTCGCGGCGGGCGAGAGCTGCCAGAAGTTGCAGTTCTGGTTCAGCGCGGCGGCAATGGCGTCAGCGAAGGGGGCGATGCCGTTGGGCGGGCCCAGGACATAGGCCAGGAACCGGGGATGGGCAATGGCAGTCGAGTTGGGGACGATCTTCTCGGTGATGGCGCGAAACACCCGGTCCACCCCGATGCCGATCTCCGGGAAGGGCTCCAGGAAGAGGTCCGAGAGCACGTCGCGATTCAAGGCCGGGAGCACCGAGGGAGCCGGGATGGACTGCTCGTAGCTCCGGAGAAAGTCCGTCAGGAGCGCCCCCGCGCGCTCGATCTCCCGATCGCTGAGATTCAGGCTGAGTGGAACGGACATGTTCCGCCTCCGTGTGGCAGTCCCGCAGCATGACGGCATCCCCGTAGTGGTCGTGCAGCCTCCGCCATACGGTTACCGGGCCAAGGTTTGCGCCAAGAGGTCCAGTGCCGCGGCCGCAAACGCGCGCATGTTGTGAAGCCGGTCGGCCTGGCCCGTTTCCAGCGTGCGTGCGCGCTCGGCCAGCCCGGCAACCGCGAGGCAGGCATGCCCGGCCGGATCCCCATACCGGTTCCCGCTCGGTCCCGTCGCGCCTGTCTCGGCAAGGCCCCACGTGGCGGCGAGACGCTGGCGCACCGTGCGCGCGAGGAGCAGGGCATACGGCTCGGTCGCCGGCCGGATGCCCGCCAGAGCCGCGTCCGGGAGGTCCAGGAGCACGCCCCGCGCCGCGTACGTGTAGACGACCGCACTGCCGAGGAAGCAGGCGGAAGCGCCCGGCACGGCGAGCAGGGCCGCCGAGATGAGCCCGCCGGCCGACGACTCCGCAACGGCGACGGTCTCGCGCCGATCCTTGAGCAGGGTTGACACCGTCCTCGCAAGCGGCAGGAGATCGTTCATCGGCGTTCCTCTCCGCAGTGATGGGCCCTGGGACGTCCCAGGTTCAGTCCCGCAAAGCCGCCGGCATCTGCGCGATCGCAGCCACGCCAGCGCGCCAGGTGCAGGCGAGAACGGGCCCGGTGTTTGCCAGCCACGACCCTGTCAACACCCGGACCGCCCCACCCTTTTCCCGTCGCGACCGACCGGACAGACTCGCAGGCAGCGGCCTGCGCACTCGAGGGGTTCCCGGCTCCGACGACATGCCGCCCAGTCGGTCCGCGACACGGGATCGAGCCATACCCCTTCAGAGGCCGACGCCGGCAGCAGGCTGAAGGCGCCTGCCGGACATTCGTCCAGGCAGACCTTGCAGTCGAGACCCAGACAGGTCTTCGCCTGCAAGGGGGCCGAGGGAATCAGGGGGGCGGAGGTGATCACCGAGTTGAACCGGACGCGCGGCCCGTAGCGCTCTGTCACGACGACGTTGTTCAGGCCAAACTCCCCCAGGCCCGCCCGCACGGCCGCATGCCTCTGGGAGAACATCCCGGGCAGTTGGGCCATCTTGTCCGGGAGGGCCCCATAGGTGGCCGGAAAGAAGAGGGAGGGATGTCCGAGATCCTCCAGGTGGTTGGCCAGAGTCAACGCGATCTCGTTCAGCCGGTCGTTGATGCTGTCGTAGCCGGAGCGCTGATAGAAGAGCTTGTGGAGCGCTTCCCGGCGCAGCTCCTCTGGAACGAGCGGGGAGCCCTGGAGCAGCTCAGGCCACTCCAGGACCCGCTCCAGCAGGCGGATGCCGAAGGTGAAGACCGCCTGTGCCCCGGGCAGCAGCTCGCCGGGATGGTGTCCTCTCGGCGCTCCATCGAACCGGTCCACCGAGGCGACCCCCGTCAGGCTCGCCCCCCCTGTCCTGGCCATCTCGGTCATCGTGCCAGTGAGATCCATGAGGCCCTCCTCCGGTCGGTTGCACGCCCGCTTCCGAATTCAACGGACTGCAATATATTCCCCTCAAGAAAAGAGTCAAGCGTCCCCCTTCGGAAGAGCCACGAATCGTGCGGGAGCTGGAACAATCCAGCGCTAGCGGACGGAGTTCTTGCAGACCACAGGCAGATTGGAGGCTGTCGGCGAGAGCTGCCGGACCCTGTGATCGTCCTTGACGGGCGTCACGTGAAGAGCCCGCCGTCCAGGTGCCTTCGTCGCTCTCACGTGGAGGTATGGACCGGCAGGTTCAGCCAAGATCCGCAGCGGGATTACGGTCTTCCGGCAGGAGGGTCGGGCCGCCGGCCCGGAGGGCGGGGAATCTCCCTCGCGCGAGCCCGCGGTCGACCCATGAACTCCCGTCAGCGGTTCGCCGACTTGGGCGAGTGGCGATCTCTAGGTTCCGGCGTGGGCCGGAGCCCCCGGTGGGACCACGTGGCACCGCTCAGTCGGTCATCCATCCCGGGGAACGCGCGCATGGTCTCGAAGAGAACAGCCAGGATCTCCCGGTGCTGCGCCTCGACTTCCGCCAGCAGCGGCGGCAGTCCGGCCGTGGGGAGGCCGACCCACTCCCAGGCATCGATTTCGATCGGCGGCACGGTTGCCTGGCCCGCCACCCCCAGCCCGAGGCCGTACGCCAGCCCATCGGCCACGTGGATGAACGCGGACTCCCACTGAGTGTCCTGCGCCTGGGCCGGATGGTGATGGCAAGCCACGGCCTCGCACAGGCGGGGGGGGAGCTTCCAGTGCTCCAGGAGCAGCCGTCCCGCCTGGGCGTGGCCGAACCCCAGGATCTTCTCCTCGGCCACATGCAGCGGCAGATCCTGGGACCGGGCCAGCGCCAGGACCTGCAAGAACTCGGGGCGCAGGCACTGGAACTCCACGAGCATGCCGACATCGTGGAGCAGACCGGCGACGAACAGCCCCTCGTGCTCCCGGTAGCCAACCGCGCGCCCGAGCCGGCCGGCCGCCACGGCGGTCCCCACCGCGTGCTGCCACAGACTGACAGCGGAGAACTCGAGGCTGTCCTCCGCGTGAAGAAGATCCACCACCGCGGTCGTCAGCAGCAGGTGTTGAACGGGACGGAACCCGATCAGGGTGAGCGCATCCGTGACCGTGGCGATCTTTCGCGGAAAGCCGTAGTAGGGGGAGTTGACCAGGCGAAGCAGGCGGGCGGTGAGCGCCGGATCCTGGAGGATGATGCTCGCCAACTGGCGAGCGGACGTGTTGGGATCCCTGACCGCCTCGGTCAGTCGGAGTAGCACCGGGGGGAGCGAGGGGAGCTGATCGATGTTCCCGAGCAGCCGATCCAGCGACTGGAGCATCAGGCGCCTCCTGTTCGACACGAGCGTCCGGAGCTGCGGGGGCGGGAGTCGCCCCGACCTTCCTATCGGCAGGTTCGGAGCCGGGCTTGAGTCAAAATCACCGGTCAGACAATCTTCGCCAGGAAGGCGCGGGTGCGCTCCTCCCGGGGCGCCTCGAACAGCCGGGCCGGCGGCGCCGTCTCGACGATGCGGCCCTTGTCCATGAAGGCGACGCGGTCGGCGACCTCGCGGGCAAAGCCCATCTCGTGCGTGACCACGACCATGGTCATGCCGTCCCGCGCGAGACCCTGCATGATGTCCAGGACCTCCTGGATGGTCTCGGGATCGAGGGCCGAGGTCGGCTCGTCGAACAGCATGGCCTTGGGGGCCATGGCCAGCGCCCGCACGATGGCGACCCGCTGCTGCTGGCCGCCTGACAGCTCGCTGGGCCAGGCATTCATCTTGTGGAGCAGACCGACGCGGTCGAGGAGGCGGCGCGCCGTCGCCCGCGCGGCCTCGGGGTCCAGGCGGCCTCGGCGCACCGGGGCCAGCGTGATGTTCCTGAGCACGGACAGGTTCGGGAACAGCGCGTAGTCCTGGAAGACCATGCCGACCTCGGTGCGCAGCTCGCGCCAGCCCGCATGGTCGCCCGCGGCGATGGTGCGGCCGTCGACCGTCAGCCTGCCGGCCGTGGGCTCCTCCAGGCCGTTGACGCAGCGGATCAGGGTGCTCTTGCCGGAGCCGCTGGGCCCGATGAGCACGAGCACCTCGCCCCGCGCGACATCCAGGTCCACGCCGTCCAGGGCCTGGATCCGGCCGAAGCGCTTGCTGAGGCCGCGGACGGAGATGAGCGGCCGGGCGTCCGTCATGGGCCCGCCAGGGCGGCGAGCTCGCGCTTGAGCGTTGCCCGCGCGTCGGCCAGCGAGGTTCGCCGCGCCTCGGCCGCGCGGCGTTCGGCGGCCAGCCGCTGGCGGCCCTCGGCGACGAGCTCGAGCACCGCGCCCCTGGCCGGCCCTCCCCGGAGGGTCCGGCCCTCCACGGAGCTGACGGGATCCAGGCTCCGGCTCACAGCCGCCTCGGGGAGCTTCAGGGCGCGTCCGACCACCTGCAAGGCGGCCGCATCCACCATGGCCGAGGTGATCTGGTGCGCGGCGAGGCCCCGGTCCATGGCCGTACGCACGACGGCGCCGACGACGTGGTGCGCCTCGCGGAACGCGAGATCGGCGTCGCGGACGAGGAGGTCGGCGAGGTCGGTCGCCGTGCCGAAGTTTTCCTGGGCGCGCTTGAGCATGATCGCGGGGACCGGCGTGGCCGTGCGGACGATCAGGTCGGCCAGCCTGAGGCACCGCTGCGCCTCCTGCGCCGCCTCCCACAAGGCCCGGACGCCGTCGCGGTTGCCGTCGATGGTGTTGGTGAAGCTGGTGGCGCGAAAGGCCGTGCCGGCCGCCAGGAAGGCGCCGAGGATGTGGCCGGTCTGGCCCTTCAGGTGCTCCAGCACCACCGGGTTTTTCTTCTGCGGCATCATGCTGGAGGTGCCGGTCACGCTGTCCGGGAACTCGACGCTCTGGAACTCGTACGAGGTCATCACGTAGAAGTCCTGCGCCAGACGGCTCCAGGTGATCCCGAGGAGCGACAGGGCGGACAGGATCTCCAGGACGAAGTCGCGCGAGGCCACGGCGTCCAGCCCGTGATCCACGAGGCCGGAAAAGCCGAGCAGCCGGGCCGTCTCCTGGCGGTCAATGGGGAAGGTCGTCCCGGCCAGCGCCCCGGCCCCCAGCGGGTTCCTGTTGAGACGGGGATAGGCCTGGTCGAGCCGCTGGCCGTCCCGCTCCAGGGCCTGGGCGATGCCCAGCAGGTACCAGCCGAAGGTCACGGGCTGGGCGGGCTGCAGGTGGGTGTACCCGGGCATGACGACCCCCGCGTGCCGCTCCGCCTGGGCGAGGGCCTGGCCGCGGACCTGCAGGACGCCGTCCACGAGATCGAGCAGGGCGTCCCGCGCGCGCATCCGGTCGAGGGCAGCCCCCAGGTCGTTGCGGCTGCGGGCGATGTGCAGGCGCCCTCCCGCGTTGGTGCCGACCAGACCGATGAGATGGGCCTCGTAGTTGAAGTACGCGTCCTCCCGCTGCGGGTCGAGGGTCACTGCTCCCGGCCCGGCCTGCTCCATCGTGAGCAAGCCCCCGGCGAGCTGCCGGGCGACCTCCCGGCTGATCAGCCCGCAGGTGTGCAGCATCAGGACGTGCGCCTGGTTCAGGTCCGTCATGTAGGCGAAGACCGCGCCGAAGTCGCGGGTGAGTCGCGGCGCATAGATGTTGTCGCACACCTCGCGAGCCGCCGGCTCCTTCAACCGCCTGCTGACCTTGGATTCCATGGCTGCACCTTTCCCCGGGTGGGGCGTTGCGGGACTCACAGGTAACGCGGCGCCGGCGGGATCGGGAGGCCGGACGTGCCCCGCAGCACGGCGGGGCGATCCTGCCGCAGTCGCCGCTCCAGGCGCCGCGAGAGCCAGGTGAGCGCCGAGCAGATGAGGAAGTAGACCACCAGCACGGCGAGATAGACGGGAAAGGCCGGGCTCCGGCCCTCCATCACCGTGGTGCGCTCGACGATGATCTGGCCGACCCGCAGGAACTCGCCGACGCCCACCAGGGCCCCCAGGGACGTGGCCTGGATCAGGAGCGTCAGCAGTCCGGTGAAGGGGGGCAGGATCGACTTCACCGCCTGCGGCCCGACGATGAAGACCAGGATCTCCCAGGTCTTCAGACCCAGGGCCATGGCGCTCTGCCACTGGTGCCGCGGCACGGATTGCAGCCCGCCGCGCACGATCTCCGCGCCGTTCGCCCCGCCCCAGAGCGACAGCCCGACGGTCACCGCGACGAACGGCGTCATCTCGATGCCCTTGAGGACAAGCGGCAGGCCGAAGAAGATGAAGAAGATGTTCACGATCAGGGGGATGTCGCGAAACAGCTCGACGTAGGCGCGCACGCTCCACCGCAGCAGCCTGAAGCGCGTCACGGCGAGCACGCCGAGCAGCCCGCCGATCAGCGTGGAGAACAGGAGCGTCACCCCGGCGAGCGCCAGGGTCTTCACGAGCCCGTTCAGGATGAAGGTCCGGTTCAACAGGATGATCTGCATGGCGCGGGCTCAGGCCCGGAACGGCCGCTGGAGTCTCGTCGCCAGGCGGTCCGTGGCGACGGAGAGGGCGAGCACGAGGACGAGGTAGATGGCGCAGATCGCCGTGAACATCTCGATGGCACGGAAGTCCATGGACATCCGATCCACGGCCACGAAGGTCAGCTCCACCAGCCCGATGGTCTGCAGGTACGCGGAGTTCTTCAGCAGCGAGATCGAGGTGTTGAGCATGGCCGGCAGACTCACGCGGATCGCCAGGGGCAGCGCCACGAGCTGGAAGAACTGCACGGGACGGTGGCCCAGCGACAGGGCGGCTTCCTGGAGCCCCTTGCCCACGGCCGCAAGGCCGCCCCGCACGTTCTCCACCTGGAAGGCCCCGGCCCAGGCCGTCAGGCACAGGACGCCGGACCAGAAGATGGACAGCTTCACGCCGACCGTGGGTAACCCGAAGAAGATGAAGAAGAGCTGCACCAGCAGCGGGGTGTTGCGGATGAACTCCACGTAGGCGGCGACCAGGGGCGAGAGCAGGGGAATGGCGAGGAGCCGGCAGGCCGCCCCGCCCACCCCGATGGCGATCGAGAGCGCGATGCTGATGGCGCTCACCTGGGCGGTCATCAGCAGGCCGCGCATCAGCGCCGGCCACTGGGCCGTCAGGTAGGCGAGGCTGAAGTCCATGGGTCAAGGATCCCGCGTACCGCGACGTGCGCCATGGGCGGCGGCGCGCGACCTGTCACTGGGCCACGGTCAGCGCGAGGCCGGCTTCGGCTTGGTGAACACCTGGATGTAATACGAGCGGATGTCCGCCGCCACCCACTGGGTGACCCAGCCCAGGAAGAGATTCTCCTGCTTCATCCGCCCCAGCGCGGCGTTGATATAGGCGAGCCAGGGGCCCTCGTTCTTGCGGACGCCGATGGCGGTGTCGGCGTTGGCGAACAGCTCGCCGACCAGCCGCAGCTCCGGGTCCTTCGCCGCCATGACGATGAGGGTCGCCGCGTCGTGGGTGTAGGCGTCGCCGCGCCCCTGTTTCAGCGCCTGCAGGGCGTCCGAGGCGGTGTTGAGCTTGAGCGTCTGGACCTTCGGCTTGTTCTCCTCGAACCACTTCGCCTGGGTCGTGCCCTTCAGCATGATGACCGTCCGGCCATCCACGTCGTCGATCTTCCTGATCGGGCTGTTCTTCGGCACGAGCAGGTCGCTCCCCCCCCAGCGGTAGGCGTCGCTGAAGTCCACCACGCGCGCCCGCTCGGGCGTGATGCCCAGGGTGGCGATGAGCAGGTCCACCTTCTTGCCGTTGAGCTGCGGGATGCGATTCTCGGCCGTGACGCAGGTGAGCTCGATCTTGTCCTTCCCGCCGAAGGCCCACGCCGCCATCTGCATCGCCATCTCGACCTCGACCCCGGCGAACTTGCCGTTCTGGTCCTGGAAGCCGTACGGGGGTTGATCGCAGCGTACGCCGGCCCTCAGCACGCCGTGGGACTTGATGAAGTCCGGCAGGGCCGGCAGGGCCGTCTGTGCCGTGGCCGCCGGCGGGAAGCAGAGCGCGCCGAGAAGCCCGAGCCACGCCCACAGGATTCGAAGTGTCGAACCGCTCGTCTGCATGTTCCTCCCTCCCAGAGGTGCTGGCCGCCTCGGCCCGGCGATTCACCGGTGAGGGCGTCCGCCCCAGCCGTCAGTCGCCGAGACAGCGTGCTCGTGGGCCGCGCACCCTCGCGATCGGGTCGCAGGTCCTGGGATTGCCGGGGGCCATGGAAGCATGCCGCAGCCCGGGGAAAGGTGTCAAGCCAAAAACCGCCCACAGGAGACTGGCAGCCTGTGGCGACTCTTCCGCCTCCTCCAGCGGGGGATGTGAGGGCTTGCTCCACCCGGGATCCGCCCAGGCCTGTGAGCCACGGGGCCGGGAATCCGGCTCCCCGCTCTGCCCCGGCGCCCGCGCCCTTGACGCTCCCTGCCACTCGGGGTAGGTTCAGCCTGTTCATCCGCGCTGCTCGTGCGGGTGTCGGGCGGCTGCGGGGCCGGGCCCTGCAGCGTGCCTCCCCCCCGACCCGGGAAGGACTCGCGTCGCCATGCCAGCTGAGTTCCAGACGCTGCTCGTGCTGCTGCCTGTCGCCTGCCTTGGGTCCTTCGTGTACGGCGTCACGGGATTCGGGTCTGCGCTCATCACCATTCCACTGGCGTCCCTGATCTATCCCCTCCCGTTCGTCCTGGCGGTGTTTGCCTTGCTTGACATCGTGAACGCGGTCCGGGTCGGCCTGGCGCGGCCCCAGGCCATCGTGCGGGACGAAGCCGGCCGACTCATCCCGGGTTGCATCCTGGGGGTCGTGGTCGGCACCTGGCTCCTCGCCGTTCTCCGCACCCAGATTCTCCTGTGTGCCCTCGGGCTCTTCGTCGTGAGCTTCGCGATTTACAGCCTGCTGGCCCCCGAGGCGTCCCTGCGGATCGACGCGAGTTGGGGGTACCTCGCCGGATTCTCCGGCGGCATCACGTCGGCCATGTTCGGCGCGGGCGGCCCCCCGTACGTCATCTACCTCAGCCTGCGGCCCCACGCGAAGCAGGCGATGCGGGCCACGCTCGCAGCCACCAGCGTCGTCAGCGTGGGCGCGCGGATCGTGGCCTTTGCCCTGGCCGGCCTGCTGTCCGCGCCGGCCGTGTGGTTCACGGCCGTCCCCCTGGTGCCCGCCATCCTCGGTGCCCTCTGGCTGGCCGACCGGGCGCACGCCCGGATCTCGCGCGCGGCCATGATCCAGGCGATCCGCCTGCTGCTCCTGGTCGCCGGGGCGTCGCTCGTCGTCCGCTCCCTCCGGGGATTGTAGGGCGCCGGGCCCTCTCGCCGGGTGGACGCACTTCCGAATCGGTGATAGAGTTGCCGCCTGGCAGAGGTGGGATTCCGGTGGTGGAATCGATGGCGCCGGTGGCCAAGACCTCTCGGCCGGCGGGGAGAGCATCATGCCCGATCACGAGTCGCCCCAATTCAGGTCGGATCCGGAGGTGCGCGCGGTTTCCGACCGTCTCATGGTCCTCCTCGGAAACGTCCTCATGGACGAGATCGAGAAGGCCGAGCAGGAGGGCGGGAATATCCTGGCCTGGCAGTTCGGTGTCCTCGACTCGCTGACCAAGCAGTTGGCCGGCGCGGTGACCGCCTGCGTCACGATGATCCGACAGCAGGGCCTGTCCCAAAGCGACTTCGTCGTGTTCCGCCAACGGGTGCACGAGCAACTCGAGCCCGCGGTCCTGGCCCTGCTGAATACCGAGCTGGCGAGGGCGGGAGGGGAGCAGGGTTTGCCCGGGCCGCAGGTATCGAAGAGACCCGGGCACGCGTGATCGGTGCGTCCCCGCGGCCTCTCCGTCGGGGCATGCATCCATCCGGAGACGATCGAGCAGACAGGAGGGCGGCCCGTGGGATTCCTCGCGAGGCTATTTGGCGGGAAGGCGACCAAGGACACCGATGATGCCATTCACCTCTATGTCGAATGCGGTCGCTGCAAGGCGAAGGTGCACGTCCGTCTGGACAAGCGGCATGACCTCAGCCAGGGTGAGGCAGGGGGGTATTTCGTCCGCAAGGAGGTCATGGACAGCAAGTGCTTCCGTCTCATGACGGCCGAGGTCACCTTCGACGCCGCCTATCGCGTCCAGATACAGGACGTGCAGGGCGGTCGCCTCATCTCGAAGGAGGAATTCGACGCTGACCTCACCTGACTCTCGGGAGGGTCCCCGGCCCGGCCGGGAAGCCTGGCGCCTTCCCGCTCCCGCTGCCCCCCCTCCCAGGCGGACACGTCCGCCCGAGCAGTCAATTCGCGTTTCGGGCTGGCCTTCCCGCCCTCGGTGGTGGATAGTCTTCCCCAACGCAAAGACACGCTTGCGCCGGACATCCGAGAAGGGGGCTGCCATGGACTTGAACGCGTTGAAGGAAGCAGTCGTCGCGGGGGACCTCAAGGGGTGCGGCATCCTGACCGAGGTGGCGATCCAGGCGGGCCTCCCGCCGGAGAAGATCCTCAACCAGGCCCTGGTGCCCGGGATGGAGGTGGTCGGGGAGAAGTTCCGCTGCAACGAGGTGTACGTGCCCGAAGTGCTGGTGGCGGCCCGCGCCATGAAGAAGTCCCTCGCCATGCTCAAGCCACTGCTCACGAAGTCCGGGGTCAAGCCCGTGGGCGTGGCGGTGATGGGCACCGTCAAGGGTGACCTGCACGACATCGGCAAGAATCTCGTCTGCATGATGCTGGAGGGTGGCGGGTTCGAGGTGATCGATCTGGGAGCCGACGTGGCGGCCGACAAGTTCGTCCAGGCGGTCAAGGACACCGGGGCCCAGCTCCTGGGCATCTCCAGCCTCCTCACGACGACGATGCTCGGCATGCGGGAGGTCATCCTGGCCCTGGACCGGGCCCATCTCCGCCCGAAGGTGAAGGTCATGGTGGGCGGTGCGCCCGTGACCCAGACGTTCGCCGATGAGATCGGCGCCGACTCGTACGGCGAGAGCGCAGCCGTGGCCGTGGAACAGGCCAAGGCGCTCCTGGGGATCGCCTGACCTGCACCAAAACGTTCGGTGGTTCGGTAGGTCGGTGGGTCGGTGGTTCCTCGGATCGGAATGAACGACCGAACCCTCGAACCACCGAACCGTCGAACGCATTTTCGAGAGATACGCCCATGACGCATCGCGAGCGCGTGTTGACCGCCCTGAGGCACCAGGCCCCCGATCGGGTCCCGGTGGACCTGGGCGGGACGCTGGCCAGCACCATCAACATCCATGCCTACCGGCGCCTCATGGCTCACCTCGGCTTCGGCGCCGACCCGCCCGTCTCGTACCTGTCTCGCCGCTCCAACAGCGTCCTCCCGGATGAGCGACTCCTCCAGTACCTGGATGTGGACTGCCGGGCCGTGGTCCTGGACAGTCCGGACGCGAACCCGGAGCGGGAGCTGCCGGACGGCACGCTGCACGATGAGTGGGGCATCACCTGGAGTCATCTGGGAACCGGCCAGCACTTCATCAACACGGCCGGTCCCTTCTGCCAGCACGAGCCGGACCCGAGCCTTATCGAGAAGTTCGCCTGGCCCGATCCGCTGGACCCCGGCCGTTTCCGCACGCTCCGCCGGCAGGCGGAGACCCTCCGGGCTGCGAGCGATGCGGCCATCATTCTCGTGCTGGGGGTGGGGGTGGTCCACCAGATCCAGTTCATGCGCGGGTACGCCGCCGCCCTGGAGGATCTCCTCGCCGCCCCGGACTTCGTCGGGGCCTTCATGGACCGGTATGCCGACTTCTGGGTCCGGATGACCGAGCGCGCGCTCCAGGAGGTGGGCGACCTGGTGGACCTCGCCATGTTCGGCGACGACCTGGGCACCCAGCACGGCCCGGTGATGAGCCCCGCCCTGTATCGCCGGCTGATCAAGCCGTGCCACGGCCGGATGGTGCAGGCGGTCAAGCGCTTCGACAAGCCCGTCCTCCTGCATACCTGCGGCTCGGTGGCCGCCTTCATCCCGGACCTGATCGAGGTCGGCTTCGACGCGCTGCACCCCATCCAGGTGTCCGCCAGGGATATGGACTCCGCGCGGCTGAAGCGGGAGTTCGGGCAGGACATCACCTTCTGGGGCGCGATCGACACCCAGCGCGTGCTGCCCATGGGAACACCGGAGGACGTGCGCCAGGAGGTGCAGAGGCGGATCGCCGACCTCGGCCCTGGCGGCGGCTATGTCCTGGGCGCCGTCCACAACGTCCAGGCCGAGGTCCCCCCGCAGAACATCCTGGCCATGGTGGAGGCGGCACGGGAATTCGGGCGCTATCAGCCATGAGCCATCAGCCACCGGCGAACCACGAGCCGCGAGCCGCGAGCCGCGAGCCGGCCGCCGCCGGGAAGCGGCACCTGATCGCCTGCGAGGTGTTCAAGGACGAGTTCGAGGCGGTCTCGCCGCCCGACCTCGTGCGCACCTATCTCCCCCAGGGGCTCCACCGGACGCCCGGAAAGATGCCGGGGGCGATCCAGGAGGTCGTGGACGCCCTGCCGGCCGGCACCGGGTCGGTGATCCTGGGGTACGGCCTCTGCAGCAACGGGGTGGTCGGCGTCACGGCCCGAGCCGCCCCCATCATCCTGCCCAAGGTCCACGACTGCATCGCGCTGCTGCTGGGCTCCTGCGAGCGCTACGAGGCCGAGGTGGCCGCCTGCGCCGGGACCTACTACATCACGCCCGGCTGGGCGTGCTACGGGACGACGTCCCTCAGTTGCTACAAGCACGAGTACCTGCCCAAGTATGGCGAGGAGGACGCCCGCTACATCGCCCACGAGCTGCTGAAGCACTACAAGCGCGTGGCCTTCATCGACCATGGGGTCGGAAACGTGGAGGCGGGCCGCGCCCACGCGGCCGAGATGGCCCAGGTCTTTGGTCTGGCCTACGCGGAGATCCCCGGCTCCCTGGATTACCTCCGTCGCCTTGCCTGCGGCCCGTGGGACGGCATGGACTTCGTCCGGACGGACCCCGGCAACCCCATCAGCCCCACCCCCTTCATGGCCCTCCACTCGATCGCCTTGCCCTGATCTCCCGAGGCACCGCGTGCTTGGCTTCACCCGTGCGCCTGTGATAAGGTGGCTCCGGCGCTTTTCTCCCATTGGGCATCCGCGGTCTTGGCGCCCTGGCGGTGAGCCGTTTTCTTCAACAGGAGGGACCATGCGAATCGAACAGGAACTGGGGAAGCTGGGTTTCACGTTGCCCACGCCGAAGCCGCTGGCGGCCTACGTGCCGGCGGTGCGGAGCGGCAATCTGGTATTCACCGCGGGGCAGGGTCCCACGGTGGATGGGAAGGCCAAGTTCACGGGGAAGCTCGGGCGGGAGCTGACCGAGGAGCAGGGGTATCAGGCGGCGCAGATCTGCGTGGTGAACTGCCTGGCTTGCGTGAAGAGCGTGATCGGCGACCTGGACAAGGTGGAGCGGGTGGTCAAGCTCCTGGGCTTCGTGGCCAGCGTGGACGGCTTCACGCGCCAGCCCTGGGTCATGAATGGCGCCTCGGAGTTGCTGATCAAGCTGTTCGGGGAGGCGGGCAAGCACGCCCGCTCGGCCATCGGCACCAACCAATTGCCTCTGGACATCCCGGTCGAGGTGGAGATCATCGTTCAGGTGAGGGACTAGCAGGAAAAGGCCCCGCCAGTTTATCCGCAGATTACGCAGATTCTCGCAGATTTCACCCACACCTTTACCCTCCCCCCTCTGAGGGGGAGGGGGTCTGCGATGTCTGCGGTCATGAGTCGCCCCCTCCCGGCTCGACCACGACCTTCAGGTGGGACTTCGACGTGGCGAGGGCGAGGGCCTCGCCCATCCGGGACAGAGGGATCCGCGCGGTGACCAGGCGCTCGACCGGCACGGCCCCGCTCGCGATCAACCCGAGCGCCTCGGCATTCTGCCGCGGGGTGGAGTTCGCCGACCCGATGATGCTGAGCGCCTGGTAGTGGACGGCCCGCGCGTCCAGGCTCACGGACGTCTCGCCTGGATCGAGGCCGGCAAACAGGTTCACCCGGGCCCCGGGCGCCAGGAGGCGGTAGGCCCCGTCCTCGAACACCGCGAAGACCCTGCGGATGGCCTGGATGCTGGACACGGCAAAGACGACGGCGCTGAACCCCTCCCCCCTCGTCGCATCGAGCAGGACTCGATCCAGATCGGGCGCGTCCGGGGCCGCAACCAGATCCGCCCCCAGGGTCCCCGCGCGCTCCCGGCGACCGGCGTCGGGCTCGAGCACGGCGATCCGTCCCGCCCCTCGCTGCCGTGCCAGCAGGAGGTGCAGGCACCCCATGGGTCCCGCCCCCGCCACCAGGATTGAATCCCCCGGTCTGATGGCCATGGCCTCCTGGGCGTTGAGCGCGCAGGCCAGCGGCTCTGCCAGGCAGGCCTTCCAGGGGAGCACACCGGCCGGGATTCGGTTCACGCTGCCGTCGGCGAGGAGGCGAGCAGGCACCGCCAGGTATTCTGCAAAGCCGCCGGGATGCTGGTACCCCAGCGCCTGATACGTCCGACACACCTCCGATCGCCCGCCCCGGCACGCATCGCATGTGCCGCAGGTGATGCTGGGGGCCACGGTCACGACCTCGCCGGGCGCGAAGTCCTTGACGGACGATCCCGCGGCCTCGATCCTCCCGGCGATCTCGTGGCCGAGGATGCGGCCCGAGAGGACCTGCCCGCCGATCTCCTGGCTCCCCTTGACCTGCTTCCGGCCCAGGAAAAGTCTCACGTCCGAGCCGCACACGGCGCAGGCCTGCACCCGGAGGAGCAGACCTCCCTCCGGGCAGGCCGGGCGCGGGACTTCGGCGAGCACGACCCGCTCCGGTCCCGTGAGGAGTCCCGCGCTCATTCGTGATTGAGCCGGAGGTATGGCCGCCCCACGCATTCTGCTCCTCCGCCCCCGTCCGGTCTCCGTCTCGGCCTCACAGTTCGCGCGTCCGCACCAGGGGGAGCATCCGCTCCATCTCCGCCGGCGTGCACAGTTGACTGCCCGGGAGGCTGGTCGAGGCCAGGCCAGCCGCCGTGGCCCTGCGGAGGGACACCACCGGATCCGTGTCCGCCAGGAGCGCCATGAGCAGATATGCCAGCAGGGAATCCCCCGCCCCCACCGTGCTCACCGTCTTGGTCAGCGGGATCTCGGCCATCCAGATGCGGTCGCGGCAGGCCATCAAGGCGCCGCTCCCGCCCAGGGAGATGACCACGACCTCTATCCCCTGGCCTCCCAGGTGCCGTGCCGCCTGACGGATGTCTTCCTCCGTGGACAGCGACACCCCCAGGAGGGCCTCGGCCTCGCGGAGGTTGGGCTTGATGAGGAACGGCCGCGCGGCGACGCCCAGACGAAGCGGCGCCCCCTCCGCGTCCAGCACGGGCCGGGACCCTTGCTGCCGGACCACCTCCACCAATTCCCCGTACAGTCCGTCTCCCGCGCCGGGCGGGAGGCTCCCCGCCAGGACGACCGCCGGACTGCCCCGGGCGTGTCGCCGCACCTTGTCTACCAGGAGACCCGACGCGACGGCATCGATGGGTGGCCCGGCCTCGTTCACCTTCAGCTCCCGCTCCCCATCGGTGAGGGTGAGGTTGACCCGGGTCTCGCCCTCGACCGGAACGAAGTCCGTCACGATTCCGTACCGGCGCAGCTCCTCCTCCAGCCGGCTGCCGATCCTCCCGGCGATGAAGCCAAGCGCCGTCGTGGGCCGGCCGAAGTGGTTCAGCACCCGAGACACGTTGACGCCCTTGCCCCCGGGATCCTCGCGGACGTCGCGGACCCTGGCGATGGCGCCGAAGTCCAGGCGATCCACCCGGAGCGTTCGGTCGAGCGCCGGGCTCGGCGTGACGGTGACGATGGGTGACACCATCGGCATCCCAGAAGCCTCCCCTTCCCCCCGATGAGGATGTCAGTACTGCTCGGCTCTGCCCTGACCTACCGCCCGGCCTCCAGGGCGGTCTTCATGATGCGAAACAGCTCCGTGTTGTGGCGGAAGCCGACCAGCTCCTCCGAGCCCGGTCCCGAGCCAAAGGCGAACAGGGGCGACGCGGTGTGCGTCTGGCTGCCCCAGCCCACCCGGAGATACGGCCGCAGGACAAAGGCGAGGGTGTGCAGCGTGGCATTACTGTAGCTCGCCGGGTCCAGCTTCCGGATCGTGTCGCTCACCACGATCTTCGCCTCGTCCTCGGTGATCTCGACGCGAAGGAATTCTTTCACCGCCCCCCGGATCTTCTCGGGGGACGGGTTCTTGCCCAGCTCCTCCACGAAGAGCTCGAAGGACATCCGGGCCTTCTGGATTGCCGCGAGATCGATCCCCACATGTTCCTGGCTGTCCTTGCTGTGGCCGATCAGGGCCATCCCGCCGGTCTCATGGTCTGCGGTGACGATCAGGAGGGTTTCCGGATTCTTGCGCTGGAACTCCAGCGCCACGCCCACGGCCTCGTCGAAGGCCAGGGTGTCCCGGATCGTGGCCGCGGCGTCGTTCCTGTGGGCCGCATGGTCGATCCGCCCGCCCTCGATCATGGCGAAGAATCCCTTGGGGTTCTGCGCCAGCACCTCCAGGGTCTTCGCCGCCATCTCGGCCAGGCTGGGCTCCCCTGTCTTGGCCCGGTCGATCTCATAGGCCATGTTCCCCATGTTGAACAGGCCAAGGAGCCTCTTGCCCGTTGCCTTCTGCAGTTCATCCCTGTCCCCGACCACGCTGTAGCCTGCGGCGCGCGCCTCATCCATCAGGTTCCGGCCGTCCTTGCGCTTGCCCGCCGACACCTCGGGAAGGAAGAACTGCTTCCGTCCGCCCATCAGCACGTCCACCCCGTGCTGAAGCTCCTGGACGGCCACCGATAGCTCATCGCTCCGATGCGCCACATGCGCTGCAAAGGCGGCAGGGGTTGCGTCGGTGATCCCCGAGGTCGTGACCAAGCCCGTGGCCATCCCATTGTCCTTGGCTATCTCCAGGATGGTCTTCAGCGGGGTCTTGCCGTCGGCCGCCGTGCTGACCACGCGCGCCGTCACCTTGACCCCCGTGGCGATCTGTGTGGCAGTGGCGGCCGACTCCGTGATGACGGCGTCGGCCGTGTCGTTCACCATATACGCCGTCCGACCGGCCTTCATCACCTCCACCATCCGCAGCTCTTTCCCGAGGACCCGGTTGCTGTACAGCCAGGCAGCCCCGAAATGGCTCGGCCCCATGCCGTCCCCGATCAGCAGGATGATGTTCTTGGCCTGGGCGGCAAGGCTGCTGACCGGCAGGAGCAGCAGGCCGACGACGAGGAGTACAACACAGGAACGAAGACGGGACCGTGTGCGCACCATGACTTGCTCTGGCGGCGTGTGCCAATTCGGCGAGCCCTCTTGATGACCCGGACACATGAGACCACCGGCATCTGTCGCACGAAGTGCCGGGCGAGGTCAAGCAGGAATGTGGGAGATGTCCGGCAGGATGGACCATTCGGTGTGGAGTCGGGAGCATGGATTTGACTGGCCGCCCCCACAATGGGGAAAAGCCATTGCCCGGCGCTTCCGACCCGTGATATAAGACGCGGGATTCTTCCCGGATGGCTCGAGACGCCGCGCCGCGCGGAGGCTGAACCACCCGGCAGCTTGCGGCCGCGCGCTCGTTTTCTTGGCGAGGTGGGATGCTTCCGCATCGGTCTCGACACACAGCAGTGCAACGCGGCAACTGGTCCCGCAAGCGCCGGGCTTGGCTCGTGGCAGCGGTTGTGGGCCTGGTTGCCATTCTCACCGCCCCCCTGATGCTGCAGGAGGGAAACCGCCCCGGGTCTTCCTCCACCCCCACCCCGCCCCCGCCCATCTCCAGCACATTGGGGAAGGGACGCACCTTCCTGGACGCACTCCTGGCCCACGGCCTGCCGCAGGATCTGGCCGCGCGGCTCGTCCAGGCCTTCCGCCCCCTCGTGAATTTCCGGCGACTCAGGCCCGGGGACTCGCTCGAGTTCCATCGTGACGCGTCAGGTGACATGACCAGGGTGGTGTATCGGCAGAGCCCGATCGACATCGTCGAGGCCACGCCCGCCGGCGACACCTGGACTGCTACCCGCCGCGACGTGCCCGTGGAGCGCAGGATCGCCCTGGTCGCCGGAACCCTGGAGGGGAATCTGTTCGAGAGCATGGAGGGACTCGGGGAAGGGCCGCAGCTTGTCCTCGACTTCGCCGAGATCTTTGCCTGGGACTTCGACTTCGCCGCGGACTCGCAGCCCGGCGACCGCTTCCGGATGCTGGTGGAGAAGGTCCTCACGGGCGACCAGTTCGTGAGGTACGGCCGCATCCTCGCCGCCGCGTACGAGAGCGAGGGGAAAGTCCACACGGGCGTCTACTTCCAGGAGCGCGAGGGGGGCGGCTACTACACGCCGGCGGGCGAGTCCCTGCGGCGGGCTTTTCTGAAGTCACCGCTGGAGTTCACCCGGATCAGCTCCGGGTACAGCCACGGCCGGCTGCATCCGATCCTGGGCGGCGTGCGGCCTCACCTGGCCGTGGACTACGCAGCCCCCTCGGGCACGCCGGTCTGGGCCGTGGCCGACGGCAGCGTGGAGCACGCAGGGTGGAGCGGCGGGAACGGCAACACCGTGATCCTGCGGCACCGGGCGAACTTCAAGACCATGTACAACCACCTGTCGCGCTTCGGCAAGGGCATCCGGGCGGGCGCCTCGGTCAGGCAGCGGCAGGTGATCGGGTACGTGGGCTCCACCGGCCTTTCCACCGGACCGCACCTGGACTACCGCGTCATCAGGGATGGGCGCTTCGTCAATCCGTTGAAGCAGACGTTCCTACCGGGCAAGCCCATCTCGCCCTCTGCGAGATCGGCCTTCCTCGAGACCCGCGATTCCCTCCTCCGCCAGCTTCAGGAGGGGGACGCGGCGAGGCTGGCGGCGGCCCCGAACTCCTGAACGGCTCGTCGCCCGACGGGCGGCCATCCCCTCACACCTCGTGTCTTCGCCCCTCGATCCTTTCCCCGGACAAATCGTGCTTGACAAATGGCAGCAATGTGGAGGAAATTGGTCCTGCCTGCGGGAGCCGTGGAGGGACGCGGCACACCCGAGCGACATCTGGATCTGCATCACACAGATCCGGGCCAGGCAACGGACGCCCTTGCCTCCCGCCCCTGAGGCGAAGCAGGGCGTTGGTTTGTGAAGGAGGCATCATCCGCTTCCAGAGCCGGTTTCCACCGGAGCAGGGTCTCTTCGATGCCGGGCGAGCGCGTCCCGGCGCTCCAGCGTAACCCCTGTCGTCCGCCCCATCAGGACACCCAAGGCCAAGAGGACTCGGCTCCGCCGCCGACCCGTGACGCGGTCTTCTGAAGCCGCTGCGGATGGCGCCTCCAAGTCTCCTCCAGACCTGCCCGCCACCCAGGGTGTTCTCCGGGATTCCAACCCGCTGGACGGCCGGCGAGAAAGCATTCAGGAAAGGTCGAGCGCCATGAGAATTGCACTGCTTAGTTGGGAGTCTCTCCATTCGATTCCTGTAGGCGGCGTCGGGGTCCACGTCACCGAGCTGGCCGCGGCCCTCGAACGCAAGGGTCACGAGGTGCACGTGTTCACCCGCATGGGGTGGGGCCAGGCACACCTGGATCGGATTCACGGGGTCTGGTACCACCGCTGCCCATTTGAGCTTCACCACGACTTCGTGGATGAGATCCAGAACATGTGCCGTTCCTTCGTCCGTCAGCTCTTTGCCACCGAGGATCACATGGGCGCAGGCTTCGACGTCGTCCACGCCCACGACTGGCTGGCCTCGAACGCCATGGTCTGGGCCAAGCAGGGGCGGGGGCGGAAGGGGACCCTGACCATTCATTCGACGGAGTACGGTCGGTGCGGAAACAACTTCTGGGGGGGACGGTCGGCCCGGATCCGCGACCACGAGCGGCACGGGACTTACTGCGCCGACCGCGTGATCACCGTGTCCAGGGCCCTGAAGGGCGAAGTGATGCAGATGTACAATGTCCCCGACTGGAAGGTGGCAGTCATGTACAACGGGGTGAACGCGCATGGCTTCGACGGTTGGATACCCGACGCCGGGGCCATCCGCCGGGGCTACGGCATCGGCCCCATCGATCCCATGGTGCTCTTCTCGGGACGGATGACGTCTCAGAAGGGGCCGGACCTCCTGGTCGAGGCCATCCCCATGATTCTCCGCTACCATTCCCGCGCCAAGTTCGTTTTCGCCGGCGAGGGGGACCTGCGTGGACACTGCGAGCGGCGGGCCGGGCAGCTCGGCGTGGCCCATGCCTGCCGATTCCTCGGGTGGCGGAATGGGGTGGAGCTGCAGAACCTCTACAAGATCAGCGATGTCGTCTGCGTGCCCAGCCGGAACGAGCCCTTCGGGATTACTATCCTGGAGGCCTGGAGCGCGGGGAAGCCGGTGGTTGCCTCCAAGAACGGGGGACCCGATGAGTTCGTCTGGCACGAGGTCACCGGCCTGAAGATCTATCCCACCCCGGAGTCCGTCGCGTGGGGGATTGGCACCCTGTTCACGAACTTCGACTGGGGCCGCTGGATGGGTCAGAACGGGAGGGTCGCCGCGGAGACGGCCTTCTCCTGGGACTCCGTGGCGGACCAAGCGCTGCAGCTCTATTCCGCCTGACCGGAAAGCCACGCGGGTAATAGCCGAAGGAGGGGGACGACAGCATGAAATGCTGGTTCTGCGACCAGGAAGCCCGAGGAACCTGCGCCGCTTGCGGGCGGGGCCTCTGCTATCATCATGCCCACCAGCACGACGAGATGACCCTGGCCAAGTCCGACACGTCCACCGGCTACTCGACCTACTACAATGTGTATGGTGCCCTCAAGTGCGCAGACTGCAGATTGGAATGGAAATCCTTCAGGCCGGGGGGGTAGAATGTTGAATGCCCCGAAAATCCCCCAGGCATGCAGCAAGACCATCCCCGACGCGAGAGGCTGCATCAGCCGGGAAGGGGTTGGCGTCCCCAAAGTCCCGGCGCAAGATCCCCGCCCCAGCGCCCGAGACCCTCGATACCCTTCGGCGACTCCCCCGCACCGAGCTCCTGGCGCTGGCCCGCAGGAAGGGTCTGAAGGGTCGGTCCCGCCTGAAGAAGGAGGAACTGGTTCTGGCCCTTGGGGCATTCCTGGGAATCGCCCCCGCCCGCGAGACCACTCCCCTTGCGCCGGCTCCCCGTGACCCGGAGGCCGCGCACCTCCCGGACACCTACGGGAAAAACCGCTTGGTGCTCTTGCCGATAGATCCCTACCGGGTCTACGCGTACTGGGAGGTGGCAGCACAGGCCCCCCGGGTGCGCCGCGGCCGCTCCGGGGATGCGAGCGGGGAGGCGCCACGTATCCTGCGGGTGTACGATGTGACCGCCATCCTCTTCGACGGCAGCAACGCCCACAGCTCCTTCGACATCGAGATCACCTCGCAGGCCCGGAGCTGGTACGTCAATCTCTGGAGTCCGGGGAAGTCCCTGTGCGCAGAACTGGGAGTGGTCCGGCGAGACGGTCGCTTCTCCCCCCTGGTCCGATCCAACGTGATCCAGACCCCCCCAGCATGGATCTCCCCGAATGCGGAGGAGCGCTGGATCGGGGTGGAATGGGCGCAGGAGATTCCGATTCCCCCACCGGCCCCCTCTCCCATCCAGGCCGGTAAGCCGGTTCCTCAACCTGGGCACCCGCCCCGCCCCACCCCGATCCCTGGACGGCCTGGACTGCCGCCGAAAGAGGCTATCCGGGCCGAAGCCTACCGCCGCTTCCTGGAAGGCGCACACCGGGTGAGGATCCTCCTGACGGATGAGCCGGCTCCCCCGGCTGTCGCCCCGCCTCCTGTCGAAGAGCCTGACACCATCTTCGATCCGGGCCTCTCCTCCATCCTCCTGGTGAGAAAGGCAGAGGGGGATTGATTGAGATGGCGCGCCGGAACGCCCAGACGGCGAATGAGGAGCCCGTGCCGCGCGGGATGGAGCGGGGATACCTGGCCCTGGTGCTCCATGCCCATCTGCCCTTCGTCCGGCACCCGGAGTACGAGGACTGCCTGGAGGAGCAGTGGTTCTACGAAGCCCTGGTGGAATGCTACCTGCCATTGATCCGGCTCCTGGAGGGATGGGTCCGAGATGGGGTCCCCTTCCGGCTGACCCTGTCCCTTTCTCCCACGCTGGTTGCCATGTTCCTGGATTCGTTGCTCCAGACCCGGGCGCTGCGCCGCATCCGGCGTCTCATCGAGCTGTCCGAGCTGGAGGTGAGGCGGACGCGTCGCCAACCCGAGTTTCGCCGCGTGGCCGAGATGTACCGCGAGCGCTTCAAGGCGGTGCTGGACACGTTTCTCCGGTACGATCGGAACCCGCTCCAGGCCTTCCGGACGTTCCAGGAGATGGGAGGGCTGGAGTGCATCACCTGCCCGGCCACCCACGGCCTCCTGTCGGTCCTCTCGGTGAACGAGTCGGCCGTTCGAGCCCAGGTCCAGGTGGGCCTCCAGGAATACCGAAGGCGCTTCGGTCGCGATTCCCCGGGGATCTGGCTGTCCGAGTGCGGCTATTACGCCGGCCTGGACCAGCTCCTGAAGGAGGCGGGGGTCCGCTACTTTTTCGTCGAGACCCATGGCCTGCTCTACGCGGAGCCGCGGCCGCGCTTCGGGGTTCACGCGCCCATCTACACCCCCTCGGGGGTGGCCGCATTCGGCCGGGATCCCGAATCCTCCAAGGCGGTCTGGAGCTCCATCGAGGGGTACCCGGGGGACCTCGATTACCGCGAGTTCTACCGGGACATCGGGTACGACCTGGATCACGAGACGATCAAGCCCTACCTCCCCGCGGGCGGGATCCGCACGGACACCGGGATCAAGTACTACCGGATCACGGGAAACACGCATCACAAGGAACCCTACGTGCCGTCGCGGGCCCTGGAGAAGGCCGCCACCCACGCGGGCAACTTCATGTTCAATCGGGAGAGGCAGATCGAGCACCTGTCGGCGCGGATGGACCGCCGGCCCATCGTGGTGGCCCCCTACGATGCGGAGCTGTTCGGCCACTGGTGGTTCGAGGGCCCGGAGTGGCTCGACGCGCTCGTCCGGAAGACGGCCTCCGACCAGCGGACGTTCCGCCTGGTCACGCCCTCCGAGTACCTGGACGCCTACCCGGTGAGCCAGGTGTGCGTTCCCGCCCCGTCGAGCTGGGGACACAAGGGTCACAACGAGGTCTGGGTGAACGGAAAAAATGACTGGATCTACCCCCATCTCCATGCCGCCGCCGACCGGATGGAGGAGCTGGCGGGCATGTTCCCCCGGGCCCGGGGCGGCCGGCGACGCGCCCTCGATCAGGCGGCTCGCGAGCTGCTCCTCGCCCAGGCGAGCGATTGGGCCTTCATGATGCAGACCGGGGCCACCGCGGACTATGCCGTTCGGCGGACCAAGGGCCACCTGGCGCGATTTCTGCGCCTGGCCTGGCAAATCCAGGAGGGAAAGATCGACGGGGGGTGGCTCGACCAGGTGGAGCGGGAGGACTGTCTCTTCCCCGACCTCGACTATCGTGTCTATGGTCCCTCCCCCGGCAAGCAGCCCGAGGAGGCCGGCCGTCGCGGGCAAATCCCCCGAAGGCGCAGCTGACGGGCTCCACCCGGACGGGATGGGGCCCGGGGCCCCCGCCCTCAGGTGGTGAGCAGGTCCAGCCCCTTGGTCAGCGCCTCGACGAAGAAGTACTCCCCCCACATCACCGACTCGTCCACCCCGAGACCCTTGTGAACGTGATAGACCCCGCGCTTCAATATGCCCTCCCAGCCGGGCGTCGTTCGCGCGAGGTACTCCTCGGTCGTCAAGGTCTCCAGGATCTGGAGCGCAACGTCCCGGTACAGGCGCGTCCGGGCGCGGGAGGCGGTGAAGGAGGCGAGGTCCAGGAGGCCCGAGGCGGCGATGGCCGCGGCGCTGCTGTCGGGCTGACCCCGACTCGCCGCGGGCGCGTCATAGTCCCAGGGCGGCACGCCGTGGGCGGGCGTGTGGTCGACGTAGAAGTCGGCGTTCAGCTCGGCCGTCTCGAGAAAGCGTCGGTCCCGGCTGTACCGGTAGGCGGTCCCGAACCCGTACAGCGACCACGTGAGGCCCCGGGACCAGCAGGAATCCCCGCGGTATCCCTGGTGTGTGCTCTGGCGCAGGAACTCCCCGGTGTTCTGGTCGAAGATCCCCTCGTGAGCGGTGGAGCCGTCGCCGCGCACCAGGACGCGCCGCGTGGTGAGGCAATGCTCCATGGCAGTCCGGCGCAGCGCCGGATCCCCCGTCTCCCGGGCCGCATAGAAGATGATGCCCACGTTCATCATGATGTCGATGAACAGCGACTCGGGACCGACGAAGGAGCAGAGGTACTTCCCGGCGTCCTTGAACCGCAGCCCCATGGTCCGCCCCGCCTGGATCATGACCTCCCGTTGCGCCGGCTCGCGCGTGAGGCGGTGCCAGTGGTGGTACGTGGACATGAAGATGAAGCCGAGGTCGTGGACGGTCCGGTCATGCTGCCGAGGCTCCAGGGGGCGGGAGTACCGCTCGGCCTGCAGGCGGAACCAGGCATCCCCCGTCCGCCGATGGAGCAGCCACAGCATGCCAGGCAGGAAGCCGTCGCACCAGTGGGTCCACGCCTCGCCCTGATGTTTCCACCGCCCCCCCTGGGTGTACATCGGGTAGAAATCGGGGTACCGCTCGACGAGGCCCCGCACCTGCTTGGCGGCGAAGTCCAGGGCCTCCTCCATTCTCGGCTTCAGATTGGCGATGTCGGTCATGGCAGGCTCCTTGTCGGCGGTCTACCCTGCGACGGCGCCCGAGGCCCGGCAGCGAAGGCGACACCGGAGACTAGCAGAGAGGCAAAGACCGGGTCAAGTCGGGCGTGCCCCCTTGCGTTTTGGCTTGACACCGCTCCCCCTTTCGCAGCATCCTGCCAGCGTTTTCGCTGACCGGGGGGAGGATCACCGCGGTGAAGACACCGGCTGCTGACCCGGCGGATCGGCTGCTCACGCGTCTGGAGGGGGCGAGGCGAGACTTCAGCCCGGACGGCGCGGCGCAGGCCGAGGCCTCACTGGCGGCCCTGGGTCGGCATCGCTTCTCGGATCCGGCCTCGCTCATCCGTTTCCACGAATGCCTGCTGTTCCTCCGGACGTACCCTCACAACGCGCAGGTGCGGCGGCAGGCGGAGTCCCTGCTCTCCTCCTTTTCCCGGCGCGTGGCGCAGCTCCGCTCGGCCGGCGCGAATTGCTCGGCCTTCGATCCGCCCGAAGTCTCCGGCATCGCCGGAACGGCCGTGGAAGAGGTCTTCGGCTACGACGTGGTCCGGCGCCTCCTCGAGCGCCACCCCGGCAAGGTCCGGGCCGCGTGGGATCGGTACGAGCCCGGCAGCCGCACGGCGGGCATCGTTCCCCGGTTCGTGCCCCTCCTCGACGAGGAATCGCTGGTCGAAGCCAACGTTCCCTACCTGCGCTGGCTGCGGGCCGCCAGCGGGGGCGCCGATCCGGGCCTTGGCTGGCTGCTCGGGCGGCTCGGGCGACTGTCCCTTCCGGAGACCGAGACTGCGGAGCTGTACGATTCCCTGGGGATACCCGTTCGCTGGGAGCTGGCCAACACGCGCGCCTCGCGCACCCGGGACCGGTATCCGGCCCGGGGGATCTTCTACCATCGCGAGCCGCTGATCCGGCGCAGCCACGTCTCCCTGGCGAAGGAGCTGGAGTCGCCGCCGCTCCCGGTCACAAGGCTGGCGCGAACGGAGGGGGAGCGGATCCTCGACCAGGGGCGCGAGGGCATGGCGGTCCGGCATCGGGAGCTGTACGCCTTCACCCACGGAGATCCGGCCCACGTGCTGATGGCGGAGGTCGGGCGCGGGGTGGAGATCTTCCTGTGCGGCCTCCTGCCCCAGCGCCGCCTGCCGCTCCGCGCCTACCACGGATTCCTCGTGTACAAGAACGGGGTGCAGGTCGGCTACGGCGACCTGCTCACACTCTTCGAGCGCGCGGAGCTGGCCTTCAACCACTACTACGCCTTCCGGGAGGGCGAGTCGGCCTGGATCTACGCGAGGCTCCTGCTGCTGCTCCGACACCTCTTCGGCGTGACGTGCTTCACCGTGGACCCCTATCAGATCGGCCACGAGAACGACGAGGCAATCGAGTCCGGTGCCTTCTGGTTCTACCGGAAGCTGGGCTTCCGGCCCCTCCACCCCGAGCTGGCCTCCCTCGTCGAGGCCGAGGAGCGGAAGATCGCCGTGCATCCCGGGTACAGGACGCCGGCTCGGATACTGCGCCGCATCGCGAGGGGACACATCGCGTACGAGGTCCCGGGGACCACGCCCGGCGCCTGGGACCAGTTCCAGGCTCGGAGCATTGGCCTGGCGGTCCAGCGCCGCATGGCCGGGGATTTTCACGGCGACGCCGAAGAAATCCGGAACGCGTCCCTGGCCGCCGTCGGCTGGGCCCTGGGTCTCACGCGCCGGGGCTGGAGCCAATCCGACCGGCATGCCGTGGGGAGCCTGGCGCTCGTCCTGGCGCTCATCCCCGACCTCGGCCGGTGGGAGGAGGACGAGAAGGCGCTCCTCCTGCGGATCATCCGGGCCAAGCTGGGCCCGGAGGAGTTGCGGTACGTGCGGCAGCTCCAGCGCCACCCGAGACTCCGCACGGCGATCCTCCGGCTGGGCTCGACACGCACGCAAGCTCCTTCCGCGCCTGGAGGGGGACCCGTGGCCCCTGGGACGCCTTCCCGTGTTTCTTGAACTCTACAACCTCACGTGGGAGCAAGGAGGCGAAGGATGGCAGGACGTGTCGCCAACAAAGTCGCGATCGTGGTGGGGGGCGGGCAGACGCCCGGCCAGACCGTCGGCAACGGCCGCGCCACCGCCATAGTGCTGGCGCGCGAGGGCGCGAGAGTGATGGTCGCCGACCGGAACCTTGCGTCCGCCGAGGAGACGGTCGGCCTGATCCGGCAGGAGGGGGGTGAAGCCACCGCCTTCCAGGCGGATGCGACGCGGGAGGCGGACATCCAGGCCCTTGTGGCAGCCACGCTGGAACGCTACGGCAAGCTGGACATCCTGCACACCAACGTGGGGGCCAGTATCGCCCTGGGCGATGCGCCGCCCGACGAGATCTCAGAGCAGGTGCTCGACCGCAGCTTCGCGGTGAATTTCAAGAGCGTGTGGTTGGCCTGCAAGCACGCCCTCCCCCACCTCCGCAAGAGCGGGGGATCCATCGTCATCATCTCCTCGCTGGCCGTCTGCACCGCCTATCCCTGGATCGGGTACAAGGCGACCAAGACCGCGCTGATCGCCCTCACGGAGAACCTGGCAACCTTGGAAGCCAAGCACCGCGTGCGGGTGAACGCGATCCTGCCCGGCGCCATGAATACGCCCATGGCCATCGAGGCACGCGTCGGCAAGGGGATCCCCCGCGACGAGGTGATCGCCTCCCGCGACCGGCGGGTCCCTCTGGGGGGGAAGATGGGCACGGGGTGGGATACAGCCTACGCGGCACTGTTTCTGCACTCGGACGAGGCCAGCTTCATCACCGGTGTGTCGCTGGCGGTCGACGGCGGCGAGCGCATCAGCTCCGGCTCACAGGGCATCTAGCCTCGATCCGAAGCTCCTAAGGGGCGCACGGCGCGGCGGGCGCGGCGCAGCGCCTCGGCGTACCCCTCGGGCAGGTTGATCGGGGTGCCGGCCGGCGACCACCAGCGAGAGGTCTCCGTGTAGATCCAGACGTACTCGTCGGCGACGTCGAGGGCCGCGCGGACGCTCGCCTCGAGGTCCGCCGGCGTGTAGTAGTTCGCGCTCCCGTCCAGACCATTCCAGCCCCGCTCCTGCGGGTCGTAGTCCAGAAAGAGGCCGAACCCCACCGAGAGGAGGCGACGATACCGTCCCGGGTCCGCAACGATGGACAGCAGGTCGGCCGTGAGCATGCGGTAGGCGACGGCGAACTTCGTGGTGTCCTTGTTGTGGAAGTAGGCCGGCTCGTAGCCGTCCACCAGCCGGGTGCGACCGCTCGCGGCCTCGACCATGCCGTCCAGGAAGGGGGCGAGCAGGCCGTACTCGCATTCCGCCAGTGACGGCGCGCCCTTCCGCAGCTCCAGCCATGGCACGCCGTACCCGAAGGTGAGGAACACCGTCAGCTCCGGATAGCCGCGCTGGAAGGCCTGCATGACCTCCCGGCCGCGCCGGCGCGCCTGGACGGCGTACGCGTCCCACGATTTGGCGCCGCTCTCGCGCTGCTGGCGATACGCGAACAGCGGGGCGTGGTACTGCTCGGTATCGAAGAGAATGCCCGCGGCCCCTCCCGCACGGGCGATCCCCGCCGCCAGCCGGGCATTCACAAGGATCGCCGAGAAATCGTCGAACCAGTCCACATCCCCGGGGGAGGTGTTGAAGCGCAGGAAATTGTGCGTGAAGCGCTGGAACGTGGTGGCCGTGAGGTCCGCGAGTGCCGGCGCGAGTTCGGCGTCCGTGAAGGCGCGCCGGCCCCAGGCCTCCCACAGGAAGTTGCCGGATGTCCCGTCCGGCCGGGCGTAGGCGACGTGAAACACCACCCCGTCGAAGGGTGTCTGCTCCATCTGGGCGACGTGCCGGCGCATGAAGGCCGTGTCCGGCTCGTCCCAGCCGAACTCGATCAGCTTCTTCGCCGGGGCGCCCGCCGGCGGGGGAATCGTGGCACAGCCGGCGAGCGTGCCGCCGACCCCGAGTCCCAGCAGGAGCAGATCCCGCCTGGTCATCGTCCTCCCCTCCCCCGTCCCCGCCGTCCCGCCAGGAGCGCCAGCGTGCTGTCAGTGCGAACCCACCGGATCGAGACGCGGAACGCCCGCCACACGAGGACGGACCCCTGGGTAGCGGCGGAAGGGTATCAGGGAAGATGAGGGAGGGCAACAACCCGTGAACTTCCCTTCATTTCGAGGCGGCCCCGAGTGCACTATTCTGCACGGTCCTCTGTGCACACATTCTGCGCAACCCCAATTCCTCGGAAATACTGCGTGCTCTGGGACTCCCTGGAAGGTCTGGCTGGAATGCATCTTGCTCAGGGAAGGATGAGAGCCTCTTGCCTCGGTGGCGCCCGATCGCCCGAAGGGAGGTCACGTTCATGGGAAGGAACGGGAATGGTTCTGGTAATGGTACCGGGAATGGTGATGGGCACAAAGTGTCGAGAATCAACCAGAGCACGTGCACGAGGTGCGGGCGATCATACTGGCGGTGGGAGTCCAAGCGGACCGAGTGCTTGCTGTGCAAGCCGCTCAGCCCGCGCGAGACGCAACGGGCGCTGAAGGCCGCTGGATGCGACCAGCCAGCGGTGCAGGCAGCGCCGCAATACGCGCGAGGTTCACACCCCAACCACGAAAAGTCGCCGGAAGTCCAGCCGGTGAAGAACTACGCCTCGAAGATCCTGCAGCTTCTCTTCGCCAGCCGGCCCTCGTGAGGGTCCCACGGCCCGAAGGACGCGAGGGCGGCCGCCGGGATTGACGCCGCCGTTGCCCGTGGGGGTCCGGCCGCCGCCGATGCGTATTCAGTCGGGGTCCCTCCCATCATTTGTCTCTCCATCATTCCCCTTGACAGCCGCCTCCGGAGCGCTGGATACTCCGTTCCGACTCGGGGGCACGACCTGAGAGGGCTCGCGGGGCTTGCCTGGGGCGGTCGGGCTCGATCCCGCCGGGTCGCGGCACGGCCGGCGTCCTGATCCTCGCGCGCCCCCGACAGATCAATCCCTATCACCTGTCACCATCACCTGCCGGAGCGCCTGGCGTTTCTCCATCTCGTCCACCTGCTGGAAGTCCCGTCGGCGCGGCGTGACCCCGCGGTGGCGAGCGGGAGGCGGCGGTATGCGACCTACCGGATGGCGGTGACGGCTGGACTACTCGCCCGGCCGGACTCCAGCGCTGCTGGAGCAGGCGGCAGCCAGGAGCGCATCCCGGCCGGGTTTGTCGCGGAAGCCAGTCGGGCGACACGGACGATCCTCAGGGCAATTCCGCGTGCGCCTCGAAGGACACGTGGAGCATCCGGCCAGATTGTAAGGACGGACACGAAGCGGGACGGGAGCTGGATCGGCGTCGGCACGAGTCTCGCTCCGGTGGGCGGTCCGGGGGGGCCAACCGCCGGAGCGCGGTCAGCGCCGCTGGCGCCGCAAGCACGACCTCTCAGGCGGCGACTGGGCACCGGGAACTGCAATCTGGGAATTTCGAGATGGACGCATGTTCGCCTTCCCTCGCAGCGGAGAGTGGTGACAGGATCCCCTGCGGCTGACATGCCGCCTGCACGGACGCGGCCCCGACCGATGTGTGAGCGCACCCCATGCATGACATCGATCTCGACCGGAACCTAGAGGAGCGTGTCAAGCAGTACTACCGCAAAGTCGAGAACTACGACTGGACCCGCGCCGCAGATTCGTTCCGTGGCCTCGAAACCCTCTTCCACCGCGCACGCTGCCGCGAGACCGTTCGCCTCATCCATCGCTTGGGCCAGAACGCGTCGTGTATCGACATCGGATGCGGGACCGGCCTGGTGACACGACATCTCCCGGGTCGCGCCGTGGGGATCGACCTGAATCCGCGCAATCTCCAGAAGGCTCGAGGCTATGCGCCGGCGGCGCGATTCGTACTCTGTGACGCCGAGGGCTCGACCCCCATGCGGGACCAATCCTTTGACATCGCCGTCTGCTCCGAGATGCTGGAGCACCTGCTCCACCCCCGGCGTGCCCTCGACGAGATCCATCGTGTGCTCCGGCCGGGGGGCTGGTTGATCGGCTCGGTGCCGGGTCGCTCGATCATCTGGAAGCTCCGGGGGCTGAGCAGCTCGCGCGGCCACTTTGCCCAGGAGCCGTACCACAAGCATTACCGGAGGGCAGAGATCCAGGCGTTGCTCTCCGAGCGGTTTCAGGTCGCGAGGCTCTATTCGACCTACCTCCGGATGAGCTGGTTCTTCGCGGCCCGCAGAGCGGAGGTCACCCGATGAGGGCCATCGCCGTCATCCCGACCTACAACGAGCGGGAGAATCTTCCCCTCGTCGTCGAGAAGATTCATGCACACGCCCCCACGCTCGACATTCTCATCGTGGATGACAACTCGCCGGATGGGACCGGCCGGCTGGCGGAGACGCTCGGCGAGGGACATCCGCAGCGCCTCTTCGTCCTCCATCGGGAGGCGAAGCAGGGGCTCGGGCGCGCGTATGTGGATGGCTTCCGCGAGGCCTTGAAGCGCGGCTACGACCTCGTGCTGCAGATGGACGCGGATCTCTCGCACGATCCTCGCTATCTCCCCGACTTTCTGCAACGCATCGCAGACGCGGATCTCGTGATCGGCTCCCGGTACCTCCGCGGCATCAGCGTCGTGAACTGGGACTTCAAGCGCCTGCTCCTCAGCAAGATGGCCACGGCCTACGTGAGGCTGATCACTGGTCTCCGGCTGACCGACACGACCAGCGGCTTCAAGTGCTGGCGCCGCAGCCTGCTCGATCTGGTGAGACTCGAAGAGACCTTCGCCAATGGCTACCTCTTCCAGATCGAGATGACGTACCGCGCGCACCGGCTGGGCGCAAGGATCGTGGAGATTCCAATCATCTTCGAGGAGCGACACATCGGCCGCTCGAAGTTGAACTGGCGCGTCATCGGCGAAGCCCTGAGCGGGGTTCTGAGTCTCCGGCTGCGGGCGCTCCGGCTCCACGCCCGGCGCAACACCCGCCCGGGCGGCCCGTCCCAGGATTGCCGGTAGGCGACGCGCGTGCGTCCTCGCCATGCGCCGGCACTCCGCCGGCGTGCCACGCATGGCAGGTGAGTCACACGGAGGGCCGGTGTCGGCGCCGGGAGCTTCTCCGGCGATTCGGCAGGCCCGGGGAGCCGGTGACTGCGTCAGGGCCAGGGCGCACGGGCTGGCCGAACGAAGCATCCTCATGCCCCGCTGGCGGGAGTCGTCTGGTGTCCAAGCGAAAGCTGGGCAGGGGACGAGGCAGACTCGGAGGGCAGCCGCCGATCCCAGGTGCGCGGCATGACACGCCCCACGCCTCGAGACTCGCCCGTCTGGCCTCGTCGCTCTGGAGCTGGCCGAGAGTCGCGCCGGTCAGCCTGCAGCAGGAGTGGCTCCACCTGTTGGTCGTCTTCCTGGCGCTGGTGAGCCTGTACGCCTACAGCGCGCCGCGCACCGTCACCCTCGAGGACGACGGTCTCTTCATCATGTCGTCCTACTTCCTGGGCATCGACCACCCGCCCGGCTATCCGGTGCATACCCTGCTCGGGAAGCTCTTCACGCTGCTGCCGGTCGGATCCATCGCCTACAGGGTTCACCTGCTGAGCGCCTTCTTCGGCGCGCTCACCTGTGTCGCGTTGTGGCTCGTCCTCCGCTCGCTGTTGGGCAATGCGGTGAGCGCATACACCGGCGCTGTGCTCTACGGGCTGTCGTCCACGTTCTGGTCCCAGGCCATCATCAGCGAGACGTACACGCTCAATTCGTTCTTCTTCTTTTGCCTCTTCTACCTTGCGCTCGCGTTCCTCGCCACGAAGCACGTCCGGATCCTGTATGTCGCGGCCGGGATCTTCGGGCTGAGTCTCGCCAATCATTGGCCGTTGATGCTGCTCTCCACACCCTGCCTGGTCCTGCTCCTCCTGCCGGCGCGACGTGAGGTGCTTCGCGCGCTGCCGTGGATCGTGGGCGTCGCGATCGTCCCCTGTCTCCTCCCCTACGCCTGGATGGTCGTCCGCTCCAGGCTGGATCCGGAGATCAGCTTCTACGGCCCGATCCCGGACCTCGAGGGCTTTCTCTTTGTTCTCCTGCGCCGAGGCTTCCGGCATGTCGACGTGAGCCAGAGCGCCGACATCGCCGACAAGCTTCACTATCTCGGCTTTCTGCTGGCGGAGATGGTCCGGCAGTACACGCCGGCGGGAGCCGCCCTCGCGGGCTTCGGACTGGTTCAGCAGTGGCGGCGATTCAACCTCGCCACGGCCGCCGCCCTGCTTGCGGGCTGGCTCGGCAGCTCACTGGTTCTCGGCGCCATGCTCAGCTTCGACTATGACCCCCTCATGCAGACGGTCATACGCCGGTACCCACTCATCCCCTACGGGATCCTGGCCGTGTGGCTCGTCCTGGGACTGGACGCGCTGGCAGCCAGGGCTCGCCGCGGCGCAGCGGCGGTTCGAGTCGGCGCGGGGGCGGCGCTCGCGGTCGTCGTGTTCCTCACGGGCCGGGGAGTCAACGACCGACGGGACGACACGTGGGCGCGGGACTACGCGACCGCCGTCCTGACGTCCGTCGACCAGGGGGCGATCCTGTTCGTCCACGGCGACGACGACGCCTTTCCGATCGGGTACATGAATAAGGTGGAGGGTCTCCGGCCGGACGTGACCCTGTATAACGACCAGGGGCTCGCCTTCCGCAATCGCCTGTTCCGTTTCGATGCACCGGACAGAGACCGGCGGTTGAGTGCCTTCGTGCGAGGCTCCGAGCGCCCGATCTACCAGACCGCCGGCAGCTTCCCCCACGACTTCTCGGTCGAAGACGGCGGCCTGTACTGGAAAGTGCGCAAGGACGTCCCGGGCAAGCAGATGCTCTTCGATCTGTCCGACACGACTCGCGCCTTCATCGATCGGATGGAGGGGATGACGTCCTCTGATCCGTGGTCGCTGCATCAGCGCGACGGCTTGCGCCGGCGCATCATGGGTGTTCTCTCGTACTTCAAGTCCTACCAGCCCGAGGTGTTCCAGGCGAGGGGCCTTTCCAGCTACTACGATCAGCTCGCCAAGACTCCGCACGGAGCGCTGGGGAGACTGACCTGGTTCGTGCTGGACAAGGCCGACCCCACCGAGTTCCTCGCCTGGGTCGGCGAGGCGACATCCCTCCTCGGGGACACGGGCTCCAAGGACGTGCGGGCCTGGCCGCCGTACATGCAGGGGCTGCTCCTGCTCCGACTCAAACGGGACGCGGAGGCGGTGGCCAGCCTGGAAGAGGCGGTGAGGATCTATCCGAACCACAAGAACCCGGCGGCGCTGGCGCTGCTCCAGTACCACTCGGAGCACGGGAACCGTACGGCGTTCCTCGATATCGGCAATCGCCTCTTCATCGGGCAATCGCTCGACCAGCCCACGACCGAGCAACTCCGCCAGCTGGGCGCCCGGCTGGGTCTGCAGTAAGCGGTCCGGAAGTAGGGCTACACATCCATCCGGACCGCTTAGTTCGCGGGGAAGGCCCTCGCGCTTGCATCGGGAAGGGCAACCGCTCGGCCCTCCCCGCGGTCCGCTCCGAGAGGGGTGGGCCGCCACCCCTCCTCGGACTCTCCCCAGGACTGTGCGGTCGGGTGATGGATTGTCGCCTGAATGAGTGACCGCACAGTAAGCCGTAGCATTGCAGGGCGTATCCTTATCGTCCCTTGCCTTCCGGGGGACATCCAACGGTACGTCGGTGCCTGCGTGGATTTCCTGGACCGCTCCGCAGCGGCGGCGAGAATACCCCCGGCCCCGCCCTGCCGCCCGGGGCACCACCCTGCCCTCGGCGAGGAGGAGCCTCTCGGATCGAATGATGGCCTGGCCCGGGTCTCTGACCCCCAACCCCTGACACCCGGCTCTCGCCAGTAAGAAAGCGGGAGAATCGCCTTGACATCCTTCGCAGCTACGCGATAGTGTCTTGTTCGATTGATCGGGGTTTCCCTGCAGAGGGACCTGGGGGCAGGGATGCCGGCTCTCATCTGTCTTCAGACGATGCGGCCCTCTGGGGACTGACCCTCCCCGAGGGCTGTTTGCTTTCCGAACCGAATATGCGGCAGGCGCAACCTGAGCTGAATGAGGCACGCTTGTACCAGGATGGGCAACGCAGGAACGGCGAGCAGCCGTCGGGCGGGTGATGGACCGGTGCCCAGCCGACTGAGGGAAGGGAGCGGGCCATGAGTGATCCGCCAGATCGCCGGCACGTCGCGCGGATCACCGTCCCACGGCACCTCAGTGCCTTTGAGCTGGAGCTCCGGCTGGTGCGCCTCCTCGATCTCACTTCAGAGGGCTGCCGCATCGAGCACCCCGAGCACCTCCACGAGGGGGTGGTGTGCTTCGTGGACCTCCCGCCTGCCCTCGGGCGCCTCCGCCTCACCGGCCGCGTGGTGTGGACCCGGCTCCACAGGGGCGAGCAGACCGCGGAGGGCGACCGGCATGTGTACTACCGCAGCGGCCTCGCCTGGACCGGCGACACGCCCGAGCAGCGAACCGCGCTAGTGGCTGCCCTGGAGATCCTCCGGACCGCGACCGACCCGTCGCAGCCTGAGCCCCTCCCCTGAATCTCCTTCAGGCTCGTGAGCACCAATGAGATCGCCGCCCTGGATTCCCTGGTCGAAGCGGAGCGTCGCCGGCTCCCCAAAGCCGCAGCACTATCTATTGTTCTTGTCGGCGTTCCTCTCGATGCCGCGCCCGGGCGATTGTCCGTCCCGACCGAAGCCAGAAGTCGTGTTGCACCCGCTCAGCAAGGGATGACGAGCGCCCCCAGGACCAGGCCGCTCCGCAAGAGATGCGCACTCCCCTGAACGATCCTTGTCATGCGCACCATGGGACTCCCTCCCTGAGTTTGAGAAACCCAGAAGGGTCAATCTCCAGGTCTCCCCCGGTTGGCTTCCTCCTTTGGCAGCCCGGCTGTGCCCGGCTTACGGCGCATCACTCGCCTCTGGCGGAAGGTCGAGGGCCAGGCTTGAGCCTGCAAGGAGGAGAAGAAGACCCAAGCCGGCCCCGAGGGCCGTTCTGGTCTTGGAGGATTCATCGTAGACCAAGGCCGATCCGACGGCGAGCAGCAGGACCCCGAAAACTTGATACATGAATTCCGTCCTTTCGGCGCCCCTCCCGGATGGAGGGACCGCTGTGAAATGCCTCTTGGATGTGCGCATGTGCCGCACCCCATTCCGCCCCTCCCATGAAGCATCCCGGATGCCAAGCCCAGGTTGGAGACCGGCCAGACGGGATCTGCCCTGAAATGGTGGTCGGTTACAGAAATCTGGAAAGTTGGCAAACCCGAAACCCGGACCCGGTGGGTACGGAGGAGTTCTGGTAAGAATTACACGGCTCTATGAAATCCGCTAGATATCGGACATCCGCCGCAAAGGATGCCCTGCCGGGGGCATTCGGAACTGCTCAATTTCTCTAACAGCGGCCGACGGATTGCCCGGCTCTCCTGGGGGAGTGTAAATTCTTCTCCTCCCTCAGGTCCCAGAGCCGCCTGAGCGGCTTTCCTTCCCCTCTTCGACTGGCGCCAGGGTCGCCCCCGGTTGCACTATTTGCCAGCGGGGCTCCTTTTCCAAATTGACAGTCGCGAAACCGTCCGCTAGGGTCCTATTCGTCAGGGAACGTGGTGATCTATACCTGGCCGTTGATGCGGTACGACCTGTTCCTCCCCATCTCCTGAGCGGCTACGCTCATGGGGACGAGGTCAAAGAGATGGGGCGATCGGAAAGCTGCTACGTTTGCCTCCCGTGCTGGGATGAGGACGGCAAGGCGGCGGTCCCTGCCACCCACCGACTGCTGGTGCGAGAGGTCGGGGCGAAACTGGGGGATGAGGTGTGGGGGTGCCGCGTCCACATTGCCCAGCTATACGCGCACCTTCTCAGGACGGAGAAGCCGCTTGACATGATCGTCCACGACATGGTGACCGGCGCGTGTGTGATCGAGGCACACCCGAGGCGGGTGGGCTGAGGCGAGGAGGGGATGCCGGTCACGCCAGGGGGCGATCACATGTTGTCACACAGCCTGATGGTGGTGTACCTCCATACTGGGGAGGTCGCTGCCTGAGCCAGCAACGCCCCGCATTCTAGCAGCCTCATGGATCACGGCCGGCCACACTTTCCCACCCGAGGCGCCACGCCTCCCTCAGTCTGGCACATCCCCTGCTTTATTAGGCGTAGGGCGGCAAGACGCCTCGGCGACCCTTGTGACGGCCGCCACCCGGGAGTGGCCTAGTTATACGGCCTTATGGTGGCGCCCAGCGCAGGGCCTCCTGGTGCTCCGCCCTCGTTGCCCTGACAGAATTGCCGCCCTACGCTGCCGGGATGAGGGCTCCGGGGCCGTCGGGCAGCCTGATGGCCGGGGCGTTGGTGGGGATCTTGGCAATGGCACAGCGTCAGGATTGGAGGAGCGGCGTGGGAGAACATACGTGCTGGATGGTAACGGGCTGTGGGAGAGAACCTGGCGGGGCGCGCGTGGAGGCAGCGGGATCGTGCCCCGCCGTGGGGGATCCGGTGTTCAAGCCGCAGCGCTTGCCAGTTCCTGTGTGCCCCGCCATGGAAGGCGGGACCGAGCAGCAGATCCGGGAGGCGGTTCGTCGGTTGGTCGAGGCCGCGATCTGACCGGCAGGCCCTCCTTGGCGTGGGAACGCACGTCCGCTGGTGATGCCCGGAGAGCGGCGCGCCGGTCGCGGTGGGCTCCCGAGCGGCGGCGGAGCTCCCTGTCCCCCGACGCTCTCGGTCTGCGCTCGAGGGGCCAGGGCAGAGGAGGAAAGAGACCATGGCGATACTGGGAGGAGTGCAGCGCTGTCTCCTGGGTCTCCTGATCGCCCTCGTCGTCACGACTCCCCTCGAAGTTCCGGTGAGCGCAGCCGGCTTGCCTGGGCCGCCGGACACCCTCGATGCCCTCCATGAGGTAGCACCAGGCGATAATCTGCACCTCATCGCCGGGTACTACTACGGGGACGCCCGTCAGTGGGAGCGGGTCTGGCGGGCGAATCGCCAGCAGGTGCCGAACCCCAATGTGATCGAGCGGGGAACGCTCCTCCTGGTTCCCGCGACCACGGTCCCGGACGAGCCCTACGCCGAATTCGTCGCCCGGGTCCGGCGGCCGCCGGACCGAGTCGATGTTTCCGCGGAGCCAAACACCAGGAGGCCAAGCCAATGACGCCAGTGAAGCCGAGCCAGCTCCCGAGCATCGCGCGGTCCGCAGCGCTTGCAGCGGCTGTCCTGCTCGGGCCCTCCCTCGCCACCACCGCGTCGGGCGCCCCCCCACCCGCTCTCGCCCGCGACTATTCCCTCCGCGTGGACTACGCGACCCAGTCGTATGAGGACGCGCTGCTGACGGTGCGGAATCGCCTCCTCGAGGAGTTGAAGACGGCTCGCGCGTTCCCGCCGGGCTATCCGAAGCCGTGCCGCTTCCGCGTGGCCCCCCTCCAGGGGCCGGGGGCAACTCCCGCCGTGACGCCCTACCGCTCCGAGATCACCGATCCGGGAGCGCATGGACTCCTTCTGGACGCCGAGGGCCACTACGTGATGCTCGGCGTTCTGGACGCACCCGACCCGCGTCCCTCGCTCTTCGACATCTTTCTCGTCGGGGACTCCGAAGTCCTCGCGCTGGAGCGCTCGGCTCGAGACACGCTGCCCCGGATCGTGGTCCAGGCCCCGGTTCTCGGGGATGCCCGGTATCCCGCCTTGGTCGAATTGCTCGCCAAGGGCCTCCGGGGCGCCGGCGCACAGGAGATCTCCTTCAAGTGGCGGCAGCCGTCCTCTGGTGCTATCTCAGCCTTCCATCCTTGAGTCGGAGCAGTTTCGCCGTGGGCGCGCCGCCGGGTGGGCACTCGGCGACCACCACGGGTAGGCCCGGGTCCTCCGCGGCCCAGGTCCCGGCGTTCAGGTACGTGGCGCCATTCGAGAGCCGGCGCTCGAGTGCGTCATGGGTGTGGCCGAAGACGACGTACCGGAACGCCTCCGGCGCGAGCCGGTCGCGGAAGTAAGGCTTCTCGCTGAAGAGGTTCTCCGCCCAGGCGATGTCCTCGGGCGGGCCCGCGATCCCCCGCGTCGCGGCGACGCCGCGCAGCGCGCCCATCGGTTTCGGCACCTCCGGTCGTCGACGCGTTGACGGCCTCGGTGTGCCCGAGAGGGGACGACCCGTCGGCTTCCGCTGTGGCCCCCGGCGACGTGCGGTTCCTCGCTCCGTGCCGCGGACACCCTCGCGCGACCCCTGGGCCGCGAGGATCTCGTTCACGGCCAGACGCACCTCACGCGAGGCGTCATACGCCCCCCGCAGGAACTCCTCCATCTCCGGATCCGCGCTGAAGAAACGCTCGGTCGACCGGGCGGAGCGGCCGGCGACGAGCAACGCCGGCGCGGCCGGGTGACCCGGGACGCCGCGCGTTGACGGGTTCTCGGCGATTGGCTGGTCCGCGAAGGGCGTGATCCGCTTCGGGACCCGGCGGTCGGTCGAGTACTGCCAGTAATAGCGGATGGCCATGGCGAGGAGCTTGAAGTTCAGCGTGCGGCGAAGCCAGTGCCAGACCGCGCCCCACCCGCTCGGCGAGTTGTCAATACGCGGGTCACGGGACTCGAGGCGATTCAGGAAGAGCTTCACGAAGTAGTATCCGGGACAGTCTTGCTTCCAGTCCACGCGCGCGAAGTCGTCGTAGGTGTTGTTGCGATCGTATTGATTGCCGTGATCGGCGTAGACGCGGAGGGTGGGATCCTCGTAGAAATTCACGAACGACAACCGGGGAGACCCCGAGAGCCCCAGGTGCCCGGCCAGGCTCGCCTGCACCGTCGGGTCGATCAGCGAGTGATCGTGGTTCCCCGGGACGACGACGAGCCGGCACCCGGGTCGCTGCGCGAAGCGCCCCACCGCCTCGAACCAACGCAGGTGCTTCGCCCGTACCTCGTCCAGGCGGACCGCCTCGGAGGCAGGGACGTAGGCCAGGTTGATCCGCTTGGATTCCTCCTGGTGGCACTCGTCCTCGCTCACCGCCTGCCAAAGGTCGAAGCTGTCACCGAGGAGCACCAGGTCCAGCCGGTCGTCCCCCGATGGGTTGAGCTGGGGGGTCTCCAGGAGCGCTGCGAACTCGACGTCCCGCGTGAAGTCGTCGAGCGTCGCATTGGACCCGAGGTGCAGATCGCTCGCAAACACCGCCCGCCGAATGCCGCTCATCACGTACCCCTCCTTTCGGACGACTCCTGGCCTTGCCCCAGGCTCAATGCCGACGCGTCACCCACATACCGAATCGAACGATCATCAACCCCAATGACCAGAGCACTTCGTCCCGAGCCTTCGCCCGGCCTCCGCCACGCCATCCTCGGAAGGATGGAACACGGGCAGCTAGTGACCGGTCCGCAGTCGCGCGCGGCCTAGCCTCGCCCGGATCGGTGACCTCCCCACCGCACGCCCCTCTTGCCGTCTCCATTGTGGGAAGTGGGAAAGCGGAGGCAAGATCGGAGCGGTAACAAGACCACATAGTCAACAACGCATTACCTCAGGGGTCCAAGGACAAGCTATGCGCCTACCTCCTTCGGTCAGACACCTTTCCCCTTCCCGATCTTGATGGCAACTGCCCCCTTAGGCGCGAGGGACGAACCCGCAGCGGGAGTCTGTTCGACGACTTTGCCCTCCATCTTCGGGTCGGTGGAGAGAGTCGTGTCAATCTTTCCGCACGCCAGACCAGCATCCTGCAGCGCTGCCTCCGCTTCCGCTTGGGTCTTGCCCTTCACGTCGGGGACCTTTACTCCCTTCTCTTCAGACTTCTCAGGTACCTCGAATAGCTTCTTCACCTTATCATCAAGCCAGACAAATACCTTATGCGACCCGTAACCGGAAAGTGCGCCGAAAGCAAAGGCCCACATGGGCTGAGCTCCGCCTTCAGTCGGCGTGGCATTCCCACCTATAGAGCCAATGCCAGCCCGGATAGTCGCGTAAACCATGACGGCCAAGAGGGCGCCCAACGGCGGAAGACTGAGGTACTTCCAAATGAAGCGGCCGCCGAAGCCTTGCTTCTCGAGATGCCAATAGATGATGCTGCGGATCCCATTGGCGACAGCTCCCAGAGCGCCACCGATAGCGGTGTAGGCCATGAGCCGGAACAGAGTCATCTTCCCGGAGCTGGCTAGATCTATGCCAGTGATATTCTTCAGCAGCTTAGGATCTCCACTCCAGATTTGGTAGAGCACCGACGAGAGAAGCACAAGCATCGCAAGCAAGTACAGGATGCTTAACCGCGCCGCCAACCGATCGTGCCATTGCTCCGGCTGCACTACATAAGATACTCTGGTATCTACATCCTCCGCGGTTTCCACATTCCCAGGATTCCGATCGGCGTCCGTCATGTGTCATCCTCCCTCATAGCAGCAGAATCGGAACACGCGTGGCCAGGATCACGGCAGCGACGACCCAACATCGAACGAGTGTGCCCTATCGAGTTATGTCGTTCCTCATGCCGTCATGCTCTAGATGGTTTCGGCTTGGCAAACCGAATATAGGTAACTATCAGCGTATCACTCTCGCCGTGCGTCCTCGCGGCGACTATCGTACCGCGGGATCACGTTACAGCTTTCGCCACCCTTCAGAAGTCCGACCTGCACGGGGAGCAAATCACTGAGATCCACTCCTAGACAGACAGACCGCTTGACCCAATGGCAAACAGTCTTGCCGGTTCGCCTGCTGTAATGGCCGAGAGGGAAGGGCTTGTGGAGGTACTCGATGAGTTCTGGCTGAGATAGAGATGTGGTGGAGACTGAGTGTAGGCTGATTGCGTCCCTGGAGGGGTTTGCCGAATGGCCCACAGTCGTGACGGTTGCCGGATATGAGACAGGTCTGCAAGGCGCGATCTGCCGCGGAGGGTCGTGCGCATCGTGCCGCGCGAGCCCCACCGCAGTCTGCTGAGCCGTTCCTGTCATCCGCATCCGACGCCCCCCTTGTTGTTCCGGAGGACTACGGAAGTGGCTCAACGGTAGTCCCGGTCGTGCCAAAGCGTCAATCACAAGGCGGTAGTCGTATGCCGCATCCAACAATCAACCCTCACGGGTCACGCTTCCTGCCCCTAGGCGGGCGCAGCTCGTCCGGGTGCGGGGCTCCCGTGGTAGGCGTAGCTGAGCCCCACCCCGCCGGGGCTCGCGATCGTGGCGACGAGCCCGGTAGTCGGGTGGTGGGTGAAGGTCGTCCCTCGACACGGCTCAGGACAGGTCTGGCCCTGGGCCTCCGCGAGCGTGGTACGGCGGGCGCCGGTGGGCTCGTCGTCCAGCCTGAGGGACTGGCCGTCGCGGCGTGTGACCGCTGTGAGTTGCCTGTCCTGGTTGTAGATGTAGATGGTGGCCACATTCCCGATGGCGAGGACCGGCGGCCTGTACGACGCCTTCAGGTCAATCGGCGTGTAGTCATGCGCCCTCGCTGGCCGGCTCGGCGACGTGATCGAGGCGACCTTCCCGTTCGCGTCGTAGGTCGCCCGGATCTCCCGGACATCGGGGAGCATCTGGGTGAGCACCCGACCCGCCGCCTCCCACCTCAAGCAATTCGTGCGGCTAGCTGTTCTAACGACTGATAAGATTCGCTGCCAACGCGACACTGACTGGAACGCCCCCACACGATGTGTTGGCCGTCGCACTGCCCCGGTTCTTCGCGCTAGCTCGCTTCAATCATGTCGATGAATGCACGAATGGACTCCGAACACTCAGTGGGCGCCTTGCTGAAGCGATGCACTTCCGCTCCGGACAGATCAGTTGGAACCTCGAGATCGCCCCTTGCAAGCAACAGGACTTTGTTTCTACCCTTCTTAGCCCAGAACCAGCCAATCTCAAGCACGACGTTTTGGCGAGCACGCACGCCCCCAGCGCCAGTACGCTTGGTCACTGCCGAATCGTCGGGTGTCAACAGCACAAGAGCGCCGCTAACGCCGTTGGCCAGTCGCTCGAATTTTTCCGGAAGCGTCATTGCGCCGTCTTGATCGTCAATCATGAGGACTGGCGACACATGCGGAAACCTCGTCAACAGAAAGTTCTCTAGATCCTTGCGCGCTGTTTCATCATGTCCGTGCACGATCATGAGTGGCAGGGCGCGTATTGAATGATGATATATTGGGATGGCTCCAATTCCAACCGGTGCATTAGACTGAATCCCGCTTTTCGCGGCTTGGTAAGCAAACTCGCGGAGTCGAAGGATGCGGTCAACCATGTATGGGTAGGCAGAGAGTCCGAGTTGGATCCATGCCCACACGGTATCAAACAAATCGCTGCGCTGTCTCTTGAGCGCTTCGATGCTGGTGCCAGGGGCGACACCGGAACCCGCAGTAATGATGACCAGCGCTTGTTCTGCGGCGTCGAGGTCGCCTGCGATCAGGAGGCCCAATCTGTCCGCTGTGAGGTGGCAGTGGCGCAGCCATGCAAGATAGAAGAGCAGTGAGAACTGACCGATTGTGTGTTTGATGGTCCAGAAGCGAAAATAGCCCGTTGCAATAAGCCCAAGCTGACGCCCGATAAAGAACATCAGTTCCCGCGACGATCTATTCTTTGTAAGGTCATCCAGCATGTTTGAAGTGATGATGAGAACGCCCCGTCGCGAGAACCGGCGTGCGACAAGTACTTCGAAGAGGCCGTGGCCTTGGAGTACTAACACGGTCGGTGGCTCGATGTTGAGGATTTCTGAGGTCTGTTGAATGAGTCGATGAATCTGAGGGTACTGGTCCGCACCAATTCTTATTGAGTTCCCAAGTAGAAAGGCGAACGTCAGTCTCCATGCAATCCATGTGAGAAAGTAAAGAAAGGCCGCGATGCCTGGTACTACAACCAGAGTTATAGGTTCATAAAGCCCAATAGCAACGAAGGCCAACGCTAAGATCGCCGCGGGAGCATAGACGAAGCCAAGGTAGAAACGTTCATAAGGGACACGAACCGCCTTTAGGTCGACCGCTTGCCCTTTCTGCAGCCTTGGGAGGTCCACTAGGTCACGAGGCTCGACGCCCAGGGTATGTTCAGCGGGAAATTCGTGGTTTTTCATCGTCATGGCCTCCTGTCGAGAGAGATCGGATGTATGGACGACATTTCTTGGCGGGTTGCGACTACCATACCCTCAACGCTGGTTCTATACCAAATGGGCGTGCAAAGGCATCCTTTGCACTTGTGATGCACACCGCAGAGGACGAACCGCTTGGACCGCTGGCGCGGGCTCTGCTGGGTGCGACGGGTGTAGTGACGTGACAGCGACACCCCGTGAGGGCGGGGAGGCGATTCAGCCGTGATGGAGGCGTGGCGGAGAGTGCGCGTGGGAGGATTGGAACCCCGGAGGGGATTGCCGATGGGCCCGGAGGGGTGAGGGCTGCCGGATATAGGAGGGTTCTTCGAGGCGCGTTCTGCCTCAGGGGGCAATGTGGACCGTGCCGTGCGAGGCTGACCGTGGTCTGCTCAGCGATTGCTCTTCCCCCGGTCGTCCACATTTGACGCCTCCCCCTGGTTGTCCTGGAGGACCGTCGTTCGGCTCACGGCTCAGCTCACGACGAGGCCGAGGTGGCTCGACGGCAGTCCCGGGCTTGCCGCAGTGTCGAGGGCGCCGCGGAATCCGTGTGACGAATCGAACTATAGTCAACCCCGATGTCCCGAGGACGTGGTTGCCTGCATCAACTTGCCGGGGCAGCCCGTCTCAGCGCCGGGCATGAGATCCGACCACGCTCTCTCGCTCGAGCCTCGCTGCAAATAGTATGGGCCGGGGGAGTCGGCCCCGGTTGGCTGAGCTTGCTATCTTCTTGGCTGCGGTTGTTTTCCTCCGCCGGGGCTACCGAGGAGATAAGCAGGACGCGTGCCGATCCGTCCTTTGCACCGGAATCACAATACATGAAGCGGACAGAGCAAGGGGGCCCGCATCGAGCAGCGGGCGGTCACGACCAGCGGTGTGAGTCTTGTGAATCCGGGCGAACGGTTGGATGCGGTCCTCAACTCGACTGCACCGCAAGCGCCGCGGCGGTCGAGAAAAGCCTCTAACAGGCCGAATCCATTTGGACGCCCGCCGGACCCCGAGCCGTGAAGAGCCACTCGGCGCGACCGTCGTGTGCCCTCCCTCCCATCGGTGCCGGCGGCCAGCGATCTCGCTCTCGCCCATGGCTGGAGACTCCCGGACACGTCCGGCCATGCAGTTGGCCCCCCCGGAGACCAAACCCCTCCCTTTTCGCACCAGACGGGCGACTTTCCAGGTGTGGCGAATCCCTTCGGAGACACCGATGTATCCTTTTTGGGTCGGCACGAACGCTAGGGAAAGGTGATCGTGAGGAGCCCGGTCCAGTGGGGGGGACCCCGGATTCGCCGCAGGAAGGTGGCTGCTTGAACGGCCAGGCTTGTGTAAGGAATTGCAGCTAGCTCCGCCTGGACCGCCCGCGGACGTCGCCAGCCCACCAGAAGTCCGGGTGGTAGGTCCGGGTCACGCTGCCCGCGACAGGGCCGGTCCAGGTGGTGGTGCCGGTGAGGAGGCTCCCGTCGTAGGCGTAGCTGAGCCCGATCCCCCCGGGGGCCGTAATCGTCGCCAGCTTCCCGGTGATCGGATGGTAGGTGAAGATCGTCCTTCGACAGGGCACAGGACAGCTCTGGCCGCGCAGCTCGGTGAGGGTGCTGAGGCGACCGCCGGTGGGCTCATGGACCAGCGTGAGGGTCTGGACGTCGGGACGGGAGACCCCCGCGACCTGCCGGTCCAGGTTGGAGCTGAACGTCGTGGCAACTTTCCCGACGCTGAGATCGGGTCACGTATAGGCCTCCTCCAAGTGGATCAGCGTGTAGGCGAGGGCATGGGCCGGCCGGCTCGGAGGCGTGATGGAGGCCACGTTCCCGGTGGCGATGTGAGTTGCCTGGATCACCCGGAGGTCGGGGAGCGTCTGGGTGGGCACCCGGCCCGCGGGATCGTAAGTGAAGGAGGTTGTGCGGTTGAATTCAAAGAGTGAATGGAATTCGCTGCCGAGGTGACAAAGACTGGAACGTGCCCTATTAGAGATCAACACTCGGTGAGTCTACTCCGGGAGAACCGACCCTTCCGTAGCGATGGAAGGAAACCAAGGAGAGTTGAGATCGGCAACGGCCCTTTGATCAGTTGCTTCACTGCTGCCGGGTCCCCTCTCACAGGTTTTCCCCTTGACGTGCGGGCTAGATCTGCGGTATCCACCATTCTGTCTGGTCAGCGACGATGCAGTCGGCGAGGGGCGCGTGATGCGCGCGCCGCGCCCAGGGACAAGTGCCTATCACCCCCATCCCGAGCGACACGAGAACAGCGGTGCGTGGCCCCTGGACAGCCATCAGCGCCCCCGTCGGCCATCTCGATGGCTCGCGGGGGCGCTTGCCTTTTGGGGGAGTGGGTGGAACGGGCGTGATACGAAATATCGTCGGAAGGAAAAGGGGGTCGCCATGAAGCCTGGCAACGCCGCGATCTGCGGCCTCCTCACCCTCGCGTTCCTCGCCGTTCCGGTATGCTCCCCCGGGCAACAGCCAACGAAAGTCTTTCGGATCGGATACCTCGGATCTGGCTTGACCCCCACGGACAAGACTCCCCAGAGTTGCCCGACAAGGGGCGATCCTCTCTGGCAGGCGTTCCTGGAGGGGTTGCGGGAGCGCGGCTATATCCAGGGCCAGAACCTCGCCATCGCGTGCCGGTACACGGAGGCGCGGGAGGAGCGGGCCGCCGGCCGTCTACCCACTCAGAAGCTATGTCGAGGCGGGGGGGCTCATGAGCTATGGGTATGACCAACCTCACAGCTTCCGGCGCCTTGGCTTCTACGTGGACAAGATCTTCAACGGGGCCAGGCCGGCCGATCTCCCCGTGGAGCAGCCGACCAAGTTCGACCTGGTCATCAACCTCAAGGCCGCCAACGCCCTCGGGCTGACGATCCGCCAATTCCTCCTCAGCCGGGCGGCTGAGGTGATCCGGTGAGCGCGTCGGATCGTCCCGGAGTGCTCCCCCATCGTTCCCACGCGTCGTCAAGGGGGAGCCGTCTCCACATTCGTCACATGTCGGAAGCCCAACATGCACGGGTCGCAAATCCATCAGGTCGCCGCCATAGAAGACGAACCGCCTAACACAGTGGCGGACACCTTGCTCGATTCGGTGGCTGGAGTGGCAGGAGCGCGAGGCACCGTAGGACCGGTGGAGGAAAGGAAAGAAGCTACCCCCCAGGACAGATCGCGACGCGGCCAGGGAGCACTGCATGCGTTGGCGAAAAAGGAGCAGGACTGCATGGGCCCGCTCGGTGCGGTGGGCGGTATGCCAGGTGGGCGCTCCCGCGATGGTGAGAACGCTGGCGGGAGGCGCGGGTGGGGGCTATCGGTCACCACCCCGGGCGGAGGTGAGGGGGCCGCCGGGTGAGCCGACGTCCGCAGCCTTCGGCCGGTGTGCATTGCCACGCCAGCCCCTGAAGGGTGAAACACGGGCTGCTCCTGACCGAACCGCCGACGCGCGCGGCCTGCCTTGCGCGAGTGGATGATATCCCTCCGCCCCCCCTCTTGCCCTCTCCATCCTGGGGACCGGGAAATCGGTGGCGAGGGGCGGGCGACAATAATCCTGCTGGGTCAACAACGCCGCGCATCCCGGGATGCGGCAGCAGCGCTCCGCACCCCAGAGCCGGAGGGTGCGTCAGAACCTACGCATTGCCGTTTGTGACGCACCACAGGTGACGCCTTCGGGGGGCGCTTGTTCGGACTCTGCGAAGTCACTCTGGACGCCGCAGTGCCACGTGTCCGCCTTCCATTGACCGCTCGACCCGATCCAGGCAGTCTCTGACAACGCTCTCGCTGAGACCCGCTCCCTTCACGTAGATCGCATCATAGATGTGCGCGACCCACGCCAACACGTCGCCCGCCGACAGTCCCTGACTGCTCAGCGCCATGGGTTGATACATGAGATACATTGGCAGGGGCGCCTCCCCTGCATGGAGGGGAGGCTGCAGGTAGTCCAGCCCGGTGAGGATGCCTGCGCCCAGCCTGGCGAAGAAACGCAATCGCCTGATTCTTTCCATCCCCTCGCCCGGCGTCTTCGCCAGATCTTCCCGTTCAACCTCGAAGACCACGCCTGCCATTGGCTCCAGATGCAGCGCCGCAGAATCGGCCTCAAGCACGGCGAGGAGTCGACGAAAAATCCATTCCCCGATGCCGTGCCCTCTCATCCGGGAATCCACAAAGACATAACTGATGAAACCGACGCGGGACCGATCCAGGAAGCTGAACATTGCCCCGCCCACCACCGTTTGCCCGTCCAGGGCCGCCGCCAGGTGGTGAACATCGTCTTCAGCTTGGCCCAGATCCCTCCGGCGGATCTGCTCGGCGATGACCTCCGAGGGGGCGCGCACCTCGAATGGAAACGACTCCTCATATGTGGCCAGCCACGAAGAGAGCGTTGGATCCCTGCCGGATTGGACTTCCCACCAGGTCAACACCACCGGCTCCCTGGCGCCACTGGCCGATAGACCATTTGAGCAGGCCGACGCCCCTGTCGCGGAATCGCGCGGGTTGTTCCACCACAAAGCAGAGTGACTTGCGAACGGATGTCGGTCATGGAAAGCATGTCATCTACGTGACCCCCGATCACAGCAAGGAACTCGATTGTGGCAAGGATCCTGGGAGGCGATGGAGCCAGACCTCCGCCAGTTCCCCCACAACCCCGACAACCCGACTGCTTCCCCACGCGCTGAAATCGGGAGGGTGCCGCAGCGGGAGTCGATGTCGACTCAATGAACAGCTTGGATGGCGTCCCCCGCGACCTGGCATGCATGGAGGGGAAGGGCGAGCCGGCCCCGGCAGGTGCGGCTCGATGAGCTTCGGCCCTGCGTCCGGAGCCTGCGAATGGCCTCCCCTCGGCGCCCCCTCTTGTCGTCTCCATCCTGGGGAGTGAGAAAGCGGTGGCGAGGGTGGAGCGGTAACAAGTCCACTGAGACAACCCCATCCCGCACCCCCAGGAAGTGAAAGAAGCTGCGTCCCCCGAACCTCCAGCTTCGCCAGACGATCGAGGATCATGTCCAGGCGGGCCGCGATAGCTGCCAGGTCGGGGGATCTGGTGCCATGGCCCTGCCCTCTCGCCGCTTCCTCGCCGAGGGTGCCCAGCCTCCAACTGCTGGCGTCCCTGCCCCGTGATCGCGCTCGGTTACGGGCGCTGCGTGTACACCTTCTCGTCCTGGTTGGAGAGTTGGAGGATCCCCGTTCCATCGGCCACCACATAATACAAGCTGGCGCGCGGGGTGCCGGCCGGATCGAAAAGGATCAGACGCGGGGCCCCACTCCGTTCCACCCGCAGCACGGCCCGGTTCTGGGCGGCCTGATCGAGGAGGGTCAAGTCGGGCGATCCCTCCCGATCAACCCGCAGGGTGGCCCGGCCCATGCCGGCCGGATCGAAAAAGCTCAGCGCCGCCCCTCCATCTGGTGCCAGGTGCAAGGCGACGCGTTGTTTTCCTGTCGAATCCCGCACGACGAACGCCTCCGCTTCCACCGTCGTCGCCTTCGGCATCGCCTGCCCCATCAGCAGGCCAACGCTCGCGACCAGCAAGACCATGATCCCACCCACCCTCATTCGCCGGTTCTGCCGCTCTACCCGCTCCAGTCGCGTCACCACTGCCGCCAGGTCCGGTGTCTGTGCTGTCATGGCCGTTCCCTCCTCCCGCTCTCGGCTGTTTCACCTGTGCCCACCACCCACACCGCCGCCTTCACCACCTCGCGCCGCTCCGATCCTGATCTGCCTGTGCCTCTCCTTTATACCATCACCGCATCCCCCCCTCAAGTCGCCGCCGGATCTCCCGTATCCGAGCAGTAACTATATCCGCAATGTCCGTTGCCAGGAATGACAGGTTGCGTGTCCAGGAGCCGGTCCCACTCCGCGTGCGCGGCCTGGCCCCGCGCCACCGCTTGCGAGACGGCCTGCGGGCGGACGCCGAGGAGCGAGCCCTAGGGGCCGGCCGGGGTGGCCGAGGGTCGTGACCCAGAGGTACGCAATCCCGGTCCGGGCGTGAGTGACGCCGGCGGGGCGGCTGCCCTCCCGGAGCTGCTCGGGGTAATGCCTTGTTGACTCAGGGGAATCCCTCGGATGGCGCCCCCTGAGCCCTGGCATGCGAGCCGGGGCGGGGCGAGCCTGCACTGGCAGGTGCGACTCGATGGGCTGCTGCCCATCGTTCGAAGCCTGCGACCGGCGTCCTCCGCCGCGCCATCCTGTGGAGGCCGCAACACAGGCAATTCGTGATTGATCCGCAGCCGCGGCCGGCCTGCCTTACGGGGGTCAGTGACCTCCACACGGCGCCCCTTTCTTGCCGTCTCCATCCTGGCGAGCCGGAAGGCGGCGGCGTGATGGAGGCCACGATTCTGCTGGCGACGTAGGTG
>DATIFO010000084.1:0-12165 GCA_035455275.1 Methylomirabilis sp. (SeqCode) | reverse complement strand
AGGCCTCCACGAAGACCACCTGGAGGCCCTTCTGCTTCGCCAGGTCGATGGTTCCCTGGACCGTGGCCTTGGGGAAGAGCGTGTCCTCGTTGAGGATGGCCACGGTCTTGAGCCCTCTCTTGGCCGCCACGTCTATGAGCCCCTCCAGGTACACCTCCGCCGGGGACTGCACCATGAAGATGAACTTCCGACCTTTCTTGAATATGGACGTGGTGGAGGCCATGGGGGCCACCATGGGCATCTTGTACTTCTCGTTCACGTTGGCCACGGCCTCGGTGATGGCCGAGGAGTAGGGCCCCAGGATCGCGTCCACCTTGTCCTGGGTGATCAGCTTCTCGTACAGGCGGACCCCGGTGGCGGGCTGGGATTGGTCATCGTAGAGCACGAACTCGATCTTCCGCCCCAAGACCCCGCCCTGCTCGTTGACGTGTTTGGCGCAAAGCTGGTAGCCCCGATTCTGATTCTGGCCCAGGGCAGCATAGGTTCCGGTGAGCGACAGGGACGCCCCGATCTTGATGGGATTCTGGGCGGCTGCAGGTGACGCCCACAATCCAATCCCCGATGTGAGAGCAAGTAACACCACCCCTACGGCCACGAGACCTCCGGGCCTGTCATGGTATCTCATCATGGTCCCCCTCCCCTCGCTGCTCGGTTGCCGTTATCCTGGTATGGCTGTTCACTCTGCCCGGCCCCTCCTGTCCTGTGCTCTTGACCGCGACGCGTGGATCCGTCATGGGCCCGCAGGCGTGCTCCAAGCCCGCGAAGAGATACGGCGGGTGGAAGGCCCGGCCCCGGGGACACCACGGCACCGGCCTTGCCGTCGAGGAGGTCAGCTCGGCATACCGGTTGGGCGCCTCGCCCTTCTGTGGCTCCCCGGCGACCACGTCGGAAAACTTGATGATGAGTGGCCCGCCCGCCCGGACAGTCCGTGCGTCGGCCAAGGCGAGCAGCAGGGCGAGGAGAAACACACCTCCATGAAACCGCCGCATGGCGCCCTTCCAAGCGTCAAGTGAGGCTTGTCCTGGCGGTGAATCACTGCAGCCTGCAGAATGTGCGGTGATGATGGTACGAGTAACATGGTAAGGGGAAACCTTCAACGGCAATCACCGGCCTGCCCCGGATTCTGCCAGGGGTCCGACTATCCCTGTCGCGGCAGTGACGCCAGGGTTGCCTCGACTTCGGCCGCAGCCCGTCGGAAGTGATAACCAGCCTGGTTCCGCGCGCGGGTGAGCGTGATGCAAAGCTGGCGGGCCTCGTCGCTCTTGGGGGGGAGCGTTCCCAGGCGGCGCATCGGTTCCAGTCCCGGACAGGGCGGGACAGGCAGCGTGGTGTCGTGGTCGAAGGGGCCGGAGCGGGTGTAGTTGATCGGGATGAGCTGCCTGCCGACGGCCATCAGGCAGCGGTTGACCCGCTCCGCGACGCTCGGCGCCAGCTTCCCTTTGCGGATGGTCCGGTGGAGCGCGCGCAAGCCCTTGGCCAGCCTGTCGAGCTCCACCAGGGCGGGGCCGAGGTCGAAGCGGCCCTTTCCCTCGCGCGAATAGCCGGTCAGGATCTCGCGAGTCTCTTTCACGGCGGCTCGATAATCCAGGGGCAGGACGGGATCCTCCAGCAGGCGCTGCGCCACCAGGAGGTAGATCCGGGCATCCCGGACCATCAGGGCCGGGTCCAGCTTGTCCAGCGTGTCCTCGGTCGTGTGCCACCACCAGCCCAGACCGCCGGTCCTGGCGGAACCCCCCATGAGCAGGGCGAACGCCCTCGCCGTCTCAGAGTCGTCCGGGGGCTGCTCCGAGAGCGTCATGAAGAGGGACGGGATGCCGTGACCCCAGAAGGACTGGTCCCCCGCTCGGGAGGGGCGGGCGCCCGAGAGGCGCTGGCCCGCGACCTTCTCCGCGATGGCCGAGGCGAATTCCCGCGCCTCGGCCATGACGACGGCCTCGGTCAGGCAGGTCGCGCCCTTGGCCCCGATGGAGTCCACGTTCAGGTGGAGGACGCAGTGGTCGTGAAGATCCAGCCAGAACTGGTCGGCGTACCAGGCCGACCCCGCGTAGCGGGCGTGGGAATGCCCGGACCAGAAGGCCAGGCGGAGGCCGCGCCGCAGCCGGCTCTGCCGCTGGGCCATGATCCGGCCGACCTCCATCTGGGTCGCGTTGGCCGAGGCGTTGTCCATGGCCCCGTAGTGCCAGGAGTCCACGTGACCGCTGAAGAGCAGGAAATCGCCGTTGCCCCCGGACGCCCGCAGGTGGGCGATCAGGATCGGCAGGCCGCGCCAGGCGGTGTCCACCTGCGCCCGGATGCGGACCCGGGCCCGGCCGCGGCGCATCGCCTCGTGAAGCCTGGTCCCCCCCTCGGTGTCCACGGAGACGATGGGCGTCCTGGGGAGCAGGCATGCGGTCTCCGGCGAGGGAGAGCCCCAGACGATGGAGGTGATCATCTCGTGCAGGTGGTCGCCGCACACGTGGATCTGGGCAGCCGCCCCGGCCGACTCGAGGCGGAACACCTTGGCCGGCATGGCGAGCCCCTGGCAGACGGCTGCCCGCCCGCTGACGGGCTGCCGCAGGAGAGCGACCGCGTCTGCGGGGCCGGCGTTGACCAGGTCCAGGACCACGCCGTCCGGAGGCGTGGAGGCGGCCATGGCGTGCGTGATGCATCGGATGCGCTGCGGCACGTCGCCCAGGATCTCGAGCAAGGCCGCGCCCGGCCAGCTCGTCCAGCACTCGGGGTGGTGTTCCTCGATCTCGAATCCCCATCCCTTGAGTGTCCGCGCGATGTACCGGAAGGACTCCCGCTCGTCCGGCGACCCGGACAGGCGGACCTTCTGGGCGATCGCCGCAGTGATGTCCCACAACCGCTCTGCCGATACCTGTTCCGCCAGGGCCTGCTCCTGCTTCGAGAGTCTCACGTCTGCCTCCCTCCGTGGTGTCCCGTGGTCCCGGCAGTCTGCCTCGCCGGGCGCCCATTGATGCGTGCGAGTCCGGAGTGCTGCCGGCGCAGTCTCAGGGTGCCGATGATCTCTCAGACCCGGGGAGGTTTTCAACTCGCTTCTTGCGGGGCCCCCCTCCGCGCTTCAGCCTGGGCAATGCCGGTACACCGGGGGGAGAGACTTGGCACGTCGGACAATACAGGTTCGTCACTGGCATTTGACAGGCGAGGTCCCGTTCGCTAGCTTCTCACGGAAGCCCCTTGACACAGAGGCATGTTCCGGCTGTATGCTGCAATCTCGCGGTGCGTTTTGCGGGAGGAGGGCGAAGCGATGATGCTGGGTGTGACGTGCCCGAAGTGCGGTCTGATGCAGTTGGCCGGGCCGACCTGCAAGTCCTGCGGCGCGCCCCTGGGGGCCGCGGCCCGGCGGCCTTCTCCCTCCCACTCCCAGGCGTCCCGGCCCTCGACTCCCGCCCAGCCGCGGACGGCTGCACCACCATCGGCCGCCCCCCCGGGGACGCCGCCGCCCATCGGGACGCCCGGATCTGCAGACGCCGGGGGGGACACCTGGCAGAGCCGCCAGTTGTTCTTCCATGGCTCCGGAGGCACGCTCTTCGGCATTCAGATCGTGAACATGCTCCTGACCATCCTCAGCCTGGGGGTCTACTACTTCTGGGGCAAGGTCCGGGTCCGGAGCTATCTTCTGAGCGAGTCCGAGTTCGAGGGCGATCGCTTCGCCTATCACGGGACGGGCAAGGAATTGCTGCTCGGCTTCGTCAAGGCGATGGTCCTTCTCTGGGCGCCCCTCATCCTCCTGAACATGGTTGTGCCCCTGCTGGGTCCGAACGTGGTCATCCGGGCCGCCGCAGGAATCCTCTCCTATCTGTTCATCCTGGTCGTCATACCCTTCGCCATGGTGGGTGCGCGGCGCTATCGTCTGAGTCGGACCTCCTGGCGAGGAATCCGATTCTCCTTCCGGGGGGAGGCGCGGGAGTTCATCAAACTCTTCCTGACAGGGTCGCTGCTGACCACCCTCACCCTGGGTCTCTACTATCCCTTCTTCGAGACGCGCCGTTACGGCTTCATGGCGTCCCACTCGTACATCGGCAGCCAGAAGTTCGACTTCGACGGGGAGGGCCGAGCGCTCTTCGGGAGCTTCCTGCTCACCCTCCTGCTCACGCCGCTGACGCTCGGACTGTCGTGGATATGGTTCCTGGCCGGCAAGCAGCGCTATTACTGGGAGCACACCTCCATCGGCAAAGCCGGCTTTCACTCCGATGTGACGGGTTGGCGCCTGTTCCGGCTCTACCTGGGGAACGGACTCCTGCTGCTGTTCACCCTGGGATTGGCCTGGCCCTGGGCCGCCGTCCGAAACGTGCGGTTTGCCTTCAAGTACCTCAGCCTGGAGGGTCCGTTTGACGAGGGACGCATCCGGCAGGAAGCGCAGGCCGCCTCCACAACCGGAGAGGGCCTGGCGGGCATCCTGGACGCGGGCTTCGACCTCGGCGCCTGACCCATACCGGAAAGAGGCTGAACCGCCGAGACGCCAGGGTCGCCATCAGACGCAAGACGTAAAGCGCAAGAGGTGATTGCGGATGACGGACTGCTCCTGGCGCTCTGGAGGTTCAAGGGCCTGCTCTGACGGATAACCGACGGCGGGGGCTGATGCAGACCGATTGGGAAGGGCATTACCTGGATGGCAAGACGGCCGCGCGGCAGCGGGCATCCGTGCGCCTCATGCGGAACGGCCTGCAGATCACGACCGAGGGGCGTGCAACGCTCTGGTGGCCGATCGGGGAGATCCGCCAGACGCAGGGGTTCTACCCAGGGGAAGAGGTTCGCCTGGAGCGGGGTGGGGAGTTCCCGGAGGTATTGCTGATCCCGAGCCCGGCCTTCCTGGCCAATCTCCACCGGGTGGTGCCGGAGATGGCCGCGCGCTTTCGGGCTCCCGCCCGGCGTTGGGCCCGGATCCGGATAACGGTCTTCGCGGCCCTCGGGGTTGTGGGGCTCACGGCGGCCCTCTACCTCTGGGGAATTCCCGCCATGGCGTCCCTCGTGGCGCTGCGCGTTCCTCCCTCGTGGGAAGAGCGCCTGGGGCGAAGCGTGGTCGAGCACCTGGCACCCCGGGAACGGCGCTGCGCCGACCCGGCCCGGGATCCGGCGATCCGCGAGATCGTCGCGACCCTGCTCGCCCCCCTTCCCCCATCGCCGTACCGGTTCCAGGTTCTCGTGGTGGACAATCGGGCCGTGAACGCCTTCGCGGCTCCCGGCGGCCACGTCGTCCTCTTCCGCGGGCTGCTGGAGCGCACCCGGTCCGCCGAAGAGTTGGCGGGAGTCCTCGCCCACGAGATGCAGCACATCCTTCTTCGCCACCCGACCCGGGCGCTGCTCCAGCATGCCTCGAGCGGACTCCTCCTCGCCGCCCTGACCGGCGACGCCAGCGGGATCATGGCCTTCGGGATGGAAAGCGCCCGGTTCCTCGGCGAGCTGCGGTACAGCCGCCAGAACGAAGAGGAGGCCGACGCCGATGGCATGCGCATGCTTCTGGCCGCGGGCGTGGATCCGGCGGGGATGATCGCCTTCTTCGAAGTCCTCCAGGGAGAAGGCAAGAAGGGGCTGACCCCCCCGACGTACCTCTCCACCCACCCCAGCACCGAGGCCCGCATCACGCGCCTGAGGTCCCTCGCCGCCGAGCCGCAGGGCCCGTCGCTCAAGCTCCTTCAGGGGCAGGACTGGGCCGATGTGCGGCGGATCTGCCGGGCGGCCAAGTCCATCCGATGACACAGGGCTGGCGTGGGTGCCGAGGCTCTCACACCCTGGCTCGGTTGCTGATGGGGACCTAATCGGGGCTCAGGGTTGACACGGGGATGGGGGAGGCGTAAGTTTCCATGGAGCCTCCCGGGCCTTACCCCCACCCCCCTCATCCCGGGAGAGTTCGCCCACCACCATCCGCTATCCCAGGAAGCCGGTACACCTCGAAGGCCTGGATCAAGAGATGATCCGTCGAATGTCGGCGATGACCCACTGATGAGCGTCCGCGCAGGGCAAGAGGCACCCGGGGAGGGGTGAGTGATTCCTGGAGGCGTAGTCGGCAGTCGAGGGCGGGACATCCATGGCCTGGTCGGGTTCCAATCGCTTCGGGTTCAAGGAGTCGTGGGTTCTCATCTACGCCCCTGTGGGCTCCGGGGTATATGCGATCTATTCGCAGGAGCGCTGGCTGTACATCGGAGAAGCGGAAGACATGCGGGGCCGTCTCCTGCGACACCTGGAGGGTGACGACCCCTGCATCGCGGAGAGCAGGCCCACGCACTTCGCGTTTCAATCCGTCGCCCCGCAAGACCGAGTAGCGCGGCAGCGGGAGCTGATCGCGGAGTACCGGCCGCTCTGCAACCGGCAAGCGGGCCCCGACCGGCAGACCGAGCGGCCGGATGGCGAATAGGCGAGTGGAGTTCGCCTGACACCCCGGGGAGATCCTGCCCTCCCCGCCCGAGGACCGTCCCTCCCCTCAGCCGGCTCAGCGTGTCCCAGCATCGCCACCCGCCGGGAAAGCTTTTGACATTCTCCGGTTAGCTGCCTAGACTCGACTTCACCGACGCCTCTTCTACCACTCGCGTAGCCCTCGATATCCATCGAGGGCTTTCGCCGTCTTCAGGGAAGGAAAAACCTCATGCCACAAGGGAAAACGGATAATCGCCCCAGGACGTTGGGTGAGCTGCGGCGCAGCGCCTGGAGCCAGGAGCGAGTCGCCGCCCGCTCCGTGCGCGACGAGATGCGCGAGAACCTTTTGGGGAAGCTCACGCGTCACGAGACCCTCTTCCCCGGAATCATCGGCTACGAGGACACGGTGGTTCCCCAGCTCGTCAACGCGATCCTGTCGCGGCACCACATCATCCTGCTGGGACTGCGCGGCCAGGCCAAGAGTCGGATCCTGAGGAGCCTGGTGGACCTGCTGGATGACGCGATCCCCGTGGTCGCCGGCTGCGAGATCAACGACAATCCCTACGCGCCGCTGTGCCGGGGCTGTCGGGAGCGGGCGGCGGAGGCGGGAGACCGCACGCCGGTCGTGTGGCTCCCGCGGGAGCTCCGCTACGTGGAGAAGCTCGCCACGCCGGACGTCACCATCGCCGACATCGTGGGCGACGTGGACCCCATCCGGGCGGCCCGGGGGGGTCTGGACCTGTCCAACGAGCTGACCATCCACTACGGGCTGCTGCCGCGGGCCAATCGGGGAATCTTCGCCGTCAACGAGTTGCCGGACCTCGCCGGCAAGATCCAGGTGAGCCTCTTCAACATCATGCAGGAGGGAGACGTCCAGATCAAAGGCTACCCCGTGCGGCTGAAGCTGGACGTGGCCTTGGTCTTCTCCGCCAACCCCGAGGACTACACCGCCCGCGGGAAGATCATCACGCCCTTGAAGGACCGCATCGGCTCGGAGATCCGCACCCACTACCCGACCGACGTCCAGCACGGGGTCGCCATCACGGCCCAGGAGGCGTGGCTCCGCCGTCACCCGGACGGTCGACTCCTGATCCCGGACTTCATCCAGGAGGTCGTCGAGCAGATCGCCTTCGCTGCCCGGGAGAGCAAGCACATCGACAAGCGCTCGGGCGTCAGCCAGCGGCTTCCCATCTCCTGTCTGGAGAACGTGGTGAGCAACGCCGAGCGCCGGGCCGTCGCCGACAGCGAGGGGAAGATCGTCCCGCGACCATGCGACGTGTACTCGGCGATCCCGTCCATCACGGGGAAGCTGGAGCTGGAGTACGAGGGGGAGCTGCGGGGCAGCGAGGCCATCGTGCGCTCCCTGATCCAGGAGGCCGTGGGGCGGGTCTTCCGGGCGCGCCTGGGTGGGGCACCGCTGCAGGAGACGGTGGACTGGTTCGACGCCGGAGGCGCCGTGAAGATCGGCGACACGACTCCGACGCATCAAGCCACATCGCTCTTCCAGCATGTCCCGGGGCTGCTGGAGGCCACGGCCCTGCTGGGCATCCCCGAGGACGCGGACCCGGGCGTGGCGGTCTCGGCCGCCGAGCTGATCCTGGAAGGGCTCCACGTCCAGCAGAAGATCGATCGGACCGAGCAGCGAGGCTATACTGGCACGCCCAAGGCGGAGCGGAGGCCCGCCCGCGAAGAGCCACAGATCCCTCCGTCGAGCCGGAGGCGGAATTACAACTGAGAGGTAGCTGCTGCGTTGCGGGGGGGACGATGCGCATCACGCGGTACAGCCAGTATACCGGGCAGTGGTGGGAGAATCTGAGCCTGGAAGACCTGCTGGGGGAGCTGGGAGACTATCTCCTGGAGAGCGGATTCCAGCCTGCCGACCTGGATGACGACTACCTGGACGAGATGGAGTCGAACCAGACGCTCCAGCAATTGTATCAGGCGATCCTGGCAGCGCTGGCGGACCAGGGGCGGATCCGGTCCGAAGACGTTCAGGACTGGATGGAGGGAAAAGAAACGCCGGCCACCCAGGAGTTCCGCCAGCTCCTGAAGTCCCTGGTGGAGCGGATGATCCAAGAGGGCTACATCACGCTCCCGGGAGACGACTTCGGCCGGCTGGAGCGTGACCCGCGCGGGTTCATGGGCGGGACCGGCTCGGAGAGCGCCCAGGTCCGGTTCGAGATGACCAACCGGGCGATCGACTTCCTCGGGTACCGCACGCTGCGGGACCTCCTGGCATCGCTGGGGAAGAGCAGCGTCGGCCGTCACGACACCCATGAGCTGTCCACGGGGGTGGAGGCCTCCGACGCCCCCAAACCCTACGAGTTCGGGGATGCGCTGAACCTGGACATCCCCGGCACGCTCTTGCACGCGATCCAGCGGGAGGGATTGAAGAGCCCGCTCCTCCTGGACTACGACGACCTCCTGGTCCACCAGTCGGAGTATCAGAGTTCCTGCGCCACGGTGCTCATGCTGGATTGCAGCCACAGCATGATCCTCTACGGCGAGGACCGGTTCACCCCGGCCAAGCGGGTGGCCCTGGCCCTGGCCCACCTCATCCGGTCACAGTATCCCGGCGACAGCCTGAACATCGTCCTGTTCCACGATGGGGCCCAGGAGGTCCCGGTCAGCCGGCTGGCCCGGGTCGCCGTGGGGCCGTATCACACCAACACCCGTGAGGGCCTGCGGCTGGCGCGCCGGATCCTGACCAGCCAGCGGAAGGACATGCGGCAGATCATCATGATCACCGACGGGAAGCCGTCGGCGATCACGCTGCCGGACGGACGCGTCTACAAGAATCCCATGGGGCTCGACCCCTTCATCCTGAAGGAGACCTTCAGGGAAGTGGCGGAATGCCGCCGCGCCGGGATCCTGGTCAACACGTTCATGCTGGCCCGGGACTACGACCTCGTCGGCTTCGTGCAGAAGGTGACCGAGATCTGCCGGGGCAAGGCGTACTTCACCACGCCCATGACGCTGGGCCGGTACCTCTTGATGGACTACATGACGAAGAAGATGCGGACGATCCATTGAGGGAGATGGGGGGCTGACATGATCACGCTCAGTGTCAACGGGCAGGCGCGCTCGGTGGATGTGGAGCCGGAGACCCCGCTCCTCTGGGTCCTGCGCGACACGCTGGGGCTCACCGGCACGAAGTTCGGGTGCGGGATGGCCCTGTGCGGGGCGTGCACGGTGGATGTGGATGGCCAGGCGATGCGCTCCTGTATCGTCCCCGTGAGCGCAGCCCAGGGCAAGCGGATCACGACGATCGAGGGCCTGACGCCGGCCGGCCTGCATCCCGTCCAGAAGGCGTGGATCGCGCTCGACGTGCCGCAGTGCGGGTACTGCCAGACGGGCATGATCATGGCGGTGGCGGCCCTGCTCAAGGCGAAGCCCCGGCCGACGGACGCCGACATCGACGCGGCCATCACCAACATCTGCCGGTGCGGCACCTACGCCCGCATCCGGCAGGCGATCCATGCCGCGGCGAAGGGTTGAGAGGAGGATGGACATGAGCCCGATGACAGACATCAGCCGCAGATCCTTCCTCCTGGACAGCGCCGCCGCGGCCGGTGGATTGGCGCTCGGCTTCTATCTGCCGTGGGACCCCGGTACCGGCCGGGCCGTGGCGGCCCAGTCGGCCGAGGTGAATGCCTGGATCGTCATCCAGCCGGATGACACGGTGATCATCCGCGTGGCACGCTCCGAGATGGGCCAGGGCAGCTTCACCGCCCTGCCCATGCTGGTGGCCGAAGAGCTGGAATGCGACTGGAACAAGGTGAAGGCGGAGTACGCGTCCGTGGCCGAGCACCTGCGGCGCAACCGGGTGTACGTCACGTTTTCCACCGGCGGCAGCCGTTCCATCCGCGGCTCCCACGACTTCCTGCGGCAGGCCGGCGCCACCGCCCGCGAGATGTTGATCGCGGCGGCGGCACAGCAATGGGGCGTCCCGGCCTCGGAGTGCCGGGCGGCAAGCAGCCTCATCACGCACCAGCCGACCGGACGCAGCGTGACCTTCGGCGCCGTGGCCGAGGCCGCATCCAAGCTGGCGCCGCCCAAGACCGTGGCGCTCAAGCCTCCCGAGCAGTGGAAGCTGATCGGCAAGCCGGTCAAGCGCTTCGACACGGCGGACAAGGTCCTGGGCAGGCCCGTCTTCGGCGTGGATGTCCGTCTTCCCGATATGCTCCATGCGGCCATCCGCCAGTGCCCGGTCTTCGGAGGGGCGCTCAAGAGCTACGATGAGTCGGCCGCGAAGAGCCGGAAGGGCGTGCGGCAGGTCGTGCCGCTCAAGGATGCCGTGGCGGTCGTGGCCGAGAGCTGGTGGCAGGCCAAGCAGGCGCTGGAGGCGATGCCCGTCACCTGGGACGAGGGCCCGAACGCCAAGGTGAGCAGCGCGGACATCCTGGCCTTCCTGCGGGGCGGACTCACGGCGGCGGACGCGGCGGTGGCCCGCAAGGACGGCGACGTGGCGGTCGCCCTGGCCCGGGCGAGCAAGGTCGTCGAGGCGGAGTATTTCGCCCCCTTCCTGGCACATGCGACGATGGAGCCGATGAATTGCACCGCCCATGTCACCGCCGACCGGGTGGAGGTCTGGGTCCCGACGCAAAACGCCGAGGCTGCGCTGGCCGCCGCCGCCGATGCCGCTGGCATGCCGCCGAGCAAGGTGGAGGTGCACGTCACCTTCCTCGGGGGCGGCTTCGGCCGGCGCGGGGCCGTCCAGGACTACACGCGTCAGGCCGTGACGATCGCCAAGGCCGTCGGGAAGCCGGTGAACCTCCTGTGGTCCCGCGAGGAGGACATTCAGCACGACTTCTACCGTCCGGTCAGCCTGGCGAAGTTCAGGGCCGCGGTGGATGCCTCGGGAATGCCGATCGCGTTGCACAGCCGCATTTCTGGACACTCGATCCTGGCATCCCTCTTCCCGACTCGGGTCGCCAAGGGGGCCGATCTCAACTTCCTCGAAGGGCTGCACGACATGCCCTATGCCATCCCGAACCTGCTCGTGGACTACGCCATGCGCAACACCCACGTCCCGGTCGGCTTCTGGCGGTCGGTCAACCACACCCAGAACGCCTTCTTCAAGGAGTGCTTCCTGGATGAGCTGGCGCACGCGGCGGGCCAGGATCCCTACCAGTACCGCCGCCGGCTGCTGACCGGGAAGTCCAAGGAGCTCAACGTGCTGGACACGGCGGCGCAGAAGGCCGGCTGGGGGCAGCCGCTGCCCGCCGGGGTGTTCCGGGGCATTGCCCTCAACGAGTCCTACGGGAGCCACTGCGCCGAAGTCGCCGAGGTGTCGGTGAGTGAGAAGGGCGAGGTGCGCGTGCACCGGATGGTGTGCGCGATCGATCCGGGGTACATCGTGAACCCCGATACCGTCCAGGCACAAGCCGAGGGCTCCATCGTGTACGCGCTGACGGCGGCGCTCTACGGGGAGATCAGCATCAAGGATGGGCGGGTCGAGCAGAGCAACTTCGGCGATTACGAGATGCTCCTGATCCACCAGATGCCCAAGGTGGAGGTCTACCCGGTGCCGACGGGGGGTTTCTGGGGCGGCATCGGCGAGCCCTTCACGCCGCCGGTTTTCCCGGCCGTGTGCAACGCCATCTTCGCGGCCACCGGCAAGCGCATCCGGTCGCTCCCGCTCAAGAACCACGACCTGAAGAAGGCGTGACGGCCGGGGACCGGCGCGCTCCGGGTCCCACGGCATTCGAGGGTATTCGCATGGGTTGGCTGCGATGGCTTGTCAGCGTCGGCAGGTTGATGGTCATTGCAGGTGCCGTGCTGGTGTCAACGCCGGCGACTGCGGCC
>DATIFO010000083.1:0-8935 GCA_035455275.1 Methylomirabilis sp. (SeqCode) | reverse complement strand
CGGCGAGGTCCAGGGTGTTCCGCGAGAAGTCCGAGAAGGTGCGGACCCCGCGCTCGCACAGGACGACCTCGTAGTTGCCCTCCGACAGGATGTACTCCGCGGCCATGAGGAACTCCTGGATGGTCGAGGAGATGCCCCGCTTGAGCAGCACCGGCTTCCTGGCCTCGCCCACCCGCTTGAGCAGGGCGAAGTTCTGCATGTTGCGGGCCCCAATCTGGAGCATGTCGGCATACTTGGCTATCAGGTCCACGTCCTCGATCTTCATGACCTCGGTGACGATGGCCAGACCCGTCTCCTCCCGTGCCGCGGCCAGGAGCCGGAGACCCTCCTCGCCCAGGCCCTGGAAGGCATAGGGCGATGTCCGCGGCTTGAAGGCCCCTCCGCGGAGGATGCTGGCCCCGGCCTCCTTGACCGCCTTGGCGGTCTCCAGGATCTGGTCCTCACTCTCCACAGAGCAGGGGCCGGCCACGACCGGCAACCGGTCGCCGCCGATCTCCACATCCCGCACCTTGACGACGGTCCCGATGGGCTTGATCTCGCGGCTGGCCAGCTTGAACGGCTGAAGAATGGGGACCACGCTCTCCACGCCGGGCAATGCCTCCATGGACTGGAGGCGAGCTTTGCCGCGCTCATCGCCCACGGCGGCGATGACGGTCCGCTGCGTGCCCCGGATGACATGGGTCTGGTAGCCCAGCTCCTCGACCGTCCGGATGGCCTGTTGGATCTCCTCTTCCTGCGCAGTCCCCTTCATGACGATGATCATGGGTCCCCTCCATGCGCGAGCCAGCCTTGGCCGCTTCGGGTTCAGAAAAACGAAAAGGCCACGAGGCGTCTGCCCCGTGGCCCTGAGTGAGTGGATGCTGCGATGGGATCTAGCTCATCCGACACCCCGAGCCGCGCGGGCGGACGCCCGTAAAGTAATACCAAGAGTACCCGTTGCGGCTCTGGGCGACGAACACGTCAGGCTCCTTCATTTACCGGCCAAGCTTGATACCATCGTAGCGAGGCCACGTCAAGCGGTTTCTGCGAGCCCGGAGCGCCACGCCGCCCGCTTACCCTCGGACGAGCTGGATGGGCCTTGGCTCCCCCGCGGCTCGCCTCGGCCGATCAACTCTCCATGCCCAGTTTTGGTCTTGACACCGTTCCCCGCCTTGCGGCATGCTCCGCTCACCTTCCGCCGTCCCCTGGCCTGCGCCTTGAGCGGGGGGCCGCGCGGCCTGAATTCGAGTACCGTCACGGGAGGTGATGTCGCTCACAGCGCGAGCCTTTGGAAGGACATGGTCTCCGGGCAGCAGCAGAGCAGCAGAAAGGAGCAGGGCCATGCCAGAGCAGAAGAAGGGCAGGCGAGTCAGCCGCCGGGAGTTCATGCAGGCCGGCGCCCTGGCGGCCGGGGCAGCGGTCATGGCGCCCACCTGGGCGACCGCCCAGGCGCCGCGACCCAAGGCGGTCCCCCGGAACCGGACATTGATCCTGACCTGGATCGGCAGCCGCGAGGGGCGGTGGGTCGACTTCGACCTGTGGAATCCCTACTCCATCGGGTCCAACCACCAGAACGGCCCGGGCATCCTGTACGAGCCCCTGGCCTACTACAGCGCCTTCGGCGACAAGGAGTACCTCTGGCTGGCGGAGGGCTACAAGTACAGCCCCGACTTCAAGGAGCTGACCATCAAGACCCGCTCCGGCATCCGCTGGAGCGATGGGGCGCCGTTCAGCGCGGAGGATGTGGCCTACACGCTCACCAGCCTCAGAGACCTGGGCCCCAAGGTCCGCTGGGGCGTCGACGTGCAGCAGTTCATGCAGGAGGCGCGGGCCACCGACGGGAGCACGGTGGTCGTCAAGTTCAAGCTTCCCTCCCCGCGCTTCTTCTACTTCATGACCTACAAGTACGACATCGGGGTGTACATCGTCCCCAAGCACATCTTCCAGGGCCAGGACTGGACCACGTTCAAGCACTTCGACGTGGCCAAGGGCTGGCCGGTCACCACCAGCCCCTGGAAGGTGGTCTTCAGCTCCCCCGAGCAGAAGATCATCGATCGACGGGACGAGTGGTGGGCCGCCAAGGCCGGTCTCGCGCCCATGCCCAAGGTGGAGCGGAACATCTGGCTCCCGAACGCCGGCGAGCAGCAGTCGGCCCAGGGGCTGATCACGAACCAGATCGACTACGGCATGTCCATGCAGCCCGCCACCTTCCCGACGATGATCCGGCAGAACGCCAAGATCATCACCCACTCCGGCCAGAAGCCCCCGTATGGGTACATGGACTGGTGGCCGCTGTCGCTCTACGTCAACAACGAGCGGTCGCCGTTCAACGACAAGGACATTCGCTGGGCGGTCAGCTACTTCATCGACCGGCAGCAGATCGTGGATGTGGGGTACGTGGGGGCCTCGATCGTGTCGCCGCTCCCCCTGCCGGAGTATCCGCCGCTGCGTCCCTACATCGATTCGGTGAAGGACCTCCTGGCGAAGCATAACACCCTGGAGTTCAATCCCAAGAAGGGCGAGGAGCTGCTCACCCGGAAGGGCTGGAAGAAGGACGGCACGGGATTCTGGGTGGATGCCCAGGGCAATCGCATCAAGCTCGACATCATCGGGTTCGGCAGCAGCGGTCCCGCGGTCGGGCCCGTGATCACCGAGCAGCTGCGGCGCAACGGGATTGACGCCAGCATGAGCCTTCCCCCGGACTTCGACGACCGGTTCCAGAAGGGGCAGTACACCGGATCGATCTACGGCCACGGGGGAAGTGTGAACGACCCATACCACACCCTCAGACTGTACCAGAGCGTGAGCGTGGCGGTCCCGGGCGGCCACCTGGTGAACTTCGCCCGGTGGAAGAATGAGGCCTACAACAAGATCGTGGACGACGTGTACGTCACCGACATGACCAACAAGACCAAGCTCATGGAGCTGTTCCGCAAGGCCATGGAGCTCTGGATTCCCGAGCTGCCCGACATCCCGCTGGTGCACAACATTCACCGGGTCCCCATGAATACCACGTACTGGACGAACTGGCCCACGGAGCAGAACCCGTACGTCAACGGCGCCTTCTGGCACCTGACGTACGCCATGGTGCTCTGGAACCTGCAGCCCACCCAGTAGAGGGCTGGGCACCCACGCCGCGATGGCCGCGGGGACGGGCCGGCCGGCTCGTCCCCGCGCGACAGAGAAAGAGCGTTCGGCGGTACGGCGGTACGGCAGTTCGGCTCGCGCCCGCGCGAGCCAACGGAGAGGCAGTGCACGCGGACTATCTGGCGAGGCGGTTCGGCGTTTTCCTGCTGATCATGTGGCTGGCGGCCACCCTCAATTTCTTCCTGCCCAGACTGTCCGGGATGGACCCTGTGCGACAGAAGCTCCTCGCCCAGGCACAGCTCGGCGGCTACGTCCAGTCCGGGATCGAGGCCATGGTGAAGGAGTACGAGACGCGCTTCGGCCTGGAGAAGCCGCTCTGGCGCCAGTACCTGTCCTACCTGCATGATATCAGCCGGTTGAACTTCAACTACTCCATCGCCAACTACCCGCGGACGGTGAACGAGATGATCGCCGAGGCGATCCCCTGGACCATCGGTCTGCTGGGCACGACCACGCTCATCTCCTTCAGCCTGGGGACATTCCTGGGCGCGCTCCTGGCCTGGCCCAGGGCGCCCAGGTGGATGCGCTTCCTCATGCCCCCGTTGTGGGCGCTGCACGCCATTCCCTTCTTCCTCTTCGGACTCATCCTGATGTACCTGCTGGCCTTCCGGATGAACGTGCTGCCGATGTTCGGCGGCTACAGCGCCGGCGCCTTCCCGGGCCTGACCCTGGAATTCGTGGGGGACGTGATCGCGCACGCGATCCTGCCCGCGCTGTCGATCATCCTCGTCGCCACGGGGGGGTGGGCCCTGGCGATGCGCGGGATGATGGTCACCACCCAGGGCGAGGACTACGTGATCTTCGCCGAGGCCAAGGGCCTCAAGAGCCTCACCATCTTCCTGCGCTACTGTGTCCGGAACGCGATTCTTCCCCAGACGACTGCGCTGGCCCTGGCCCTGGGGCAGATCCTCTCCGGGGCGGTCCTGGTCGAGGTCATCTTTGGCTATCCCGGCATCGGGACGGTCCTGTTCCTGGCGATCCGGGAGAACGACCACTTCCTCATCCAGGGAATTGTCTTCACCGTCATCATGGCGCTTGGGCTGGCGACGCTGCTCCTCGACGCCGTATACCCCCTGCTCGATCCCCGCATCACCTACAGGCGGAAGTAGAAGTCCCATGGGGCAATCCAGTTCAAATAAGGATCAAGAAGCGCGTCGGGTTCCAGCAAATCCCCCCGCCCCCCCTTTGTCAAAGGGGGGGCGGGGGGATTTGGCCGGAGTGAAGACTTGAACGAACGGCATGGCCCCATAGCGCAGGGCACCGCGACTGCGATGCCAAGCTCGGCGGCCGCATACCCAGGAAGGCTGGGGGCCGTGCTGCGCTACATGCGCCGCAATCCCTCGCTGGTCGTGGGATTCGTCCTCCTTTCGGGGCTGGTCCTGTTTGTGGGAATCGGCCACCTCGTCGTGGACACGAGCAAGTCTCGGGCCCTCTCGGCACCGACCCTCAAGCCACCCTCGCTCCAGTACCCCTTCGGCACCGATCGGCAAGGTCGGGACCTGCTGGCGGTGATGGTGGCCGGCACACCGCTCACCTTGCGCATCGGGTTCATCGCCGGCTTCCTGGGCGTGGGGATCGGATCCATCCTGGGGTTCGTCTCCGCGTACTACCGGGGGAAGGTCGACGTCATCATCCGGGGCATCGCCGACATCGGCCTCACCGTGCCGGGGCTCCTGGTGCTGATCATCATCGCGGTCTCGATCAAGGAGGGGCTGACCGTCGATCAGATGGCGATCATCGTGGCCTCCCTGGCCTGGCTGAACCCCACGCGGACCATCCGGGCCCAGGTCCTGAGCCTCAGGGAGCGGGGCTACGTCGAGGTGGCGCGCCTCTCGGGCATGAGCGGGCCGGAGATCATCTTCCAGGAAATGATGCCCAACCTCCTGCCGTACCTGGCCGCGACGCTGGTGAACGCGGTCTCCAACGCCATCCTCGCCTCCATCGGCCTGGAGGTCCTGGGGCTCGGGCCCATCGAATCCCCGACCCTGGGCATGACCCTGTACTGGGTCAACTACAACGCGGCGCTCATCAACGGCTGGTGGTGGTGGTGGACGGCCCCCATCGTCATCATCCTGATCGTCTTCCTCGGTCTCTTCTTCCTCACCGTCGGGCTGGACGAGATCGCGAACCCCCGGCTCCGGAGGGCGGTGTGAGGGCGGACATCCTCCAGGTGCAGGGGCTCACGGTGCACTACCATACCCCGCTGGGCGCGGTGAAGGCCGCGGACGACATCAGCTTCAGCCTCGGGGCGGAGGAGCGGCTCGGCTTCGCCGGGGAGTCGGGCTCCGGCAAGTCCACCATGGCCCTCGCCATCCTCCGCATGATCAAGCCTCCGGGCCGGATCGAGGCGGGAGCGGTCTGGCTGGACGGCCGGAACCTGATGCGCCTTTCCGAGGAGGAGATGCGGCAGGTGCGCCTCGCCCGGATCGCCCTCATCCCCCAGGGGTCGATGAATTCCCTGAACCCGGTGATGCGGGTCCGGGACCAGATCGCCGACGCGCTCCGGGACCACGGGGCAGCCATGTCCAGGCGGCAGGTGGAAGAGCGGGTCCGCGGTCTCCTCCAGTCGGTCGGGCTGCGGCCGGAAGTCGCCGGCATGTTCCCCCACGAGCTGAGCGGCGGCATGAAGCAGCGGGCCTGCATCGCCATCGCCATCAGCCTGCGCCCCCAGGTGATCCTCGCGGATGAGCCCACCAGCGCCCTGGACGTCGTGGTCCAGAAGCAGGTGATGGAGACGCTGGCCCGGGTCCAGAAGGATCTGGGCGCCTCCGTGATCCTGGTGGGGCACGACATGGGGCTGGTGGCCCAGTTCGTGGACCGCGTCGGCGTGATGTATGCGGGGAGACTGGTCGAGGTGTCTCCGGTACGCGACATCTTCACGCAGCCACTCCACCCGTATACCCGGATGCTCATCGCCAGCCTTCCGTCGCTCACTCAGAAAGGAACCTTCCGGGGCATCCCGGGACTTCCCCCGTTGCTGCGGGACCTGCCGGCGGGGTGCGCGTTCCATCCCCGGTGTCCCCACGCCTTCGACCGCTGTCGGACGGAAGCGCCGCTCTCCAGGGAAGTGCGCCCGAATTCCTGGGCAGCCTGTCACCTGCTGTAAGGAGGCCGGATGGCGCCGCTGCTCCAGGCCAAACACCTCACCAAGGTCTTCGGAGGAGGGCTCTTCCATCGGAATCCCACCGTCGCGCTGGAGGATTTCTCCATCGCCATCCAGGGCGACCGGCCCTCCATCACGGCTGTGGTGGGGGAAAGCGGCAGCGGGAAGACCACGCTGGCTCGCCTGCTCCTCGGCCTGGTGACGCCGACCTCCGGGCAGGTTCTTTACCAGGGGCGGGACCTGCAAAGCATGGCGCCCGCGGAGCGGCGAGCCTTCCTCCGCGACGTGCAGGTCATCTTCCAGGACCCGTACGAGGTCTACAACCCGTTCTACCGGGTCGACCACGTCCTGACCACGCCCGTGGCGAAGTTCAGGCTGGCCTCCACCCGGGTGGAGGCGCGGGCCCTGATCGAGGATGCGCTCACGGCCGTGGGGCTGCGTCCCGAAGAGACGCTGGGCCGCTTCCCGCACCAGTTGAGCGGCGGGCAGCGGCAGCGGGTGATGGTGGCGCGGGCGCTCCTGCTCAAACCCCGCCTGATCCTGGCCGATGAGCCGGTCTCCATGGTGGACGCCTCCCTCCGGGCCACCATCCTCGGCTCGCTGCGGACGATGAACCTGGAGCGGGGCATCTCCATCATCTACATCACCCACGATCTGGCGACGGCGTACCAGATCGGCGAGAACATCGTCGTGCTGTACCGAGGCTCCGTGGCCGAGGCAGGGGACGTGGAGCTGGTGGTCAAGCGGCCAAAACATCCGTATACCCAGCTCCTCATTTCCTCCATCCCCCTGGCCAGCGCCGAGCGGACATGGACCACCGAGAGCGGCGCGGGATCCACCGGCCTGCAGGCCGCCGGGGGCGCCGGCTGCAAGTTTGCCGACCGGTGCCCGTCCGCAACGTCGCCGTGCCGCGAGTCGCCGCCGCCCTTGTTCCAGACCGACCGGCACCGAGCCGCCGCCTGCTACCTGTACCAGGGTGCCCCGGCGCTCTCGGCCGCGGAGATGGTGAGCGTGTTCACTGAACCTGCCAGCCCATCGCCTGCAGGGGAGCCGGCATCCCGGTAAGGGCGGAGGATGGGCTAGCGCGGCGGCGAGGGGAGCGGTAGCGTGAGGGCGTGTCTGCTGTGGAACGGGCCACCCCGGGTCCAATGCAGAGGAGGTCAGCGTGACCCTATCCCCGTCGCCTGAAGTCCGACCGATTCGCCTCGGGATCATCGGCACCGGCCTGGCCGTGAGGAAACTCCACTGGCCGGCGCTTGCCAGGCTGTCGGATCGCTTCGTCGTGGCCGCCTTCGCCAACCGCACGCGCGCCACCGGCGAGGAATTCGCCGCCCTCGCCAAACTCTCCATGGCGGACTACTGTTCCGACTACCACGACCTGCTCCGGCGGGACGACGTCGAGGCGGTGCTGAACTGCGTCCCCATCCCGCAGCTCCTCCCCATAACGCGCGACTGCCTGGCGGCGGGCAAGCACGTCATGTGCGAGAAGCCGCCGGGGGTGGACCTCGCCGAGGCGCGGCAGTTCCTCGCCCTGGTCGACGAATACCCGCGCCAGAAGTTCATGATGACCGAGAACTTCTTCTACCGCGACGACCTGCGCCTGGCCCGTTCGCTCCTGGACGCGGGCGCCATCGGCAAACCCCAGCTTCTCCTGGAGCGCTGGGTGTGCCAGCTGGTGCCGACGCCCGGGGAATACTCGATCACCCCGTGGCGCTACAAGCCGGAGTATCGCGGCGGGCCCCTGCTCGACGGAGGCGTGCACTCCATCGCCACGATCCGCCTCCTCGGCGGGGACCTTACCCACCTGTGCGCCCGCACCGAGTGGATCAACCGGACCATGGACGCCCCCAGCGTCTTGACGATGACCTTCGGTCTCGCCGGCGGGGGGAGCGGCAACTGCGTCTGGGGCTTCCTGGGCAACCCCGTGCTGGACGAGTCCCGGGACACGCGCCTGTACGGCAGCGAGGGTGCCCTCATCTCCTCCGACGGACGGGCCCGGCTCGTCCGCGCCGACGGCTCCACCGAGGAGCATCGGGTGGAGCAGGCCGACCGCGGGCACTACAACATGTTCCTGAACTTCCACGACGCGCTGGTGCACGGGGAGCCGATCGTGGCCACGGTCCGCCAGGGCTTCGAGAACATGCTGGTCGTCCTGCAGGCGCTGGAGTCGGCCGAGCAGGGCCGGCCGGCCGAGGTCGCCGCCGCTCCGAAGGAGTCCGGAGTCCTGCGGACCGGCGTGTCCCCCTGGGCGGGCGGGGTGCCCCTCTGGCGGCCCCGGGGGGCGAGCGGACTGTTCGAGGGGCTGCCCTGCCAGGTGCGACGGATCCCGGCACAACGGGGATGACCTGCCAGACAAGTTCCCCCAGGAAAAAAGGCGATCCAGGACCTGAAGAAGGAACAGAAAGGAGAGGTTGATGCCGAAGCCCAGGATCTATGTGTGCAGGCCGGTGCATCCAAGCGTGCTCGCGCGACTCCGTGATGTCGGCGAGACTCGCGCCTGGGATGGGGCTGACCGGTGCCCCCCCGACGTGCTGGAGAAGGAGGTTGCGGAGGCGGAGGCCGTCCTGGGGACTTATCGCTGGACGGACGGACTGATGGACAAGGCCCCGCGCCTCCGCCTCATCGCCCTGACCTCCGTCGGATTTGACATGGTGGACGTGGACGCGGCCACCCGGCGTGGGATCCTGGTGACCAACACGCCGGATG
>DATIFO010000082.1:0-17865 GCA_035455275.1 Methylomirabilis sp. (SeqCode) | reverse complement strand
GGTTGTGTTCATGGTCTCCGGCTTGCTCGTTTCCAGCGACACCCTGGCCGCCAATCCCGACAAGATAAAGGTAGGCATCCTGCTTCCGCTCACCGGCACCTTTGCAGCGGTGGCAGAAACGCAGAGGGATGGTGCACTGCTGGCGATCGACGTGATCAACAAGAGGGGCGGTCTCAATATGCCCTGGGGAAAAGTGACCCTGGAAGGCATCGTCGCGGATGACGAGGCGAAACTGGATGTCGGCGTCCGACGGTACCGATACATGGTGTCCGAAGGGGTCCAGGGGGTCGGGGGTCAGACCTGGGCGCCGCTCGCGTACGCGCTCAACGCCGTCGTTCAGAAAGAGCCGATGCCCTATTTCCCCGTGTGCGTCATGGCCAAGGAAGCCTTTCAGAAGGGCAAGCTGGCCGAGTCCACCTTCGCCACGGCCTTCAGTCCGTGGACGGTCGGATACATGGCCGGGTCCGCCGCCACCAAGACACTGGGGAAGAAGCGTGTCTTCTTCTTGGCTCGCGCCGATAGCTGGGGCTGGGACATCCGGGACGGTGTCTATGCCGCTGCCAAGGAACACGGAGCACAGATCGTAGGGTATGACGAGGTCTCCCTGGGCACCAGCGACTATACGACAATTCTGCAGAAGGTCCGCGCGGCAAAGCCGGACGTTTTCATCTCCGCGCAATTCGCCGGGGATGCGGTGGCGCTCCTGAAACAGGTCCAGCAGATGGGCCTCAACAAGGAGATGACCATTTTCAATTCCTTCATCACCAATGTGGTCGCCAAGGGCATTCCCCCCGACGCCTTGGAGGGTGTCTACGCGATGCACTATTTCTACTACGACCTCGCCGACTTCGAGGACAAGGAGGTAGCGAGAACCGCCAAGGAGTTCACGGAGCTGTACCAGGCGAAGTACAAGACGCCCCCCGACGCCTATGCAACCATCGCCTATACCGCCTACATGGAAATGTTCCGGGGGTTTGAGGCCGCCAAGACTTTTGAGGCGAACAAGGTGTCCGCAGCGCTGATGGCCAACAAGGGCGAATTCCCCTCCGTCAAGGGGCCTGCCCGGTGGCGAGAGGATCACTCGGCGGTGTACAAGTACGCTGCCTTCCTTGTCAGAGGAAAAGGTCCGTCGGAGCAGAAACACGCATATGATCTGTTCAAGGTCGTGGGCTATCAGGGAGGCGACTCGGTGATGCCGACGCTCAAGTCGCTCGGCTATTAGCCTGCTCTGTCCGCAATTTGACCTGTCTTCGCCCCGGTGGAACCCGCCACCGGGGCGGAACCGGCAGAAGGCCAGGCCGTGACTGCGGAATCCGGCACAGCCATCATCACAACCCACAGCCTCACCAAGCGATTCGGCGAGCTGATTGCCGTCGATCATGTCAACTATGTCCTGCGCGAAAACGAGGTGGCCGGAATCGTCGGATCCAACGGGGCCGGGAAGACCACATTCTTCAACCTCCTGACCGGCTATTACCCCCCCGACGAGGGCACCATCCTCTATCGCGGGGAAGATGTCACCCATGCGACGCCCGAGAAGCGCGTTGCGCTGGGAATGATGCGCACGTTCCAGCTCACCTCCACGTTCGACAATCTCACGGTGATCGACAACCTCGTCCTCTCTTTCTTTCGGGCACACAAGAACTCGGCGCTGCCTTTTCTGCTCCTGACGACCTGCAAGCGATACCGGAACGAAGCCAGAATCGCCGAATCCCTCGACACCTTCGAACTTCAGGAGGTGCGCAACCGACAGGTGAAGCATCTCAGCCTGGGCGAGAAAAGACGGCTGGAGATTGCCATGGCCATCTTGGCCGACCCCAGGGTGCTGCTGCTGGACGAACCTCTGGCGGGGCTGGCCGAGACCGAGATCAAAGGCGTGCTGAAGGTCCTGCGCAAGCACGTGGGTCGGCAGACGATTCTGATTGTGGAGCACAAGATCTCCCAGGTGGAAGACTTCCTGGAGCGACTCACCGTCATGCATGATGGCAAGGTCATCGCAGACGGCGGCTATGCGGAATGTCTCCGCGATCCGGAGGTCCGCCGAAGCTATTGGCAGATCGATTCCTCTGCCGGGGAAACCGATGCCGCCCGCACCCAGGGAGTTGATGCCGGTGCCTAACGGCGAAATCCTGGCGGTCAGAGGCCTGAATGTGTCGTATGGCGAGTCCAAGGTCTTGTTCGATGCTCATGTCATTTTGCGACCAGGCGAGCTGGTGACCTGCGTCGGTCGAAACGGAGCCGGCAAGACCACCCTGCTCAAGAGCATCGCCGGGTTCCTGAAGCCAACCTCGGGTTCGATCACATTCAACGACGCGAACCTGATCGGCCTGCGATCCTACGACATCGCCAGACTGGGTCTCAAGTACGTCCCCCAGGACAAGCGGGTGTTTTCGGATTTGACCGTCCGGGAGAACCTCGAACTGGGGAGCTACGCCACCAAGGACTACAACTGGGATCAAGTGACCGACTATTTCCCCAGACTGAAACAGCTCATGGACCGCAAGGGGGGATACCTGAGCGGCGGTGAACGTCAGATGCTGATGATTGGCAGGGCCATACTGGGCAACCCGAGAGTTCTGCTGATCGATGAGCCCACCGAGGGACTGGCCCCCAGCATCGTTGCTCACCTGCAAGACGTCCTGAAGGAACTCAGCAAGAAGGCCGCACTGCTGATCGTTGAGCAAAACCTGCCATTGGTATGCGCCATATCCGATAAGATCTATGCCCTCAAAGAGGGGCGTATCGTCGCCGAGATGACAGACAAGGATTCAATCACACCCAACATCTGCGAACGGTATCTCTAGGGGTCTGGACGGTGGGAGCCCCACGGCTCACACCGGCGATGCGACGGCCGACCCTGGACCGGGCCTGGATGCTCGTGGAGTCACGGCGCCAGGCATTGAAGCGAGAATGCTCGTGACCAAAATGTTCAGATGGTGGTGGGGCATTCTGCTGGCGTTCTTGCTGTTGGCCGTGTTGCGCATCTTCTTGCCCCTGCCCTTCGCCAACGAGATCATCATCTTCTCGATTTACACCATGGGCTGCAACTTCCTCTTGGGTCGGGTCGGGTTTATCTCATTCGGCCAGCCGGCCTACCTGGCGGTGGGCGCATATGCAACCGCCTTTTATCTCTTTTACTTCGGCCGAAATCCCTACATCGGCATCGGTATGGGCCTGCTGGCGGGCTTGGTCGTCTGTTTTGTCATCGGACCCTTCTTCGTCCGATTGCGCAGCGACTATTTCGCCCTGGTGAATCTGGCACTGTCCGTGATCGTCTTCTACCTGATGGAGAAGATACTGGCGCCCATCACCCACGGCGACAATGGCCTGTGGTTCCTGGCCAACATGTCCTCGACGCCTGTGCTCGACCTCGGCAAGCCCAGCCATTTCTTCGTCTTTGCATTGCTGGTGGCGATGGCCGTCTGGGCCTTCTACAAGTACCTCGACGATTCCATCTACGGCGCCTGCTGTCTCGCCACCAAGATCAACGAGGACAAGCTGCAGTTTCTCGGGTACAGCAACTTCCGGATCCGGTGGCTGGCGTTCATCATCGCCAACACGACGACGGCCTTGGCCGGCTCGCTGTACGCTGTCTATTTCGGTTTTGTGAGCCCGGAAATCACCAGCCCTGCGCGAGCCGCGGATCCCGTGGTGGTAACGATCCTGGGAGGGGTGGGCACGCTCTACGGCCCCATCGTCGGGGCGATCGCCTACACCGGCATGAAGGACTGGATCAGCGGATTCATCGGCAACTGGGAACTTGTCATCGGATTTCTCCTGGTCTTCATCATGCTCGCCGGGGAGAAGGGCATCTGGGGCACGCTGGAGCCCATGCTGAGCAAGACCCTTCTCCCGAGGAGCATCTTGCCGACGGCGCAGGACCGTGGGGCCAAGACGAGATGATGGACCTGCCACTCCTGATTTCCGGCGTGATTTTCGGGCTGAGCATCGGCAGCATCTTCTTCCTGCTGGCCATCGGCCTGTCGCTCTGTTTCGGCCTGATGCGCATCATCAGCCTCGACCAGTTGCTGTACTATTCCATCGGCGCGTTCATCTCCTACACTGTTTTTCTTGCTTCGGGAAGCCCGTGGATCGGTGTGCTGGTGGGGATGGCGGTGGCGGGCATCGTCAGCGCCGGTGTGGAGCGGTTCGTGTTCTACCGCATTTACGAACGGGACATCGCGTTCACCATGATCACGTCCTTCGGGATCTTGATCGGCGGGGTCGGCGTCATCAAGTATATCTGGGGACTGGTTCCCCGGCCGGCTCCCATTCCGATAGACGCCCAGGTCAGGATCCTGGGCATCGAGATCCCCGCGTACCGGTTGATCGTCATCGGGATCTCCTTGCTGGTCTATGTCGGCATCTGGCTCTTCCTGAACCGCACCATCACCGGCAAGGCCATCCGGGCCGGTATTGAAGACGTGGAACATGTGGAGGGCCTGGGCATCAATGTGTACAAGCTCTTCACCATCACCTTCATCATCGCGGGGGCGCTGTCCGGCCTCGCCGGCGGATTGCATGCGCCGCTGATCATGGTGGATCCCCAGATGGGACTACACGTGGTGGCGCTGGTCTTCATGGTCGTCATCATTGGCGGTCTGGGGAGCATCAAGGGGACCCTGGCATCCGCCTTCATCGTCGGGCAGGTCACCTCCCTGGGCTCCCTCCTCTACGCCCCGCTCGCGCAGATGGCCCCGTTCGCCATCATGCTGCTGATCCTCCTCATCAAACCGACCGGGCTGTATGGCAGCAAGCTGTTGAAGCGTTAGGCGCCAGAAGGCCCCGACCCTCACCCCCTGCGTCCAGAGGAAATACCCCGCGGCAGTCCGTGCAGTACCGTCTGCTGCTCTGGCCCCTCATTCCGTGCTTGACACGGAATCCAGCCGGGAACTCTGGATACCGGCTTCCGCCGCTATGCCGAGGTCGCGAGAAGCCGCGATGAATGAGCCCGCATGGATTCAATGTCAGCGAGGTGATGCGCTGGACCGCCTCGGTGCGCGAGTCGTCGGTCGGGGGCGGATCGCCTCCAGTTGCTCCCGCATCCAGTCCGCCATGGCCGGGCGATACTTGTAGGCGATATTGTTGCACACGTGGTTGCCGTCCGGGTACATCAGCAGCGTGGCCTTCGGTGCCTCCCGCGCGATGCGCTCGGCCTGCTCGGGGAGGAAAAGACGGTCGCGGGCGCCGTGGATGACGAGGAGCGGGCAGTTGACCCGGTCGAGGAGCCCGCGCAGCGTCAACGTCTTGGCCTTCTCGAATCCTTCGGCCTCGTCGCGCGACTTCGTGTAGAAGACATAGCCGCCCTTCGTCAGCGGATTCAGCGCCCCCCAGCACTCGGAGAGGTCATAGGGCCCGGCCAGAGCGATGACCGCGCCGAGGCGTTTCTCGTATGCCGCCGCGCGCGGTCCGTAGATCCCGCCCATGCTGATCCCCATGAGGCCGAGGCGACCGAGGTCGATGTCCTTCCGGGAGCGCAAGCCGTCGAGCAGCGGCCCGATCACCGAGGCCCAGTCCGGACGGATGGGGAAGCGTGGCGCGTTCTCGCCCTGGCCGGGGCCGTCGATGGTCAGCGTCGCCATCCCGCGCCGCAGGAAGTCAGATTCCATGGCGGACAGCTCCTCTTTCACCGAGTCGAGGCCTGGCACCAGGATGACCAGGGGAGGTCGCGTCGCCCCGCCTGGACGGCGAAGGTGTCCGGGGATCACGGCTCCCTCGAAGGGCACCTCCACCCGCTCTCCGGGCGGAACGAGGTGAGGCAGGGCCTTGGCGAAAGTCGCGACCGTCAGTCCGCGCAGGCGGTCGTGGAGCGCCCGATCCTCGAACCAGAGGAACTTCCCCAGGTGGTAGCACCACGCCGCCCGCTGGTACGCGTCGGTCGCCGTCACCGTTCGGCCGGCGCGCTCCGCCCGCTCGGCCAGGGCGCGGTGCATGTCCCCCACACGCTGCCAGGCGGGGGCCCAGTCCCGCCATTCGGTGGTCGAGGCCACCACCTGCTCGAAATCGTTCACGTCGATCCCGTTGGCGATGAAGCGCGGCTTCCAGTGGCTGGCCGCGATCTGCACGCGATTCTGCGACTCGCCGGTCATGAGCTCTCTCCTGTGGGAGTCTGTCTCCGTCAGGGTGCTGCAATCCCCACGCGTGGCTCGGTCGCCGACGGGACCTGCCCGCCGGCCCGCCTCCGCTGCCACACGTACACGCCCGCGAACATGATGACACCGGATATCATCGTGCCCGCAGAGGGGATGAACGCGAGCAGGGCAGCGACCGCCAGGAGCAGCCACTCCAGGATCGTGGTCCTCACCACGAAGTATCCCGTGGCCACGACGGAGACCAACAGGATGCCGAGGGTTGCCGAGACGATCGCCCAGACGTTCTGCTGGAACGTTCCTGTGAGCAGAATATGCGTGTAGCCGAAGAGCAGCGGCATGACGTAGATGACCTTCGCAAACCGGAAGCAGGCCCAGCCTGTTCGCATGGGATCGGCCTGGGCGATGGCGGCGGCGGCAAACGGCCCCAGGGCCACCGGAGGCGTGATGTTCGAGTCCAGGCTGAGCCAGAAGATCATGAGGTGTGCCGACAGCACCGGCACCCCCAGCTTGAGCAGCGCGGGAACGGCGACGACCGCCACCACCAGATACGTCGCGGTGATGGGCAGCGGCAGTCCCAGGACAAACGTCGCAGCCGCGATCAGGCCGATGGTGAGAAGCAGGCTCTGCCCGGCCAGGTCCACCAGAAGGTAGGGGAATCGGATGATGATCCCGGTCAGGGCCAGGACGCCGATCAAGACCCCGACTGCGCCCGTCAATGCGGCAACGAAGAGGCAGTTCTTCCCCGCATCCACCAGCGCCAGCCAGATCTTGCCCCCTCCCATCCGGGTCTCCTTGCGGAACCAACTCACGAGTATGGTGGAGACTATGCCATACAGCGCCGCCAACTGAGGTGCGTGCCCCGTTGCCAGCGCCCCGATCAGGACGACGATGGGCAAGAGGAGGTACCAACCCCGCTTCCATACCTCGCGCCAGCGCGGAAGCTCCTCTGGAGGCAAGCCGCGCAGGCCCAGCTTTCTCGCCTGGAAGTACACCATGACGCCGACCGAGACGAAGTACAGGATCCCCGGGATGGCGGCCACCTTGATGATCTCCACATAGGGAATTCCCGTCATCTCGGCCATCACGAACGCGCCGGCACCCATGACCGGGGGCATGATGGCCGCGCCGGTCGAGGCCGCCGCCTCGACGGCTCCCGCAATATGGGCCGGGAAGCCGGCCCGCTTCATCAGCGGGATGGTGATGGGCCCCTTGGTGACGGTCTCGGCAATGGGGCTTCCGCTGATCGTGCCCATCAGCGCGCTGGAGACGACCGACGCTTGTGCCGGCCCGCCCGGGATCCGTCCCAGGACAGCCAAGGAGACGTCCACGAAGAACTTGGCCACCCCCGCCCGCTCCAGAAAGGCGCCAAACGCGACGAAGGGGATGATGAAGGACGCCAGCACTTCGGCCATGATCCCGAAGATGCCATCCGAAGTGAGGTACACGTATTCGACGATGCGCCGGAGGGTGAAGCCCCGGTGGCCGACGGCGTACGGCAGGTACTGCCCGAAGAGCGCGTAGAGAATCGGAACGATGGCGCAGAGCGCCATGTCCAGACCCAAGACCCGGCGGGCCACCTCGATCGCCACGGCCGTCACGATCACACCCATCCAGACGTCGATCAGGGTGTAATCACCTGCCCGGTAGGCCATGGCCTCGTGCTCGACCATCCAGTACGCCACGCCCGCGGCCGCGCCGACGGCAAGGAGCAGGTCGAGCAGCGACGGGGCATCCGAGCGGGCGCGCCGCCAGCCCTTGTACAGTACGAGAGGCACGACGAGGCTGTAGAGGACGGCGATCCCGCGGAAGTACTGGAGGGAGACGACGCCAACGGAGGTCGCCCACAGGTAGAAGAGCGCCACGGCGCCCATCAGGATGTGGACGACCCTTCTCCAGCGCCCGGAAAGTGGACGGAGTCTGGCCGCACTCTCAGCCACGGTCTTGGAAACTCACCGATGATCGGTTCACACGCTCTCAGCGCGCGCGGAGAGAATCGGGGACCTGGATCCCGGCTGCTCGCCAGTGGGCCTCGGCCCCCTTGTGCAGAGGGAACGTGACACCCTCCAGGGCCCTTTCGGGCAGCATGTCTCTCGCTCCCGCGTGGACGTTCAGCATGTGCGCGTGCCCGTCTTTCCCGTAGGCGGCTTCGGTCATCCTCTGGACCAGCGATTCCTGGATTTCCCGATGGGCATACCACAGCACAGGGATGCCGACCGTCGGGGTGTCCTCGGTTATCCCGCGGTAGGAGCCGGCCGGAAATATGTAGCGCGCAAAGTAGGGGAAGTGTCGGAAGAAATCGGTCTTGCCGGCAGGGGTATAGATATCGATGGCCCGGACCGGTTTCTTCACGGCGGCCTCGGTGGTGACCCGATCCGGCTCTGGGCCGGTCCAGATGTATGCGTCGGCCTTTCCATCGCTCATCGCCTCGCCGGCGGCGGCGCCGAGGAGCGGGATGCGGTTGATCTTGTCCCAAAGCCCCAGGGTGCGGAAGACCCGCTCGGCCGTGGCGAAGGATCCCGAGCCGGGAGTGCCGACGGCCACCCGTTTTCCTGCAAGATCGTCCACGGTACGAATTCCGCTGTCGGCGTACGTCACCAGGTGGGTGACGCCGAAAAAGACCAGGCCGATGGCTCGATAGTTGGTCAGCGGCTTGCCCTTGAACTGCTCCAACCCATGGTAGGCCTCATGCACATCGGAGGCAAAGGAGAGACCCATCTCGGCCTCCCCTCCGTTGACCCGGCGGATGTTCTCGATGGAGCCGCCGGTCGCCGTCACCGACACGTCCAGGCCAGAAACGTGCTTCGAGAGGTACGTTCCGATGCCCGTCGCGAAGATGCCGAAGACGCCCGCCGGGGGACCTCCTACAAAGGTGATGCGCTCAATTCTCTGGGCCTCGGCTGTGCCAACAAACAACAAGCAGCCGACGAGCGCCGCCATTGTCGCCCCTGCGACCCGCCATCGCCGACCGGAACCTCGCACCATGGTAGCCCCCTCCCCGCCCGCCGACTCTCGGTTGGACGCGTTCAGCCTCTCCCCGGCGAGGCCGTTCGTCCTTGTTGTGCATGGCGCATAGCGCATGCCCGGCTCGGTTCCACCCCCAGCCCCCCCCGCCGCGGGAGAGGGAGTCAGAGAAGCTGGGGGGATTCCGCCGGAGGCCGGTTCAAGTGGGATTGCGTCTCGCGCGTCGTCGGCAGAAAACCGGTCGCGGTGTAATACCGATGCCCGGCGACCATGAGTTGCTCCGCCGGGAACCGCGTGATGATCTCGCAACCCGTCTTCGTGACCACGAGCTGCTCCTCGATCCGCGCGGCGGACCAGCCGTCGGAGGCCGGCCAGAAGGTCTCCAGCGCGAAGACCATGTTCTCCTCGATGACCTCGGGATGCTTGAGGGAGACCAGACGGCTGAAGATGGGCTTCTCCCAGATGGCGAGGCCGACCCCGTGCCCGTACTGCAGCGCGAAGGCCGCCTCCTCGTTCGGGAAGCCGAACTCCTGGGCTCTCGGCCACAGCCTCACCACGTCGGCCGTGGTGACACCCGGCTTGATCACGCTGATGGCCGCGTCCAGATAGTCCCGGCATCGCCTGTACGCGTCCACCATGGCCGGAGAGGCACTGCCCACCGCCAGCGTCCGGTAGTAACAGGTGCGGTACCCGTTGTAGCTGTGCAGGATGTCGAAGTAGGCCGGATCCCCGGGACGCAGGACCCGGTCCGTGTAGACGTGCGGGTGGGGATTGCACCGCTCGCCGGAGATGGCGTTGACCCCCTCCACGAATTCGGAGCCGAGGTCGTACAGCACCTTGTTCACCAGCGCCACGCATTCATTCTCGCGCATGCCCGGCCGCATGGTGCGGTACAGCTCCTCGTAGGCCGCGTCCACCATCATGCACGCCGAGGTGAGCAGCGTGATCTCGTCCTGGGTCTTGATCTTGCGCACCTCCTGCATGAGCTGCTGGCCGTCCACCACCCGGATCCCCGCCTGCTGCAGCGCAAACAGCACCGGCAGCTCGACCACATCCACCCCCACCGGCTCGCCGAGGAGTCCGCGCTCCTCCAGGGCGATCCGGATCTTCCGCGCCACGTCCTCCGCCTGCCCCACCTCGGGCGCCAGCGCGCCGCGCAGGAGCGAGATGCCCGCCCGCGAGCGCTCGCCCAGCCACGGGCAGTAGAGCTGATGATGCCGGGCCGCGGAGCCGAAGTCCCACAGGATCGGCTCTCCACCCCGAGGCAGGAAGCTGAAGCGGACCATCTTGTCCATGGCCCAGGTGCCGATGTGGGTGGCCGTGATGTAGCGGACGTTGGTCATGTCGAAGCACAGGAGCGCCCCCATGTCCGACACCTCCAGCAGGCGCTTCACCCGCGCCAGACGCTCGGTGCGCAAGCGCTCGAAGTTCACCCGCTCTTCCCAGTCCACCGCCATCAGGCCGTAGGTCTTGAGTCCCATCCTCGCCCTCCCTTGATCAGCAGTCAGCCATCAGCGGTCAGTGGTCAGCTTGAGACAACGAGCTGGTTGGGCTGAAAGCTGAAAGCTTGCCTTACTTGTTCAGCCCCGACATCCGAGCCAGCACCTCGAACACGACGGCGAAATCCTGACTGGCCAGCCCCATGCCCCGTGCGGCCGTCAGGAACTGGTTGGTCACCGAGGTCGTGGGCAGCGGCACATCCAGTTGCCGGCCGAGCTCCAGCGCGAGCAGCAGATCCTTTTGCATCATGTTCACGTCGAACCAGGCCTCCTCCGGCATCTTCAGGACGAAGGGGCCGCGGTACTTTACCATGGGCGAGGCGATCACGCTGTTCAGCAGCACCTCGACGGCGGTCTCGCGGGCGATGCCGCTTCGCTCCGCCACGAGGACGCCTTCGCTGAAGGCGAGCATCTGCACGGCCAGACTGAGGTTGGTGGCGATCTTCATGGAGACGGCCAGCCCGTTCCCCCCCACGTGGGTGACCTTCGGCCCGATGTCCTGCAGGACCGGCCGGACGGCCTCGAACGCCACCCGCTCGCCGCCCACCATGATGGACAGCCGGCCCTCCTCCAGCGTGATCACGCTCCCGGAAACGGGGGCGTCCAGCATCCGGGCCCCGCGCTCCGCGACCTGCGCGGCCAGCTCGCGGCTGGCGGAGGGACTCACGGTGCTCATGTCCACGTAGATCTTGTCCGGTCCCAGCCCGGCCAGGACTCCCTCGGGACCTGCGGTGATCGCCCGCAACGCCGCCGTGTCGGTCACCATCGTGAGGGTGATGTCGGCCGCCTGGGCGACGGCGCGCGGCGTCTCGCCCCAGCGCATGCCGGCGTCCAGCAGCCACTGCGCCTTCGAGCGCGTGCGGTTATGCCCCGTGACGGCGTGCCCGGCCTTGAGCAGCCGGTGGACCATGCGACCCCCCATCACTCCCAGGCCGACGAAGCCGAGCTGTGCCACGAACGCCCCCTTTCGCGGCTCCCAACCTACGGAGGCCCGCTCACTCCGTCGCCCAGAATGCAGCCGCATCAGCCCGGAGGGTCCGACGTTCGCCAGGTTGGCGGACCGCTCGCACGCACCGGGTGGCCAGTTCTGAACCCGAAAGCTCCGTATAGAGTTGGTAAACTGGAAACGTTGCCGATTGGTGGGATGGGAAGGACGCTACACCGGTGGGGATCAGGCGTCAAGGACAAATCCGGTCCTTCTTGACGTCCTCGGGCTTGCCTGGGTAAGCTAGGAGCCAACCCAACACTTCCTCCGACACCAATCCTGAGCGAGCGTTTCCAATTTCCGGAGCGTCTGCTTGGCCCCGCTTGAGTTGCGATGAGCTGGGCAGAGAGGGGGGGACCCATGCGGTTACGAGCCTCAAGATCGGCGTGGGCACTCGTGGGACTGGTGGCGGCCGCGGCGCTACCGGGCCTCGCGGCCGCGGGAGAGCCCGCAGCCACCCAGCTCCGCGTGAATGTATTCCCCGGCTTCAGCAACCTGGCGCTCTTCGCTGCGCAGGCCAAGGGCTTCTTCGCCCGGCGAGGGCTCGAGGTTCAGGTTCAGTTCACCGCCAATTCCCAGGAGCAGCGCGAAGGGCTGGCGAAGGGAGCCTTCCAGATCGCGCACGCCGCCGTGGATAACGCCGTCGCCATGGTGGAGCTGGCGAAGGCCGACGCCGTCATCGTCATGGGTGGCGACAGCGGGATGAACAACCTCTTCGTCCAGCCCGAGATCCGATCCTATGCCGACCTGCGAGGCAAGACTGTCATCGTGGATGCGCCCAACACGGCCTATGCGCTCCTCCTCTACAAGATGCTGCGCAAGAATGGCCTCGGTCGGGGGGACTACACCGTGAAGCCGATCGGCGGAACCAGCCTCCGCCTCGAGGCCATGCGAAAGGAGAAGAGCTACGCCGCCACGATGCTGAATCCTCCGTTCTCGGTGATCGCGGAGATGGAGGGTCTCCGGAACATGGGTCTCGCGGTGCAGGTGGTCGGGCCGTACCAGGGGCCCGGGATGTTCGTCATGCGACCGTGGGCCCAGGCGAACGCCGAGACGCTGGTCCGGTACATCCAGGCGCACGTGGAGGGCCTGCGGTGGGCGTTGGCGCCCGCCAACAAGGCTGAAGCGGTGGCCCTGGTGGCGGACCGGCTGAAACTGAGCCCTGACGTGGCGGCGAAAGCCTACGTGGCAGTCGCGGACCCGGCGGGAGGCCTTGCCAGGGACGCCCGGTTCGATGCCGAGGGCTTCAGGAACGCGCTGAAGCTCCGGGCAGAGATCGAGGGCCAGTGGGGCGGGACGCCGCCTCCGGCAGAGCGGTACTTCGACCTCTCGTTCTACGACCGGGCGCTGTCCGGCCTCTGAGGTCACAGAACCCAGACGCGCCCTCGGGTTGGGAGACCGACGATGCTCGGTGCGCTGATCGACGGCCTGATCCTGGTCCTCCAGTGGAAGGCCTTCAGCCTGATGATGGTCGGCATGACCATCGGCTTCTTCGTCGGCCTCCTCCCCGGCATCGGGGGCCCCGCCACGCTGGCCCTGATGCTTCCCTTCATCTACAAGATGAGCCCCGCGGAGGCGCTGGCCTTTCTCCTCGGGATGCACTCCGTCGCCGCCACCACCGGAGATATCACCTCGATCCTCTTCGGCGTGCCCGGGGAGGGATTGTCCGCCGCCACCGTGGTGGACGGCCACCCCATGGCGAAGCGGGGCGAGGCGGGGCGTGCCCTGGGTGCGGCCCTCATGAGCTCGCTCCTCGGGGCGGTGGTCGGGGCCGTGTTCCTGGCGATCTCGGTTCCCATCGTGCGGCCGCTGGTGCTCAGCTTCGGCTCGCCGGAGCTGTTCATGGTCACCCTCACAGGGATCGCCTGCATCACGTCTCTCAGCGGACTGGGCCTGCAGAGCCAGGTTCGGGGATTCGCCATGGGGTGCCTGGGACTCCTCCTGTCCACCATCGGACAGGAGCACCAGTCCGGCCTGCTGCGCTTCGACTTCGGGCTCACGTACCTCTGGGACGGCCTCGATCTGATCCCGGTCCTGGTGGGCATCTTCGCGATCCCGGAGATCGTGGACCTGGCGGTCCGCGGCACCGCCATCGCGGGCCCGAGCCCGGCGGGGCGGCTGCAGGCCGGCGTGCTGGAGGGCATCAAGGACACCTTCCGTCATTTCTGGCTGGTCATGCGCTGCTCCGCCATCGGCGTGTTTGTCGGCATCCTCCCCGGTGCCGGCGGTGGCGTGGCCCAGTGGATGGCCTACGCCCATGCGGTGCAGAGCGGCAAGGACGTCAAGGACCGGGAGCGGTTCGGCAAGGGAGACATCCGTGGAGTCCTGGGCCCGGGATCGGCAAACAACTCGAAGGAGGGGGGGGAGCTCATCCCCACCATCGCCTTCGGCGTGCCGGCGAGCGGGGCCATGGCGATTCTCCTCGGGGGCTTCATGATCATGGGGCTCCTCCCCGGCCCCGACATGCTGACCAAGCATCTCAGCGTCACCTTCTCCATGGTGTGGACCCTGGTGATCGCCAACATCATCACGGTCATCCTGTGCCTGGGCGTCCTGAATCACCTCGCCAGGCTCACCCATATCAAGGGCGGCGTGATCATTCCCTTCGTCCTCCTGCTGATCTTCGTCGGAAGCTACGCCACCAACCGCCAGATCGCCGATCTGCTGGTCACGTTCCTCTTCGGCACCGCGAGTTATTTCATGGTGCGGTTCGGCTGGCCGCGCGCGCCGCTGGTCCTCGGGTTCGTGCTGGGGAAGGTCGCCGAGACCTATCTCTTCATCTCCGTCTCCCGCTATGGCCTGGCATGGCTGGGCCGCCCGCTGGTCGTCTGCTTGATCTTGCTCGTCGCCTGCGTCATCGCCTGGCCGTTCATCCAGGAGCGATGGCGCGGTGCCGGGAGCACGGCAGATGCGCGTTAACGGCCGGGTGCTCTTCAGCCTCTGCGTCATGGCCCTGGCGGGGTGCGCCGTCCTGGCGGCCCGCCAGTGGCCGGTCAAGGCGGCGCTCTTCCCCCTCGCCACAGGCATCCCGCTCCTCCTGCTGGCGACGGCGCAACTGATCACGGATGTCCGCGGGGAGTCCGAGGGGTCCGGCGGTCCGACGCTCGACCTGGAGCTGTCCGCCGACGTGCCGCCGGAGATTGCACGGCGCCGGACGGTTGCGATGTTTTCCTGGACCGCCGGGTTCATCCTCCTCGTCTTCCTGATTGGCTTTCCGCTGACCGTCCCGGTGTTCGTCCTTGCCTACCTGGCGCCTCAGCGTGACCTGAGCTGGCGACTCAAGCTGGGGCTGACGGCCGGGGCGTGGGGATTCTTTCACGGCCTGTTCGAGCGCGTGCTGCAGCTTCCCTTCGAAGCGGGGCGGATCCAGACCTGGCTCGGGTTCTGACACATAATTGGTTCTTGCGCTCGCGCGCAAGAACCAGGAGGAGGCCCATGCGACGAATGCTGATACTCGGTGCCCTGGCCTCGCTGGCGATGCTCCTGACCCGTCCCGGACTGGCGCCGGCGCAGACGCCCTTCTACCAGGGAAAGACGATCACCGTTGTGATCGGCGCCTCGGGCGGGAGCCTCGACGTCGCGGCTCGCATCCTGACCCGCCACCTTGGAAGACACATACCGGGCAATCCCGCCGTCATCCTCCAGAACATGCCGGGTGCGGCGCACCTGGTTGCCACCAACAATGTCTACAACGTGGCCAAGCCGGACGGCTTGACGCTCCTGGCCGCCAACCCCAACATCGGCATCGCGCAGCTCACCAAGGTTGACGCCGTGCGCTTCGATGTCCGGAAGTTCGAATGGCTCGGCTCGGCCGGCGCCGACGGGGTAATGCTGGCGATTCGTGCGGATCTCCCCTACAAGACCTGGGACGACATGAAGAAGGCGCAGACGGAGCTGGTGGTCGGCACGACGGGACCGGGGTCGAACTCCCACGACTTTCCCCTGCTGCTCAGCGAGTTCGCGGGAGTCAAGCTCAAGTTCGTCTCAGGCTATCCCGCCAACGCCGACGTCCTGCTGGCCGTCGAGCGCAAGGAAGTGGATCTCTGGGCGGCCTTCGCGACCACCATCAAGCTGGCGGCGGATCGTGGCGCGGTGCGTCCGATCGTTCGCGGCCGCGTCCCTGTCCGCGGGTACGAGCAGTTGCCGGTGGACGAGGAGCTGGCGACGAGCCCCGTCGGCAAGGCCATCATGGGAATCCGGGCCGCGCCGCTGGCGATCGGGCGGGCCTTCGCGGCGCCGCCGGGGACCCCGGCGGACCGCCTGAGGGTGTTGCGGGAGGCCTTCGCCATGGCGGTGAAGGACACCGAGCTTCTGGAGGAGGCGAAGCGGGCCAAGGTCGACTTCGGCTACATCTCCCCCGAGGACGTCCTGAAGAGCTTCAGCAGCCTCCTGGAGCAGTCCCCCGAGGTCCAGCGCGAGATGATGAAGTACATCAAGTTCGGGAGCTAGCGCCTGGGCACACCCAGTTGCTGCGCCATCCAGTCCGCGGCCTGCGTCTGGAACATGTAGCGCCGGTTGTTGGCCACATGGTTGCCGCCCGGCACGATCAGCAGCTCGCACCGCCCTGAAACCTCCGACGCGATGCGCTTCGCATTGTGGGGCGGCGTGAGTGTGTCCAATTCTCCGGCGACGACGAAGCTCGGGCAGGTGATGTTCTTCGCCACCCCCTCGAGCGAGAGCGTCTTCGCCTTCTCGCGAGCCTCTTCCATGGTCCGGCTGTGGGAGCGGACGCGGAAGGCTTCCCGCGAGAGCTCGTTGCGTCCGTCGAATGTCTCCACCCAGTTGTAGGGTCCGGAGAGCGAGATGCACGCTGTGAGCCGCTTCTCGAAGGCCGCCGCCCGCGCCGAGTAGTAGCCGCCGAGGGAGACGCCCCATATTCCGATGCGCCCGGCCTCAAGCTCGGCGCGCGTCTGGATGAAGTCCACGACCGCGGTCACGGCCACCTCGTAATCGCCGCGGATCGGAATGTCGTACTCGGCCTCGCCCTGGCCGGGACCGTCGAACGACAGCGTGGCCATCCCTCGCGCAAGGAACGTCGTCTCGTAGACGTCCAGCTCTTCCTTCGTCGAATCCAGACCCACGCACATCACCACCACCGGCCATCGGTCTCCGTCGGCCGGCTTCCTCAGGATGCCGGCGAGGCGCGTGCCCTGGTAGGGGATCTCGACGCGCTCCCCCGGACACGGGAGGTGCGGCAACGCCAGACCCCGGCACTCGATCACCTTGCGATGGGCGCGTTTCATCTGCTCCACGTCGTGCACGAACATGAACTTGCCGAAGTGGTAGCAGAGCGCGGCGCGGGTCAGGTGCTCGCCCGCCGAGAGCCTGTACCCCTCGGCGAGCGCCTTGCGGCCCAGTCCCTCGAGGATCTCACCCCGCGCCCTCCACGCCGCGCACCACTCCTCCCACCGCGAGATGCCTGCCGTCACCTCCTGGAAGTCAGTGAGCGGAACGCCGCTCGAGACGAAGCGCGGCGCCCAGTGGTGGATCGCGATCTCAACCCGCTTGTCCTTGCCGTCGTGAGGGCCATCCATGTGGGTCACCTCGCTCCCGCCAAGGGGAGGTGGTCGATATTGCCGACACCCGGGGCTAAAGAACAGCCCGACGGACAGGGCAGACGGGGACCACGATAGGCTGGTGAGAGCCTAGCACACCCCTCCGCCCCTTGGAAGGCAGATCATTGCTCGATTCCACCACTTCGGCTTCCTCGCCAACCGGGGGCGCACGGCCAAGCTGGCGCGGTGTCGGGTCCTCCTCGCGGCGGGGCCCCCGCCGGGGCCCGTCGGCCCCGAGCCCGTGGCCACCCTCAGGTTGCGCGTGACGGGCGTGGACATCACGCGGTGCCCGGTGTGCCGCGTAGGGCGCCTGCGCCCCGTGGCGGTCTTCCGCCCGGGCCACCTCCCGGCCCCGGTCCTGGACACCTCATGAGCCCGCCCGCGGGGTGCCGCCCTTCCAGGCTGTCCGGGCCCTGCCGCGTGCGGAGGGACGCCGCCCTCTGTCCCCCTGGGCCTTTGCCGACCCTCCGAAGCCTCCTCCGGCCTGCCCTGGCTCTCGGTCCACCCCCGGTTCCCGCAGGGGCCGCTGCGCTTTATCCTCGGAAGCCCCTTCCCTCCGCCCCCGGGTTCGGATACAATCCCCATACCTGGTAGCCCAGCGGCTCAGTTCGACAGCGTTTACCCGGCGGGCCCATGTCCCCGGCTGGGGGCCGCTGCTGCCGGGGCCCGCCGGCTAACCGCTTATTGGCCAGATGCCATAACGTCAGTGCCACCTGTGTGCCACCACCTCAGTGCCGGGGGCTGGTATTCTGAGAGCAAGGAATGGGTTTTTT
>DATIFO010000081.1:0-27790 GCA_035455275.1 Methylomirabilis sp. (SeqCode) | reverse complement strand
CACAAGCACGACGTGTTCGCCGAGCGGGGTGGGATGCTTGGGGAGATCCGAGCCGAGCTGCGGGGCGAGCCCTCGTCCGGTACGACGCCCATGGCCGCCTGGCTCGAGGCGCAGCTCCGGAAGGAATGACCAGGTCCCAATGACCAATGACCAATGGCATATGGCGGAGGGGTGTCCCGTCAGGTCAGTCGCCGGTGCGCCGGGGACCCAGCCGAGGGGATCGGGCGCTCCGTCCCGGCTGGGTGCGCCGACCATTGGTCATTGGGATTTTGTCATTTGTCATTTGACTCGGATGGCCCCGGTGTGGAGCGCGGTGGCTACCAGGACGCCATCGAAGCCTTGGCGCGTCATCTCGGCGAGGTCGGCCTCATCCCGCAGGCCGCCACCCACGATGATCTCGGCAGCGGGCAGCCCCTGCCTGAGGCGGTGTGCCATCTGTGTGTCCACACCTCCACCTGCGCCGACCCGGGCCAGGTCGAGAACGATGAAGGCGCGGATGCCGGCCTCCCACGCCAGCTCTGCCAGGCGAAGCGGTGAGAGCTGCCGGACGGCCGGCGAGCCGCCGAGAAGCCGGCCCTGGCGTAGGTCGAGACTGAGGACGCAGTCCGGTGCGTGCGGAGTCGTGGCACTCGCCACTGCGGCGACGATGCCCGGGAGATCGTCCGGGTGGCGCAACGTCTCCGATCCGACGATCACCCTCCCGGCGCCCTGTCCGAGGGCCCGCTCGGCCTCCCGGGGGGTCGCGTTCCCGGCATCCAGCCACACGACCATGCCGAGTTCGGCGATGGCGCGGATCGTCGTCCCGTGGTCGCCGCGACCGGCGATGGCGTCCAGGTCGGCGACATAGCACTCGCGACAGCCGAGCGCCGTCCTGAAGGCTCGGGCGAGCGCGACCGGCTCGGCGGAGCCGGCGAGCACGCTTCGCACCGGGGCATAGTCTTCTCGCTCGCCACGCACAGCGTGGACTGCGACGCCGCCCTGGAGATCGAGCACGGGGATTATGCGCATCCTGATCCTTGAGTACGTGGCGGGTGGAGGCCTGGCAGGTCGCGCCCTGCCCCCGACGATGTTTCGGGAGGGCGCGGCCATGTTGCGAGCAGCGGTTTCCGATTTCTCGGCGCTGGACGGGCACCAGGTTATCACGACCCGGGATATCCGGCTAGAGGGCAGTCTGCCGTCGAGCCTGGTGCACACGGTGCAGCCGGGATGCTTCGACAAGACGGTCGATGCCTGTCTTGCCGCCTGCGACGCCGCGCTGGTGGTGGCTCCCGAGACCGGGGGGGTCCTGGCGGGGCTGACGGAGCGAGTGGAGGCGGCCGGCGTCCTGAATCTCGGCTGCGGAAGCGTCGCGGTCCGTGTGGCGGCCGACAAGCTGGCCACCGTGGAGCGCCTGGCCGCGGCCAGACTGCCCGTCGTGCCGACCGCAGAAGCGAAGACACCCGAGGAAGCGGCCCGGCTGGGATTCCCCCTGGTGCTGAAGCCTCGGGATGGCGTGGGCTGCGTCGGCCTGCGGACGGTCACGGCGGCCGCGAAGCTGAGGGAGGCCTGGCGCGAGGCCGAGGCGGAATCGGCGGGGTCGCCCCTCATCGCGCAACCCCTCATCCTGGGCCGGCCCGCGAGCGTCTCCCTTGCCTGCGACGGGCACCGGGCGGTGCCGCTGAGCCTGAACGGTCAGACCATCGCCGAGGGGAGAGGCTTCGCGTACCTGGGCGGCATCGTTCCCCTGGAGCACCCGCTGCGGGAGAGAGCCATGGACGTGGCGGTCCGCGCCTGCCGCGCCGTGCCTGGACTCCGCGGCTACGTGGGGGTGGACCTGGTGCTTGGGACCGACGCCACCATCATCGAGATCAACCCGCGCCTGACCACGGCCTATGTCGGCCTCCGGCGCGCGCTGGACCACAACCTGGCGGGTATCCTGCTGGGGGCCTCGCAGGGGAGATTGCCACGACAGGCGAGGTGTGTGGCGCGGGCGCGGTTTCGCGCCGACGGCCATGTCGTGATGGGGCCGCTTGTCGCCAGAGGCGCCGCATGATGAGCGTGATCGGGTGGGATGTGGGAGGGGCCAATATCAAGGCGGCGTACGTGAGCCGGCGGAATGGAGGGCGCTTGGTGCAGACGGCGAGCCGCCCCTTCGAGATCTGGCGGGGGAAGGAGTCGCTGCCTGAGGCGCTGCGCTCCGTCGCTTCCGACCTGCCGCCCGGCGAGGCCACGGCGGTGACCATGACGGCGGAGCTGTCTGATGCCTTCCGGTCCAAGCGGGAGGGCGTGGACTTCGTGCTGGATGCCATGGACGGCGTGACGCCGGGCAGCCTCGCGGTCTTCACGACGGGCGGCGGCTTCGTGGACGCGGCGACGGCGCGCGCCCGCCCGCTGGAGGTGGCGGCATCCAACTGGGCGGCCACCGCTCTCGTGGTGACCCGCCACCTGTCCGAGGCGATCCTGGTGGACGTGGGGAGCACCACCACCGACGTGATTCCCATCCATGCCGGGCGGGTGGCGGCCCGTGGACGCACCGATCCGGAGCGGCTGCTCCACGGGGAGCTGGTCTACACGGGGGCCGTGCGCACCAACGTTGCGGCGATTGTCTCCCGCGTGCCGCTCTGGGGTGGCGAGTGCCCGGTGGCGGCCGAGTACTTTGCGGTCAGCGGGGACGCGCACCTCCTGCTGGGGAGCCTCGATTCGGAGGACTACACCTGCCCGACGCCTGACGGCCGCCCGGCCACGCCGGCCTTCGCCGCCGAGCGGCTGGCCCGGGTCGTGTGCGCCGACGGGGAGATGCTCGGTCAGCAGGAGATCGAGCGGATCGCCCGCGCGGTCGCCGAGGCGCAGCTTTCGCAGATCGCGTCCGCCATCTCGGTCGTGGCGGCCGGGTTCCCATCCCCGCCCGAGGCTGTGGTGACGGGGCAGGGTGCATTCCTGGCTCGCGGCGCCGCGCAGCGGTGCGGACTCACCTCGCGGGATCTGTCAAGCCTGCTCGGGGTAGACGTAGGCATCGCCGCGCCCGCGGTGGCGGTGGCCTGGCTGCTGCTGGCCTCCACGGGATGAGCGAGGACCCGCCCACGTGCGACATCCGGACGCGGTGATCAAGGTCGGCGGGAGCCTGGGCCGCCGGCCGGCGGTGCTGCGGCGCCTCATGGCCACCATCGAGAGCCTGGCCGCGACCCGCGCGCTGGTCGTCGTGGCGGGGGGCGGGGGGTTCGCCGACCAGGTTCGCGATGCGGACCGGCGCTTCGGGCTGGGCGACTCGGCCGCCCACTGGATGGCCATCTTGGGCATGGACCAGTACGCGTACCTGCTGGCGGACCTCAGCTGCGAGGCCGCCCTGGTGCGGGGGCGGGGCGAGATCGCCACGGGCCGCGTGAATGTGCTGACCGCCTCGTGCTGGCTGCGGCGCGCGGATCCACTGCCGCATTCCTGGGAAGTGACGTCCGATTCCATCGCAGCCTGGGTGGCGCGGGAGCTTCGGGCCAGACTCCTGATCCTGCTGAAGGATGTGGACGGTCTGTTCGAGCGTGACCCAAGGGGAAGGGGGGAGCCTCGGCTGCAGGTGCGGGTCGACCGTGGGCGGCTCCGGGGTGTCGTGGACGCCTACTTTCCCCGCGCCCTCGGCAGGGACATGCCCTGCTGGATCCTCAATGGCGCCCGCCCGAAGCGGCTGATGAGCCTGATGGAAACGGGGAGGACCCGCGGCACCCAGGTGATCTAGCGCCCGGGGAGGGCGCGGAGGAGTGCGGCCACGCGCTCCCTGCTCACGCGGCCGCGGACGCGATCGGCCCCCGTGCACGCGGCGCCCCGCACTCCGAGGATGTCCAGCCCCATGTGGGCCAGCAGCGGCAGGTCCGCAGGCATGAGCGAGCCGGCCAGGGCAGAGATCAGGCGGCGCGACCGGCACTGGGCGACATATGAGTGAAGGGCAGCCTTATCCAACCAGTGGAGGAGGCCGCGGCCGTCCTTGACCGCGGTGTCGATCAGGCACCCGTGGGCCCCGGCGGCTTCGGCCAGCGCCGGGAGTTCAAGCGGATGGAGCGACCTGACTCGATGGAAATCTGCGAAGCCGACGGCGATCAGGTGGACCGTCTCGGGGAGACCGGCGGCGACGTGGCGGAGCAAGGCGAGGGCACCGTCAGAGGAGGTGTCGCGCAGGCCCAGCTTGACGAAATCTGCCCCGGCGTCGGTGAGCGCGCTCGCGGCGGCCGCCGCCGCGTCAGCCTGGAAGGGTCCATCCCCCAGGGCGGCGCTCACCGGTAGCTCCGGCAGGATGGTCTTCCGCACCTCGCGGACCGATTGCGGCGCGGCCGCGCCGAGGGCGCCCATCGCGGGATCTTTCACATCAATGATGTGGGCGCCGGCGCCCGCGGCCTCCACCGCCTCGGCGGCGTCCATCACGCTGATGAGGAGTCGCATCGGCGCAGAGTATAGGGGGGCATGCCACGGGATACAAGCCTCCCGCGCTCCGTCCGAACGGGCACCTGGGTGTACGAGCGAGAGGATTCGTCCAAGCGGAGGGTGCGGTGGGAGGACTCGACGGGAAGGTGGCGGTGGTCACGGGTGCCAGCAGTGGCATCGGGAGAGGGATCGCCCTGGCGCTGGCCAGGGCGGGCGCGGATGTCGTCGTCAACTATGGACGGTCACAGGCTGGTGCCGAGCAGGTGGTTGGAGAGATCGTCGGGTTGGGGCGTCGCGCCATCTCGGCGCAGGCCGATGTCTCCTGTCGCGGGGAGGTGGGACGGCTGGTGGGGGACGCCGTGGCGGCCTTCGGACGGATCGATGCCTGGGTGAACAACGCGGGTGCGGACGTCCTGACGGGTGAGGCGGCTGGGTGGACCGACGACGAGAAGTGGGATCTGGTCATGGCGGTGGACCTGAAGGGGACGTGGATCTGCTCGCGGGCGGCCGGGGCGGCGATGCTGCGCCAGGGGGACGGGGTGATCGTGAACATGTCCTGGGACCACGTCCTCCAAGGGATGGGCAACCCCACGGCCGCAATCTACGCTGCGGCGAAGGGGGGCGTGGTGGCGATGAGCCGGTGCCTGGCGCGGGAGTTCGCGCCCCACGTACGCGTCAACGTGGTGGCTCCCGGATGGATCAAGACGAAGTGGGGTGAGGGGGTGGATGCGGCCACGCAACAGGCGGTGGGCCGCGCCACGCCCCTCGGCCGCTGGGGGACCCCGGAAGACGTGGCCGCTGCGGTCGTGTTCCTGGTCTCGCCCGGATCGGCGTTCATCACCGGCGAGACCATTCTCGTCGGCGGCGGCGTCGTGATGGGCTGAACTCGATCCAAACGAACTTGAGCCGGCATGTCGCCAGGTTCCTCATCACAGGCAAAACGTGAAACGTAATTGCGTTTTACGCTTTAAGGAAGGAGGCAAGCGATGGCTGAGGAGAGGAAGTTGCCCCTGCTCTCCGACGATGTGATCGAAAGGCGGCTGAAAGAGGAACTGCCCGACTGGTGGCACGAGGGCCGCTGGATCCGCCGGAAGTACAACACCGATGGGTGGCTGACCACCCTGGCGCTGGTCAACGCCATCGGTTTCGTTGCCGAGGCAGCCTGGCATCACCCGGATCTGGAGGTGAGCTGGGGCAAGGTGTGGGTGAAGCTCCGCACCCACTCCTCCGGCGGGGTCACCGAGCGGGACTTCGCGCTGGCGAAGAAGATCGAGGAAGCGGTGATGTGGCGGCCGGCGGCAGGCTCGATCATGGAGGGGACCCCCAACAAGTGGGTGCGCGGCGGCAGCCCCGAGAAGCCGGCCTGAGCCGTCCGGCTGGCAACGACGATGCCCCGAGTGCTCTGCGTGACCGGCAAGCTCGCCGCGCCCGCGCTGCAGGCGACGCTAGGGGCCATGACGGCGGATTTCGTGTACGACGTGGCCGTGCTTGGCATCAGCGTGGCCTCCCTCATGACCACGTCGTGGATCTCCAAGCACTTGCCGTCGGCCGAGGGGTTCGACCGCATCCTGATCCCCGGCCTGTGCGAAGGGGACATCCGCGTCATCCAGGACCGCTTCGGCGTCCCGGCGGAGAAGGGACCGACCGACCTGCGCGACCTGCCCGAATTCTTTGGCCAGGCGGCCCTCCGCCAGGAGTACGGCGCCTACGACATCCGCATCTTCGCCGAGATCAACAATGTCCCCTATCTGCCGCGGGAGGAAGTGCTGCGCCTGGCGGAGTATTTCCGCGACAGCGGCGCGGACGTCATCGACCTGGGCTGCTCCCTCGATAGGAAGTTCGACGACGCGGCCGAGGTGATCTGCCTGCTCAAGGCCCGGGGGTTCACGGTCAGCATCGACACCTTCGACCCGGCGGAGATCCTGGCCGCGGATCGGGCCGGCGTGGACTACGTGCTGAGCCTGAACGGGTCCAACCGGGAGATCGCCGAGGCCCTGCACTGCGCCGTCGTCGTCATCCCCGACTTCGGCCAGGGCCTCGACACCCTTGACCACACCATCGCCCACGTGAAGCGGGTCGGCCGGCCCTACATCGTGGACCCCATCCTCGAGCCCATCACCATGGGATTCGCCGCGGGGCTGGACCGGTACGTCCAGGTGCGGGCCCGATACCCGGAGGCCGAGATGCTGATGGGGATCGGCAACATCACCGAGCTGACCGACGCGGACACGACTGGCGTGAACGCGCTGTTGGTGGGATTCTGTCAGGAGCTGGGGATCCGCCACGTCCTGACCACCGAGGTGATCCCGTGGGCGCGAGGCGCCGTGCGCGAGGTGGACGTGGCGCGTCGACTGATGCACGCGGCCCGCCGGCGCGGGGTGACCCCCAAGCATATCGACGGCCGGCTGCTGACGGTGAAGGACGCCCGTCCACGGTACTCCACCGAGGCGGAGCTGCGGGCGCTCCAGGCGGCCATCACGGACCCTCACTTCCGGATCTACACGAGCCGGGATGCCATCCACGTGTTCAACCACAAGCTGTTCATCAGCGGCACGGACATCCAGGCCATCTTCGAGCAGCTCAAGGTCGAGGACCCGTCTCACGCCTTCTACCTGGGCAGGGAGCTGACGAAGGCCAAGCTGGCCCTCCTCCTGGGGAAGACCTACGTCCAGGAGCAGCCACTCCACTGGGGCTATCTCACGCCGGAGGCCGAGGAGTCCCGCCACGGCCGGGTGAGGCTGGAGGGCACGCGGCGCCTGCCCAGGAAGTGATCCCGAAATCTCACGCAGAGATCGCAGAGCGCGCAGAGGCAGAATTGACATGGCCTCAGCATGACCCGCGTCATCGGTGCCGATCCCGGCACGCTGAGCTTTGACCTGTGCGGCCTGGAAGACGGCCGCGTCTTCCTGGAAGCCTCCATCCCGGCCGACGGGGCCGCCCGCGATCCGTCGGCGCTGGTGGACCGCCTCACCTCCGCCCTGCCCCTCGATCTCATCGCCGCACCCTCGGGATACGGCCTGCCGCTCACTCCGGTGGCCGAGGTCGGCGACGCGGAGCTCGACCTCCTCCTCCTCGTTCGAGAGGAGGACCGCGGCCAGCCCGAGTTGGTAGGTGGACTGCGGGCCATGCTGGGGCTGATGCGGGAGCGCCGCCTGCCTGCCGTGGTGCTCCCCGGCGTCATTCACCTGCCGACGGTCCCGGCGCACCGCAAGGTCAACCGCATCGACATGGGCACGGCGGATAAGCTCTGCGTGGCGGCCCTCGGCATCTGGGATCAGGCCAGGCGATTTGGCCTCCAGGCCGGTGAGACGAGCTTCATCCTTGTCGAGCTGGGAGGTGCCTTCACGGCGGCCCTGGCGGTGGATGGCGGGCGGATCGTGGACGGGATCGGGGGAGCTGGCGGCGGCCTGGGCTACCGCGCCCTCGGCACGCTGGACGGAGAGGTGGCTTACGCCCTGGGACATGTGAACAAGTCCGCGCTGTTCACAGGGGGTGCGGCGTTCATTGCAGGAGACCCCGGCCTGCCCCCGGAATTACTGGCGGCGCGGGCCGTGGAGGACTCCCGCGCGAGGAAGGCGTGGGACGCCTTCCTGGAGTGCATTCAGAAAATGATCGCGTCCTTGCGCGTCAGCCTGCCGGAGCCGCGGGAGGTGCTGCTGTCGGGCCGGCTGAGCCGGGTGCCCGCCGTCGTCGACACCCTGGCGGCGCTTCTCGGAGCCCGGATTCCCGTTCGGCGCGTCGGCGGATTTGCCGCCACCTGCAAGGAGGCCGCCCAGGGGGCCGCGCTCATAGCCGACGGTCTCGCGGGCGGCCGGCACCGGGACCTGGTCGAGACGATGGAGTTGCGAGGCGCGCAGGGGACGCTCTTCGACCACCTGTATGTTACCGGTGGCCGCGCCCTGCGCCGCCAGTTCGGGATGCCATGCGAATCCTGATCATCGGGGTGACCACGCGGGCCGTGGCCGAATCGGCCCTCCGCGCCGGGTGCGACATCGTCACCGTGGACTATTTCGGCGACCTCGACCAGAAGCGGCTGTGCGAGAACCACTCGCTCCGGGAGCGGGGATTGAAGTACTCGGTCGCTGCGCTCCTGAGGGCGGCGCACAACCTCCGCTACGACGCCGTGGCCTACTCTGGTGGGCTGGAGAACCACCCGGCGACGGTGGCGCGGCTCGCTCGGAGCAAGTTACTCCTGGGGAATACCCCGGACACGCTCCGGCGCGTGCGAGACCCGGCGAGGCTCTTCCCGTTTCTCGCGGCCGTCGGATTCGCCGTCCCGCGGACCATCGCGTACGGCGAGCCCTTGCCGAGCTGGGGCACCTGGCTCCGCAAGCCGGTCCGGGGCGGAGGAGGGCAGAGCGTCTGCTTCTGGCGAGGCCAACCCTTGGCCGCTGGCCAGATCCTCCAAGAATACATCGAGGGCACCCCGGCCTCGGCCTCCTTCGTGGCCGACGGCCGGCGGAGCGTCCTCCTCGGCTGGACCGAGCAGCTCCGCGCTCCGCGTGGCTTCTCCTACGGCGGCAATATGTTGCCGCTCCTGGGACCACCCACGGCGCTCGCCGAGGTGGGGGCCATCGCCGACGCCTTGACGGCGGAGTTCGGGCTCCGCGGCCTGAACGGATTCGACTTCATTCTGCGGGACAACCGGCCAGTTCTTCTCGAGGTGAACCCCCGCTACTGCGCATCCATGGAGCTCTTCGACCGCGCGAGCGGCTTCTCCGCCTTCGGACTTCACCTCGCCGCCTGCGAAGGGCGGTTGCCAGAACGGGTGAGCTTACGCGGCGGCTCTTGGGGGAAGGCCATCGTGTACGCCCCCGGGCAGGTGACCCTCGGCGAGACCGAGTCATGGATTGAAAGGGGGGTGCGGGACGTACCTCATGCGGGCGAGGTGATTGAGAAAGGCCAGCCGATCTGCACGGTACTCGCCTGGGGCGCGACCCATGCCGCCTGCGCCGCAGCCCTCCGCGCCGAGATGGAGGCCATCTGGTCAGACTGTCCGCTCCTCGCCTGCGCGAGATAACTCCCTTGCGGCGCCGGACCGCCGCCGACGCAGTCTCATCCGGAAGGGACTCCATATGAGCGTACCCCCGTGCCCGCTTCGGTCTCCTCAACGTATCGGGGCATGGCGGGGTGAGAAGTGCATCGGCGCCACCCCCGACCTGCACGTGGAGATCCTGAGGACTCCCTGCCAGGCTCCGGGAGAGATGGGTACTTGCGCCACCGCAGGCAGGGTATCCGCTTCCGTTACACCATTCCTCATCGATTCAAACCCCTCATAACACAATGCGTTCTGCACGCGAAGACTCTCCTGGTCACCGGTGAATTCCTGGGGCGGATTGCAGGGCTGTCCACGAGTGTTATACGCAGGTCGAACTGTATGTCTGCCTTTCTCGACAAGGCCTTTCACCGGTCCTGTGCCGCGCTTCGCCGGCGGTGGCCTTCGAGGGTGTCCGGCTTCGTTACAGTTCCCGAGCACTTGTCAGGATCCATTGCGGAAGGATTGTTCCAGTCCGGGAGTTGAAATTCCTTGGAATAGCGAGAGGACACGCGCGGATCGATCCGGCCCTGCGTGGTTCCGAGCGCTGGGAACAAATCTTGCCTTGTCACGAAGTGTGGGGGCTTCTCCGGGAGGGGAGAGATAGCCGTTGGATCCCACGTGCCATTGATGAGTACGGTCGCGAACCGCCCCTGTCCGGTTCAGCGGACTCCGGAAAGATCAATGGCCGTCCAGGAGGCGCCCATGCTTCTCGAAGGCAAGCCAGCCACGAGCAATCCGACGTCGGACAAGGCACGATACCTGATCATTGTTGCCCGGGATCAGCCGGACCTATGGCGGTATCTGGCCCAGAAGCTCGCGGAGGACAATGGCCTGGAGGTGGTCCTCGACCGGCGACACGGGGGGCGCTGGCAGTGGACCCAGATGCGTCAGTTTGAGGACCGGGGGACCGACCGTCGCACGCCCAGCAACGAGACAGACCTCTCCCCGCGCTCCTTCGTGATTGTTCCGAGGGGATTGGGAAGAGAGGTTTAGCACATCCGGACGCCCGGCCTCGCGCTTCTCGAGCCCCTTTCGCCAGGAATGCCTACAACCGACGCCGTCTCCCGGCGTGCGGGGTGGAGCCTGGCAGGCCGCCCTCTCAGGTCTCGCCCGTATTTCGCTTCCTCGGCGTGCCGAGGTTTTCCGCATCAATTCCGCCCAGGCTACATCCATTTGCTCCCACCAGGGCCAAGAACACATTGACACTCCCGGATTCCTTTGGTAGCCTTCCCCATGCAAGGTCGCGAAGGAAGGGGACGGCATGCGGTGAAGGAGGCGGAACTTCTCGTAGGGATGGGGTTAAGCGACTTCCTGAAGTCACCCTCTCCTTGGTCGGACATCGTCAAGCCCCCGGTCGGGGGCTTTCCTATTCTCGGCAGCCTGAAGACGCAAAGCGCCAAGCGCAAAGCCTGAGGGCGAGGGACAGGTCCCCGAGAGCAGCGCGGTCAGGAATCGGGCTGACCGCCGACAGCCAATCGATGAGCGGCACACGCCGGGAGCCGGTGCTCCCGAGCGGAGCGGAAGAGGAGTTTGACGCGCATGAGCGCCTACGACGTGGTGGTCCTGGGAGCTGGACCCGGTGGATACGTGGCGGCCCTGCGGGCGGCCCAGCTCGGGGCGACGGTGTGCCTGGTCGAGAAGGACGTGGTGGGGGGGACCTGCCTGAATCGCGGTTGCATCCCTTCCAAGGCCCTGATCCACTCCGCGGCGCTGTGGAGGCGGGTGCAGGAAGGCGCGGCCTTGGGGGTCACCGCCAGCAACTGGGCCTTTGACTGGGCTGCGGCCCAGACGCGGAAGAACCAGATCGTCGGCACGCAGGTGAAGGGCGTCCACATGCTCCTGGGAGCGGCCAAGGTTGCCGTGAAGCAGGGCGTGGGGAGTCTGCTGGATGCCCGGACCGTGAAGATCACGGCCAACGGCTCGGATGAGAGCGTGACGGCCAAGGCCATCATCCTCGCCTCGGGGTCAGAGCCGAGGGGCCTTCCGGGGGTCGAGATCGACGGGCAGCGAATCCTCACCAGCACCGAGGCCCTGCAGTTGCCTGCGCTGCCCAAGACGTTCCTCATCGTGGGCGGCGGCGTGATCGGCATGGAGTTCGCCTCCATGCTGAGCAGCCTGGGGACCCGGGTGACGGTGGTCGAGATGCTTCCCCAGATCCTCCCCACGGAAGACCCCATGCTCGTGCGGGTCCTCCAGGCGGTCCTCCAGAAGCAGGGCGTGGCCGTCCACGTGAATACCAAGGTGGAGAAGGTGGAGCGCACGGCCGCGGGCGTCCGCGTGCAGATCAGCGGCGGGACCAGCGTGGAGGCAGAGCGCGTCCTGATCGCGACGGGCCGCTCGCTGAACTGCGCGGGTATCGGGCTGGAGAAGGCGGGGGTCCTGGCGGCCCAGGGGGCCATCCAGGTGAACGAGCGCATGGAGACTTCGGCCCGGGGGGTGTACGCCATCGGCGACGTGACGGGCATTTCCCTCCTGGCCCACGTGGCCTCGATGCAGGGGCTGGTGGCGGCCGCGAATGCGACCGGCGGCAATGCGACCATGGACTACTCGGCGATCCCGAACTGCATCTACACCGATCCCGAGATCGCCAGCGTGGGCCTGTCCGAGCCCAAGGCCAAGGAGCAGGGGCGCGCGGTGAAGGTCGGCCGCTTCAACTTCGCCTCGCTGGGCAAGGCGATGTGCATCGGGGAGACGGCCGGCATGGCGAAGGTCGTGGCGGACGCCCGAACCGACCAGGTCCTGGGGGTCGGGATCGTGGGGCCGCACGCCACCGACATCATCGCGGAGGCTGTCCTGGCCATCCGCCACGGTCTCACGGCGGCCCAGGTGGCAGAGGCCGTCCACGCCCACCCGACATTGCCCGAGGCCGTGGGCGAGGCCATGCACGACGTCCACGGGCAGGCCATCCACAAGGCGAGGCTGAGGGCATAGCGCCTGGCGCCGAGCGCCGGGCGACAAGAGACAAGGGCTGAGAGTCGAGAGCCGAGAGCGGAAATGGAAATCTTGCAGATCGAGGGATCCGCGCAGCCAGCCCCACGGCGGCTTCCGCCGTGGCTGCGGGCCAAGGCGGGTCACTGGGAGCGGGTGCACGATATGAAGGTCCTGCTCCAGGGATCGCGCCTGCACACGGTGTGCGAGGAGGCCCGCTGCCCCAACCAGGGGGAGTGCTGGACGCGGGGGACGGCCACCTTCATGCTGCTGGGAGACACCTGCACCCGTAGCTGCGGCTTTTGCGCCGTGGCCACCGGCCGGCCGGGGGCGCCGGACCCGATGGAGCCTCGGCACGTGGCCGAGGTGAGTCTGCGGCTGGGCCTCCGCTTCGTGGTCGTCACCTCGGTGGCCCGGGACGACTTGCCCGACGGCGGGGCGGCCCATTTCGCGGCAACGGTCCGCGCCATTCACGACCTGAACCCGGAGGCGCAGATCGAGGTCCTGGTCCCCGACTTCAAGGCCGATCCCGAGAGCATCCGCAGTGTGGTGGAGAGCCGGCCGACCGTGTTCAACCACAACCTGGAGACGGTGGAGCGGCTGTCGAAGAAGGTCCGCGTCCAGGCCCGCTACCGGCGCTCCCTGGAGGTGCTGCGGATGGCCAAGGAGATGGGTCAGCCGACAACCAAGACCGGCATCATGCTGGGACTGGGCGAGACCGAGGCAGAGGTCCTGGCGCTGATGCGGGACGCGCGGACGGCGAGCTGCGACATCCTGACCGTCGGCCAGTATCTGCAGCCGACGAAGGAGCATTTGCCGGTCGTGGAGTTCGTCCACCCGGATCGGTTCAAGGCGCTGGAGGAGGCGGGGTACGCCCTGGGGTTCAGGTCGGTCTATTCCGGGCCGCTGGTACGGAGCTCGTATCACGCGGAGCTCGCGGCGCGAAAGGCGGAGGGGGCAGCCTGACGGGGCAAGGGCGTACGACTGTACGACTGTACGGCAGTACGGCTGTACTTCCCGAACAGTCGAACAGCCGAACGCTTTTCGGGGATCGGGGGGGACATGGAAGAGTTCAAACGCATCCGGAGGCTGCCGCCGTACGTCTTCGCCATCGTGAACGACCTGAAGGTGAAGGCGCGGGCACGGGGCGATGACGTCATCGACTTCGGGATGGGGAACCCGGACCTGGCGACCCCGGACCACATCGTCGACAAGCTGTGCGAAGCCGCCCGCAACCCGCGGAACCATCGCTACTCCGCCTCTCGCGGGATCACCAAGCTGCGTCACGCCATCTGCGACTGGTATCGCCGGCGCTTCGCCGTCGCCTTGGACCCCGAGACCGAGGCCATCGCCACCATCGGGGCCAAGGAGGGGCTGTCGCACCTGGCCCTGGCCATCGTGGAGCCCGGCGATGTGGCGTTGGTCCCCAACCCGACGTATCCCATCCATGCCTATGCCGTGATCATCGCGGGCGGGGATGTGCGCCACGTGCGCCTGGGCCCGGGGGAGGACTTCTCCGCCAACCTGGTGGCGGCCTTCCGGGAGTCGTGGCCCCAGCCGAAGCTCTTGATCCTCAGCTTCCCGCACAACCCCACCACGGCCGTGGTGGATCCCGAGTTCTTCGGCAAGATCGTGGCCTTCGCGCAGGAGCACGACCTGATCGTGATTCACGACTTCGCGTATGCCGACCTGACATTTGACGGGTACCAGGCGCCCAGCTTCCTGCAGGCGCCGGGCGCCAAGGATATCGGCGTCGAATTCTTCACCCTGTCCAAGAGCTACAACATGCCCGGCTGGCGCGTCGGCTTTGCCGTGGGTAACCCCCGGATCATCGCGGCCCTGACGCGCATCAAGAGCTACCTGGACTACGGCATGTTCCAGCCGATTCAAATTGCCTCCATCATCGCCATGAACGGTCCCCAGGATTGCGTGGGCGAGATCGTGCGGACTTATGCCTCTCGGCGCGATGTCCTGTGCGAGGGGCTGACCCGCGTCGGCTGGAAGGTGGACAAACCGCGGGGGACGATGTTCGTGTGGGCCAGGATCCCGGATCAGTTCCGGATGATGGGCTCGCTGGAATTCTCCAAGTTTCTCCTGGAGCGGGCCAAGGTTGCGGTCTCCCCTGGGATCGGGTTCGGGCAATACGGGGATGAGTACGTGCGCTTCGCCCTGGTGGAGAACGAGCACCGGACACGGCAAGCGATCCAGGGGATCAAGCGGATCCTGTAGAGACGATCGCCTCCGGCAAGAGGCGTGAGCTCCGTACAACGAATTGGCCGCCCATTTGGCCACGGGAGAGGCCATGCTGGATAGATTTCGTGAAGCCTGCGGCGTCTTCGGGATCCTGGGAAGCAGCGAGGCGGCGAACCACACCTACCTCGGGCTGTACGCCTTGCAGCACCGGGGGCAGGAGAGCGCCGGCATCGTCACCTCGGATGGCAAGACGCTCCACCTGGAGCGGGCCATGGGCCTGGTGGCGGACGTCTTCACCGAGGCGCGCCTCCGCCGTCTCGCCGGGAACCTGGCCATCGGCCACGTCCGGTATTCCACCACGGGCAGCTCGCAGCTCAAGAACGCCCAGCCGATCCTGGCCACCTGCCGTCATGGCTCGGTGGCCCTGGCCCACAACGGGAACCTGGTGAACGCCCAGGTGCTGAAGGCCGAACTGGAGGCCCAGGGCTCCATCTTCAACTCCAGCACCGACAGTGAGGTCATCGTCCACCTGATCGCCCGCTCGCAGAGCAGCGATCTGGTGGAATCCACGGCCGAGGCCCTGAGTCGCGTGTCGGGCGCGTACTCCCTGGTCATCATGAACGAGCGAGAACTGCTGGGCATCCGCGACCCGCACGGGTTCCGGCCGCTCTCCCTGGGCCGCCTGGGGGACGCCTGGGTCCTGGCATCCGAGTCGTGCGCCTTCGACCTGATCGAGGCGAAGTTCGTCCGGGACCTGGAGCCCGGCGAGTTCCTTCACATCACGCCCCATGGGGCCAAGTCCTACTACCCGCTGCCGGCGGGTCGGTCGGCGCAGTGCATCTTCGAGTACGTCTATTTCTCCCGGCCCGACAGCTTGCTGTTCGGCCAGAACGTCTCCGGGGTTCGGAAGGCGCTGGGTCGGCAGCTTGCCCGGGAGGCCCCGGCCGAGGCGGATCTGGTGATCCCCGTACCGGACTCGGGGGTGCCGGCCGCCCTGGGCTTTGCCCAGGAGTCGGGGCTGCCCTTCGACCACGGCCTCATCCGCAACCACTACGTCGGCCGGACCTTCATCGAGCCCAAGCAGAACATCCGCCACTTCGGCGTCAAGATCAAGCTGAACCCGGTGCGGGAGATCCTGGAGGGAAAGCGGGTCGTGGTGGTGGACGATTCCATCGTGCGGGGGACGACCAGCCGGAAGATCGTGAGCATGGTGCGGTCTGCCGGCGCGCGCGAGGTCCACATGCGCATCAGCTCGCCCCCCACGGTGTCTCCCTGCTATTACGGGATCGACACGCCCACCCGGAAGGAGCTGATTGCTTCCAGCCACACGGTGGGTGAGATCTGCCGATACATCCGGGCCGATTCGCTGGGCTACCTCAGCATCGAGGGGATGTTGAGGGCGGTCGGCAAGGACTCGGGCTTCTGTCATGCGTGTTTCAGCATGCAGTACCCGGTCTCGTTCCCGGTGGAGGATCGGGCGCAGCTTCGCCTGTTCGAACGGTAAGTCATCCCCCCAGGAAGGCCACGATCATGGCTGCGGACAACAGGGACCCCCACGAGCGCGCCAGGCGACTTGCCAGGCTGATCGTCGACGAGATTCTCCTCAACAACAAGGACAGGGTCGCGGAGGGTATCCGGAACGACAGCCTGTTCGATGTCCTGGAGCGGGAGCTGGCCGAAGGCAGGAAGTACTACGAGAAGAATGTGCCCCCCGAGGTGGCGGCGCAGGTGGATTACTTCAACCAGGCGGTGGTGGATATCCTGGTGAAGGGGCGCGGCGACATCGCATCGCGGATCTGGTAGGATCGCCCCCGGACGAGGCGCATCACGGAACGAGGACGCGGCCCGGAGAGTCTCCGGGCCGCGTCCTCGTTTTCTGCTTCCGGGACCGGGGGCACCAGCCCCCTCAGTACACCGGAGTGCACCAGTGGCGGTACTTGGGGTGGAGGCCCTTGACCACGTCGAAGTACAGGTGCTGGATGCGGGTCGTGATGGGACCGATGCGGCCGTTGCCCACGGGGCGCCGGTCCACCTGGACGACCGGGGAGACCTGGGCGCCGGTGCCGCAGAGAAAGATCTCCTCGGCGATATACAGTTCCGTCCGACCCACCTGTCGCTCGATCACCTTGAGGCCGAGTTCATCCCGGCACAACGAGATCAGGACATTTCGCGTGACTCCCTCCAGGATGTCCTGGGACAGGTCCGGGGTAACGAGGAGGCCGTCACGGACCAGGAAGATATTCTCGGCCGAGCCTTCGCAGACAAAGCCGTCTTGCGTGAGGAAGACGGCCTCATCGTACCCCTGCTCCAGGGCCTCGGTCTTGGCCAGGGCGGAGTTGACGTAGCTTCCCGTCACCTTGCAGCGGGCCGGGATGGTGTTGTCGTTGATCCGGCGCCAGGACGCCACCCCTACCTTGATCCCCACCGAGGTGTCGATGTAGTCCCCCAGCGGCAAGGTATAGATGCCGAAGCCTGTTTCGTAGCCGACCAGCTTCGGCCCGATCCCCTCCGAGCTGATGTAGGCGATGGGCCGGATGTAGGTGTCCTCTTTGTGCTGGTTCCGACGGAGCAGGTCCACGGTGATTCCGCACAGCTCTTTGGCGTCGTGGCCCACCTTCAGCTTGAGGACGCTGCAATTGTTCAGCATGCGCTCGTAGTGCTCCGGCAGCTTGAAGACAAAAAGCTGCTGCTCCGTCTGGTTCCAGTAGGCGCGAATACCCTCGAAGATCCCGGTCCCGTATTGCAGGGCATTTGTCCGGATGCTGACCTTGGCCTCGGAGAGCGGCACGAACTGGTTGTTGAAGTACACAGTCTGCATGGGCATCCCCTTTCGCATGGCTCCGAACGCTCTTTCGGCGCCACACCCTACCCAGGACGGGTGAAAAAGTCAATGAGAAAGCGGGGGCGGACACGAGACCCGGACGCTTCGTCTCGCCGCACCGGCGTCCGCTGTGGCAGCCGGCGACCTGGGATACGATCCCCCCGTGCAGGTGCGGTGCGTCGCAGCCGATGGGGTGCCTCTCCTGGCGTGAGGGGGCCGCGGGCGCGGCCGGCCGGCGCCGCGAGACCGCTTCCGGGGCGGGATTCCAGAGGCTTTGGGCTCGCTCGCGGGGGCGAAAGCGCTTGACATTCCCGGAGGCGGTCGGTATGGTGACCACGCCATCTCTGACGGATACCACGCGGCATCGGAAGGGGTGCTTGTGGTCCTGCTCACGCCGGCCAAGCGACGGGCTCAGAGCCGCTCCGACGCGCCCAGGGTCCGGGAGCAGTTCCTGCTGTTTCGGGTCGGAGAGGAGATCTACGGGGTGGGACTCCGCGGGCTGTGGGAGGTCCTGCTGCCCGAGGGCGTCACGGATCTGCCTACCCCCCCGTATCAGGTCTGCACGGCGCTGGCGTATCGCGGGCGCCGGGTTCCCCTCATCCGCATGAGCGAGCTGTTCGGGGTCGCCGCGGAAGGGGTGCCGGCCTCGGCCCGCGTGCTGCTGACGCAGGGGCAGGGGCGCCCCCTGGGACTTCTGGTGGATGAGGTCCTGGTGGTGGCCGAGGTGGATCCGGCGAGGATCGCGCCCGTGCCCGCCCTGGCCACGCTCCTGAATCCTCGCTTCTTCCGTGGGCTCTTCAACCGAGATGGCCGGGTCATCCTCCTGGTGGACGAGGAGGGCCTGGCGGGATTCGAGCAGGTGGTCGGCTTCCATGCCGCAGCCCCCTGAGGGCCGGCTGGCCGGTCGAGGCGGATGGGATGAAGCAGGCGAAGCCGGGGTTTACCAGCGCTCCCCTCGGCGGGACGCTGGTCCTCATGTTCCTGGTGGCGGGCAAGCAGTTCGCGTTGGACCTGGGAAGGGTGGAGCAGATCATAGACTATCAACTCCCGACCAAGACGCCGCGTCGGCCGCCCTTCGTGGAGGGCGTGATCGAGCACCGCGGCCGTTTCCTGGCTGTGGCCAGCCTGCGCAGGCGCCTGGGGGTGGCCGATGCGACGCCGACCCATCCCGCCATCCTGCTCCTCAGGGGGATCGGCCAGGACCCCCTGATCGGCCTCGTGGTGGATCAGGTCGTGCGGGTGATGACCCTACCACCGGATGGGGTGCTGGCGCCGCCGCCGCGGGTCTTCGGCATCCGGGCGGAATACATCCGGGGCGTGGCCAACGCCGGCGGGAGACCCGTTGTCTGGCTCGATGAGGCGAAGCTCTTGAGCTCAGCGGAGCCGATCACATTGCTCGCCTAGCCGGCAGTCGAGAGGCGCCCGGCTTCCCCTCCGCCAGCCCGGCGGACGGCGCGGTGGCCGGGGACGGAGCGGGGGTGTCAGGGGCCGGGGTGAACGGGCAAGACGCACGGGCCCGGGAGGAACGCATGGGCGCGCGGATCCTGGTGGCGGATGACAGCGTGACGATCCAGAAGGTCGTGGAGCTGACCTTCAGCAAGGAAGACTTCGTGCTGGTGCAGGCGCGAAGTGGCGAGGAGACAATCCGGAAGGCTCTGGAGGTCCGGCCCGACCTGGTGCTGGTGGATCTGGTGATGCCGGACAAGAACGGTTACGAGGTCTGCGCCGCGCTGCGGGCCGAGCCCACCCTCCGGTCCGTTCCGATCATCCTGCTCACCGGGACCTTCGAGAGCTTCGACAAGGAGCAGGGCCTTCAGGCGGGGGCGGATGATTTCGTCACCAAGCCGTTCGAGTCGCAGGTCCTGATCAGCAAGGTGAAACGGCTCCTCTTCGCCAGGATGGTGGCGAAGGGCGACCCTGCGATGTCTCCCGGGGCTGGCAAATCGACCTCGCCGCGTGCCGAGGCCGCCCTGGTGCAACCCGCCCCCTTCGCCACGCCGCCCTCCGCCCCGCCAATTGACATGCCGCCACCCGCTGCCCCGCCACCCTCGGAACCGGCCAGGCTGGATTTCGATCTCTCCCCGCCAACGGAGGAGATCACGCAGGACCACCTCTGGCAGCTCCTCGACGCTGCTGCCTCTCCTCCAGCGCCCAGGATGCCCGACACGATCGTTGAGTTGAGCCTGGATCTCGCGCCGCCGGGGCCGGCAACGGCCCAGGAGTCCCCGCCGGATTTGCCACCCCTGGAGCCGCAGTCAGCGGAGATGGATCGGGCACTCGGGACGCCCCTCCTTCCCGGCCAGGCCGGTGAGGCAGAGGTCGTGCCGCGCCCCGAGAGCCTGTCCCTGGAAGAACTGCTGTCCACGCCCCCGGAGGCGCCCGCGCCCATGGCCGAGATCAAGCCCCTGGACCAGGAGAGCGCACCGGGCGAGCCGGTTTTCGATCTCACCGCCGACATGGGGGCGCCCCCGCTCCCCTTGAGAGAGGTGGGGGCGGGCGAGCCGTCGGCACTCTCCGTGGAGGATCTCCTCGGCTCGACTGCGGCCGCGCTGCCGGCTTCCGGCGCGGCTCCCGTGGACATCGCCGATCTGGATCTCGGGGCGATGGAGGAAGGGCAGGCCAAGGAGGGGTTGCCCGCCGCAGGGGCTTCCGCCTCGGCTCCGCCGCTGGACCTGGAGGTGCCGGCCGAGATGTCTCCGGGGAGAGCGGACAGCTCCCTGCCAGAGGCCCCTCCGCTGGAGGGCTTGGAGTCGCGAGCGCTTCTCATGGGGAGGGACCAGACGGATGCGGCGTCCCCCCCCATCTTGGATATCCCGCCGAGGGCTGACGCCGCGGAGGCGCCTACGGCCGCAGAACTCCTCGAGCGTGCGGCGTCGCCGCTCGGAGCTGGCGTGGAAGCGGAGCAGGAGACGATCCCGTTCGCCCCACAGGTGCCGGCAGTCGACATCGCCTCCATGCGCGAGACGGTCACCGAGCGAGTGGCGCGCGACCTTGCCCGGGAGCTCAGCGACAAGCTGGTGGATCGCATCGAGAAGATCGTGTGGGAGGTGGTCCCGGACCTGGCCGAGATCCTGATCACGAAGGAGATCGAACGGATCCGGGCCATTGCCGAGAACCAGAAGTCTTCCTGAACCTCAGGGTCACTCGACGGGGATGCCACCCGGGAGCCCGGGGGGCGTCCCCGTGGTGTTTCGGAGCCTGCAATGACCGACAAGCACGAGCCAGCCGCTTCACATCTCGAGGCTCCCCCGGCGGGGGAGCCGGCGACGAAGCAAGGCTACGATCCGCAAGGGGTGGAGGCGCAGTGGTATCGGTTCTGGGAAGCGCAGAATCTCTTCCACGCCGACGTGACCAGGGACGCACCGCCCTACAGCATCGTGATTCCCCCGCCGAACGTGACCGGCTCCCTCCACATGGGTCACGCCCTGAACAACACGCTGCAGGACATCCTGATCCGGTGGCACCGGATGCGCGGGGACAACACCCTGTGGATGCCGGGGACGGACCATGCGGGGATCGCCACGCAGAACGTGGTGGAGCGACAGCTCCGGCAGGAGGGCCTGACCCGCGACCAGCTCGGGCGCGAGGCCTTCATCCAGCGCGTCTGGCGATGGAAGGCGGAGTCGGGGGGGACCATCATCCGACAGCTCAAGACGCTCGGGGCATCCTGCGACTGGGTCCGTGAGCGGTTCACGCTGGACCCGGGGCTGTCGGAGGCGGTGAAGGAGGTCTTCTGCCAGCTCTACGAGGCAGGGCTGATCTACCGCGGCGATTACATCATCAACTGGTGCCCCCGCTGCCAGACGGCCCTCTCGGACCTGGAGGTGGAGTACCAGGAGCGGAACGGCAAGCTCTGGCACATCCGCTATCCCCTGGCCTCGGGCGCAGGGGAGGTGGTGGTGGCCACGACCCGCCCCGAGACCATGCTGGGGGATACGGCCGTGGCCGTCCACCCGGAGGACGACCGCCACGCCGACCTGGTGGGCCGGTCGGTGATCCTGCCGATCATGAACCGGGAGATCCCGATCATCGCCGACAGCTACGTGGACCGGGAGTTCGGCACCGGCATGGTGAAGGTGACGCCCGCCCACGACCCCAAGGACTTCGAGTGCGGGCTGCGGCACAACCTGCCCCAGGTCAAGGTCATTGCCGATGACGGGAGCATGAACGGCAACGCCGGCCCCTATCAAGGTCTGGACCGGTTCGCGTGCCGGGAGAGGCTGGTGAAGGACCTCACGCGGGACGGGTTCCTCGTACGGGTGGAGGAGCATCGCCACGCCGTGGGGCAGTGCTACCGGTGCCAGACGGTGGTCGAGCCCTCCCTCTCGCGCCAGTGGTTCGTGAAGATGACGCCCCTGGCCGAGCCGGCCATCCGGGCCGTGGAGGAGGGGCGGATCCGGATCATCCCCGGCCAGTGGGAGAAGACCTACTTCGAGTGGATGCGCAACATCCGGGACTGGTGCGTGTCGCGCCAGATCTGGTGGGGACACCGGATCCCGGCGTGGTACTGCGACCCCTGCGGGGAGACCATCGTCTCGCGCACGACCCCCACGGCATGCCCGCGCTGCGGCCGGGGCGACCTGCGGCAGGAGACCGACGTCCTGGACACCTGGTTCAGCTCCGGTCTCTGGCCCTTCTCGACGCTGGGGTGGCCCGAGCGGACGAAGGAGCTGGCTGTCTATTACCCGACCTCCTGCCTGGTGACGGGCTTCGACATCCTGTTCTTCTGGGTGGCGCGGATGATCATGCTGGGCCTGCGCTTCATGGGAGACGTGCCCTTCCGGGACGTGGTCATCCACGGACTGATCCGCGACGAGCTGGGCGAGAAGATGTCCAAGACCCGCGGCAACGTGATCGACCCCCTGCACGTCATCAACGGGGCCACGCTGGAGGAGCTCCTGGCCTCGGCGAAGACCGGCGGGGCCCCCCCGGCTGCCCTGGAGGGTCTCCGCCGGCAGTTCCCGGAGGGCTTCCCGCGGTTCGGGGCGGATGCGCTGCGCTTCACCCTGGCGGCGCTGGCGGGTCTGGGGAGCGACATCAAGCTCTCGGTGAAGCGGATCGAGGGGTATCGGCACTTCTGCAACAAGCTCTGGAACGCCTATCGCTTCGCCGAGCGGTACATCCAGGCGGACGATGAGGCCGCGGTCCGGGCGGCGGAGCTTCCGCTCACGCTGGCCGATCGCTGGATCCTCACGCGGCTCAACCAGGTGACCGCCGGGGTCACCGAGGCCCTCACCGGCTACCGGTTCAACGACGCCGCCTCCGTCCTCTACCAGTTCCTGTGGCACGAGTACTGCGATTGGTACCTGGAGATCGTGAAGAACCGACTGGCGGCGCCGGAATCGGAGGCGGATGCGCGGACGGGGCGACTCCTGCTGGTCCACGTTCTGGAGCAGTCCCTCCGGCTACTCCATCCGATCATGCCCTTCATCACCGAGGAGATCTGGCAGCGCCTCCCGCACCGAGGGGCGAGCATCATGGTGGCCTCGTGGCCCCAGCCGGACCCCGCGCTGGACTGGCCGGAGGCGGTGGAGCGCATGGACGTCCTCATGGAGATCACCCGGGAGGTGCGAAACATCCGGTCCACCTACAACATCCCACCGGGCAAGCGGCTCCCCCTCGTGCTGCATACGACGAGCGCGGCACAGGACGGGATCCTGGAGTCGTGCCGTGGCTATCTCGCCAGCCTGGCCCGACTCTCCCAGCTCACCTTCGGGCGGGGCGTGCCGAAGCCGAATGTGACCGCCACCGCCGTTGTCAAGGGGATCGAGGTCCACGTGCCCCTGGAGGACGTGATCGATCTGCGTGAGGAACAGGGGCGTATCACACGGGAGCTGGCCAAGGTGGAGAAGGCGCTGGAGCGGATCACGAAGAAGCTCGGCAACGACGAATTCCTCGGCAAGGCGCCCGCCGCCGTGGTGAGCCAGGAGCGGGCCGCCCGGGCGGAGTTGCTGGAGACCCAGGCGAAGCTCCAGGAGAGCGTGGCGCGCATCACCGCGCACCTGGACCGCTGAGTGGAAGATGACCGCACCTCCATCCGACTTCGCGGCCGAAGCGATCCGGCCACTGCTCACTTCCCGCGTGATCGGCAGGCTGCTGGAGGTGGTGGGGGAGATCGGCTCGACAAACGATCGTGCCATGGCTGCCGGCCACGAGGGGGCTCCGGAGGGCCTCTGCGTCCTCGCCGACGGGCAGACGACCGGCCGGGGGCGCCTCGGGCGAACGTGGGTTTCGCCGCCCGGCGTGGGTCTCTACACGTCGGTCCTGCTCCGGCCGAAGGCGAGCCCGTCGCGTCTGCCGCTCCTCACCTTGGTCGCTGGCCTGGCCGTCGCGGATGCGATCCAGGAGGTGGCCGACCTGCCTCCCCGATTGAAGTGGCCCAACGACGTTCTCTTGGAGGGGCGGAAGGTGGCGGGCATTCTGACCGAGCTGGCGACGAGCGGGGCCGAGGTGAGCCACGTCGTGGTTGGCATCGGGATCAATGTCAACCACGACGTGGATGATTTTCCACCAGAGCTTCGAGAGGCGGCCACATCGGTTTCCCTGCAGTGCGGCCGCCCGATCGCCCGGGGGATGCTGGCCCCCGCCATCTTCAACAGGATGGATTGCTGGTACGAACTCTTCTGCCGGGACCAGCGGGGTCGGATCGTGGAAGCCGGCCGGCAGCGGAGCGCCACGCTGGGGCGGCCGGTTCAGGTGCTCGCTGGGGCCGAGGCGTGGGAAGGCCTCGCGGTGGACCTCGATCCGGACGGAGCCCTGCTGGTGCAGGACGAAGCCGGGTCGCTCCGCCGGGTGGTGGCGGGGGACGTGTCGATCCGCGATGCATGAAACGTAAAGCGTAAAACGTAATTACGGATTACGTGTTGTGTATGACGTCTTGCCTCGGGGGCCGGATGCTGCTCGCCCTGGATGTTGGCAACACGAACACCGTGATCGGCGTCTTCGACCGGACGTCCCTCGTTGTCCACTGGCGGCTGTCCACTCGCCGGACGGGTACGAGCGACGAGTACGGCATCTTCATCAAGGGACTTTTCGATTTCGCCGGCCTGGATTTCCGGGGGGTGACGGCCGTCATCCTCTCCACGGTGGTTCCGACGGTGCAGGCGCCCCTGGAGGAGATGAGCCGGCAGTTCTTCGGCGTGGACCCCATGGTGGTCGGCCCGGGGATCAAGACCGGGATGCCGATCCTCTACGAGTCGCCCCGGGATGTCGGGGCTGACCGGATCGTGAACGCGGTGGCGGCGTTCGAGGCCTACGGAGGTCCGTGCATCGTCGTGGACTTCGGGACGGCCACCACCTTCGATGGCATCTCGGCGAAGGGAGAGTATCTCGGCGGCGCCATCTGTCCCGGCATCGGCATCTCCGCAGAGGCTCTCTTCCAGCGGGCCGCACGACTTCCCCGAGTGGACATCGTCAAGCCGAAGGTGATCATCGGGAAGAACACCGTGGGTAGCATGCAAGCCGGCCTGTACTTCGGGTATCTCAGTCTGGTGGAAGGCATCGTGGCCCGGATGCGCGAGGAGCTGGGCGGCCGGCCCAAGGTGATCGCGACCGGCGGCCTGGCGCAGCTCGTCCTGGGTGACTCCACCGTGGTGGACCACATCGACCCCCTCCTCACCCTCACCGGCCTTCGCATCCTCTTCGAGCGAAATCAGTAAGTCGCAACTGCCCCGCCTCAAGCACTGTCGAAGCGCCGCCTCAGCTCTACCAAGCATGCAATATGGCTGAATGTTCAAACCGCCGACATGCCCACTTTGTCACCCCGGCCCCGGTTTACGCCGGGGTAATCTCCAGCCGGGGTCCAGGATTCCGAGACGCGCCTGGATTCCGGCTTCCGCCGGCATGACGACGGTTGTATGCTTCCCAGGCCATTCACACAATTCCGTTGACGTGACATAAGGCATCTGCTACGAAAGCTTCAGACGACAACTCATGGGCCGGGCCGACGAATGTCACGCGCGGGGGGCACCGTGCAGATGCCCTGGCTCCCGGAAAAAGATCGACGCCTTCCCTGAATGAGCTCAGGGAAGGCGTTGCTGTTTTGGCTACCTTAACAGTCTCGTTTGTTCGTCTGAGCGTGCCTGGTTTCTCGTACAGCCGAACCGCCGAACCGTCGTGCAGCCGGACGGTTCTCGTTCTTGATAACATTCCCGAAACGCCAAACGCGTCGTGAGGCGCGGGCGGAAAGCCACGGGTCTCGCCCACACCATCTGAGAAAGCCGGGCTGCCGAAGGAACGGGGGATTTCTTCGCGGCCCGGTCTTGTGTTTCTGATGACCTCGCGGAAGGCAATTCTGAGCGAGGACGTATTCGAGCTGGATTTGGTTTCAGCCTCCGCGATCTCTTGACGGATGAGGCGTGGGAAGCTGTGATTCCAGGAGGAGACCGCCATGGAACAGCGAACATGCGCCAAGAGAGGGCAGGCAATGAGGCGAGCCAAGCATTCGTCGCTGCGATGTGGGGTCCCCCTCGGAGTGGTCTTGGCTCTCATCGCATTGGCGGCGGTGCTCCCCCTGACGGTAGAAGCCGCGCCCTTTATTCCGCATTGGACGAATCTTGGACTCGAAGGGGGGGATGTCCGCGCCCTCGCCATTGGCCCATTAGCCCCCACCACCGTGTACGCCGCGACCAGCGGCGGCGTGTTCAAGAGCACGGACGGTGGCGCAAGCTGGCAGCCGGCGGACACCGGGCTGCCCCACCCCATCCTCGCCCTCGCCATCCATCCCACAACCCCGACGACACTGTACGCGGGAACGTACGGCGGGGTTTACAGGAGCACGAATGGTGGAGAAAGCTGGCAGCCGGCGAGCAATTGGTTGACCAACCGTTCTGTCTGGACTCTCGCCATCGACCCACTGACGCCCACCACTGTGTACGCCGGGACCAATGGGGGCGTCTTCAGGAGCACAGACGGCGGGGAAAGCTGGCAGCCGGCGAACAGCGGGCTGTCGAACTTCCATGTCTGGACCCTCACCATCGACCCGGCGAATCCGGCTACCCTATACGCGGGGACGGAGTGGACGGCGGACGCACCAGGCGTCGTCTTCAAGAGCATGGACGGTGGAGAAAGCTGGCAGGCGGCCAACAGCGGGCTGCCCAACGCCTCCGTCCGCGCCCTCGCCATCCACCCCACGACCCCTACGACACTGTATGCGGGGACGTATGCCGGGGTCTTCAAGACCGCGGACGGCGGGATGAGCTGGGTGCCTGCGAGCAGCGGACTGTCGAGCTACACTATCTACTCTGTCGCCATCGACCCACTGAATCCGAACACCCTGTACGCGGGGACCTATGGTGGCGTCTTCAAGAGCACGAACGGTGGCGTGAGCTGGCAGCCGGCGAACGGCGGGCTGCCCGGCGCCTCCGTTTCCGCTCTCGCCATTCACCCCACGACGACTGCCACCCTGTACGCCGGGACGTCGGGGGGCGGCGTCTTCAAGAGCACGACCGGTGGGGCGAGCTGGCAGCCGGCGAACGGCGGCTTGACCGCCGCCATTGTCCAGGCCATTGCTATTGACCCGGAGACTCCCAACACCCTGTACGCCGGGACGTCGGGGGGCGGCGTCTTCAAGAGCACGGATGGCGGGGTGAGCTGGCAGCCGGCGAGCAGCGGACTGACAAATCCCATGGTCAAGGCCCTCGCCATCGACCCCACCACTCCGACCACCCTGTACGCAGGGACCTACGGCGGCGTCTTCAAGAGTGTGGACAGCGGGCAGTCGTGGCAGCCGAAGAACACTGGGCTGACCACCTGGGGTGTCAACTCCCTCGCCATCAGCGCTTTGAACCCCAGCACCCTATTCGCAGGGACCTACAGCGGCGTCTTCAAGAGTGAGAACAGCGGGGAGACCTGGGAGGCGATGAACACCGGGCTGGCCAACTCGTCCGTCTACTGTCTTGCCCTCGACGCCTTGAACCTCAACACCCTGTACGCCGGGACGATTGGCGGCGGCGTCTTCAAGAGCAGTGGCGGAGGGGATTGGCAGGCGATGAACACCGGCCTGACGAGCCCCTATGTCTACGCCCTCGCCATTGACCATACGACCCCAACGACTCTGTACGCGGGGACCTTCGGGGGCGTCTTCAAGAGCACGGACGGTGGCGGGACCTGGCTGACTGCCAACAGCGGCCTGACCAACATGTATGTCCCCGCCTTGGCCATCGACCAATCGCACCCCACCATCCTGTACGCCGGCGCGTATGGCGGCGGCGTCTTCCAGAGCACGAATGCCGGTGCGACCTGGCAGCCGATGAACACCGACCTGACCAACTTGTCTGTCGTTGCGCTTGCCCTCGATCCCAAGACCCCAGCCGTCGTGTATGCGGGGACGGATGGGGGCGGCATCTTCAAGTATTCTCCCGACCCCCGCGCCAAGATCCTGACCCCCACCCCCGGCTCGACCCTCGACGGGGCCTCGGTCACCT
>DATIFO010000080.1:0-8150 GCA_035455275.1 Methylomirabilis sp. (SeqCode) | reverse complement strand
GGTTTACATCGTCCCCCACGCCGGAGACCCAGGTGCGGGTCGCCTGGGCCGACGCCACCGCCGGGAGCAGAATGACAGTCATGCCGAAGAGGAACATAAGCCAAATCGTGCGCATGGTGCCTCCCCTTTCTATTCTATGATGACAGGAAATTGCTTTGGGGGCCGCTGCGCTCAGGTCCCCGACTCGCTCGCGCCGACGGCCGGCGCCTAGCCCGCGCGCTCCTTGTCGGTGCCGGCCCCACCCCGACGCCTGGGTGGAATAGTGGATACTCCCGTGTCAGGTGTCAAGCTACAAGGCGGAGTGTTATTTCTCAGCGAACATGTTCGCCCATGATTGTTCACCAATTCTGTCCGCTCTCTCGGCCATGAAGCGGAGGGCGTATGCCACAGACCCCAAAGGAATAACGGTGCGCGCGGACTTCAACATGTTCACAGGCAGGCCAAGATGCGAGGGCGCCCGATCACCTCCCCCCGCCTATGCCCGTAACTATGCCCACCGCCTCTCGCGACGCTCGCGTCTTCCAATTGCGCGGGGGTTGCGTCTCAGTACATCGGATTGCCCTCCTGTGCGTCCGAAACCCCGTATTTTCCCGCTCCTCCAGACCCGTGAAACGACTTTGGGCTTGACAGTGGAATCGGGTGCGCGATAGCGTGAACGGCACTCGAAGGATTTCCTTCGGTTTCAGCCGGGAGGGATGGGACGATGCCGGCCAGTGGCATGTGGCCAGCAGCCGTCGGATGCGTTTTCACGCTGTGTCCTGGCACAGGCAGCCCCTTGAGGCTCGTCACCCTCAAGGGGTCGTCGTGTCTCAGGCGGGCATGCCTCCCCGCCCAAGATGTGAGATCGAACCCATGACGGCGGATCCGGCGGAAGAGAAGCAGCCCTGGGTCTCGTGCTTCCTGACCGACATTCTTCTGAGCTATGTCGAGGAGACGACCCGGGGGAAGACCGCCATCGACTACGGAAGTCTCTTCCGGGCGGCCGAAGGGTTCGAGCCGCCCGGGGACCCCGAGGCGTTCCTGAGGGATATCACCACCTGGGTCCCGCTCACAATCCTCCGGGAGCTGCACTGGCAATGCGAGAGGATCTCGGGGAAAAAGGACATTGCCTACCACGCCGCCAAGGCGTATTTCGATCCCGGCAAGAAGGACTTGCTCTCTCTCTTCAAGATCCTGTTCCGCGTCTTGAACGACGTGCGCTCGGTGCTCGTCTGCTCGAACCTCTGGGCCGCCGTGCAGACCAACTACCTCAAGCTCCAGTCCTTCGAGAAGCCGGGACCGCAGCCCGGCCTGTACATGCTTGCCCAGTTCGGCGAGCACGCGCGACCCACCGTGGGAAGCATGCATTTTCTCCGCGGGTTGTGCGAGGGGTCTCCCCGGCTATATGGCGTGGACGACGTCCGATGCCTGGAGGAGATCTCCCAACTGCAGATCGCCGACGTCGTCCATGAGTTTCCGGAGTACACCGTCGCGACCGACGGAGATCGTCTGGAGATCCGCCACGGCACCGGTCGGCAGCCGGTCGTCGAGGCGAAGTGGATACCCCTGCGGGACGAGGTCGTCCCCCTCTCACCGGACTTCTGGGTGGACCTGCCCGACACGGTCGTCGTCCCGCCGCGCGACAACCAGATCCAGGTATCGACCCCCGCGGAAGAGACCGATCCTCTGCGACGCAGGGCGTCCGCCTGGGGGTACCGGATCGTCACGCCCGGGGCCCTGTCCAGCGGGAGCCTCTCGTACGCCTTTCATGAGGGGCAGGTCCTCAACGCCCCCTACACCCGCCTCCGCTTTCTCTGGGACGAGGGCGCGGCGGGTCTCAACGAAGCCTCCGTGGAGCAGGTGAGACGTGAGGTGTCTCAGCTTCTGTTCGAGCACCTGAAGCAGACCAGGCACGCCCGCACCCGCATGATCCAGTACAGCATCGAAAAACGGGACCTGACCCTGGAAAACATCCGGCTCCGTCAGGAGATCGAGCGGGAGTACAGCGTCGCGGGGATCGTCGGCCAGAGTCCGAAGATGCGAGAACTCTTCGGGGTGATCCGGTCCATTGCCGAGACCGATGTGGTCGCCTTGATCCGGGGAGAGACCGGAACCGGGAAGGAGCTGATCGCCCGCGCCATCCACTATAACAGCCCGCGGCGGGCCAAGCGCTTCGTGGCGGTGAACTGCGGGGCGCTGGCCGAGACGCTGCTCGAAAGCGAGCTGTTCGGCCATGAAAAGGGGGCCTTCACGGGCGCCGTGACGCGGAGACGGGGCATCTTCGAGGTCGCGGACGGAGGCACCCTCTTCCTGGATGAAGTCGGCGAGGTCTCGCCCAGCACCCAGGTCAGGCTGTTGCGAGTCCTCCAGGACGGCGAGTTCCAGCGGGTGGGTGGCTCGGAGGCCATCCGGGTGGACGTCCGTATCCTGTCCGCCACCAACCAGAACCTGGAGGACCTGGTCAAGCAGGGTCGCTTCCGACAGGACCTGTACTATCGCCTGAATGTCTTTCCGATCCGGATCCCTCCGTTGCGGGAGCGACCGGACGATATCCCGCTGCTCATCTCCCACTTCGCCGAGAAGCACGCCAGGAAGATGAACCGACGCATCACCGGCGTGGAGCCACGGACCATGGCGCGGCTCATGACGCATGCCTGGCCCGGCAATGTCCGCGAGCTGGAGAACGTGGTCCAGCGGATGATGGTGGTGTCGAAGAGCGACACGCTGGACCTCGACGCCCTGCCCCCCGAGATCCGCGGCGATGCCAAGGATGGGACGGGGAAGGCCAAGGACCTGAAAGACCTGGCGCGGGAATCCGCAGAGGTCGTCGAGAAGCGCGCCATCCAGGACGCCCTGGCCACGAGCGAAGGGAACGTGACGCGGGCGGCGCAGGCGCTCGGCATCAGCCGCGCAACCCTCCAGAAGCGAATGAAGAGCTACGGCCTCCGCGGGTCCCGGGAGTGACCGGTGCCAAGGGCGGTACGCGCCTGGCGAGCCCGACTGCCTGGTCCGCTAGGCATCCCCGACCCCTGCGCACACGGCCTGGATTGCCCCGCCGGCGCTATTCGCTCGAATTTCCGCCGCATGGACCCGCCCCTGCCGGCCGGCGCGGCACCTGGCATCTCCTTTGCCTGGATGGTAGGCGTGCAGGAATCGATCGCTGATCGGAATCGGAGAATCCGTACTCGTTGTGTGATCCGCGGCGGTGAGCCATGAGCCGCGGCACGTCTCGAGCGAACGCTATGCTCTCACCCGGGCCTCACCCTTTGCGGGGACTCCTGCTCGCGCAGTTCTGCGGCGCATTCAACGATAACGCCTGGAAGCTCGTGGTGGCACTGCTCGGCATGCGGGCGATCGCCACGACCGGGGCGGTCTCCGGTCCGGCCCTCGAGGCGGCCTCCCAGACGCAGACGACCACCGCGTTCGTTGTCTTCACGGTGCCGCTGATGCTCATCTCGCTTCCGGCCGGCGTCCTGGCCGATCGGGTGAGCAAACGCTCGATCATCATCACCATGAAGGCGATCGAGGTCGGGCTCATGGCGGCAGGCGCCGCGGCCCTCCTCCTGGCGCCCTCGGGTGGCGTGCTTCCCCTGGTCGTGCTGGGTCTCATGGGGGTCCACAGCGCCCTCTTCAGTCCGGCCAAGTACGGCATCCTGCCAGAGATCCTCCCCCATGAGCAGCTCTCTTCGGGGAATGGGATATTGGAGATGTGCACGTTCTTCGCGATCATCGCCGGGACGTATGCGGGAGGCCTCCTCATCGGGCTCACAGGGGATGCGCCCTGGATCGCCGGGCTTGTCCTCACCCTCTTCGCCACGGCGGGGTTCGCCGCGGCCTGGGCCGTCCCCCGGGTCAAGGCCGCCAGATCGGACGGCGGTCTCGGCGCCACCCTGAAGGGAGCGTGGGCCGCGCTCGGCAACGACCGGGTCCTCCGCCTGGCGGTGCTTGGATCGATATTCTTCTGGGGCATCGCCAGCCTTGTCGGGCAGGAAATCCTCGTCTATGCCAAGGCAGTCCTGCGACTGCCTGACGCCGCATCCGGCCTCCCGCTCGCGGTCCTGGCGGCAGGGATCGGCCTGGGGGGCGTCCTGGCCGGGAGGCTCTCCGGACCGAAGGTGGAATACGGCCTCATCCCCCTCGGCGCCATCGGCCTCTCCCTGTTCATCCTGCTCCTCGGCGTCCTCGCGCCGGGGCTCGCCTGGACGCTCGTGATCATGGTGCTCCTGGGTCTGGCGAGCGGGCTCCTGGTTGTTCCGCTGAACGCCCTCATCCAGTGGCGCGCGCCGGAGGATCGCCGCGGCGCGGTGATCGCCCTGGCGAACACCTTCGTGTTCGCCGGGATCCTCGCCGGCTCCCTCGCGGCCGAGGGCCTCTCGCGGGCCGGGCTCGCCGCCAGCGGGATCCTGGTCGTCGCCTCCATGGTCACCCTGGCGGGCACCGTGTGGGCGCTCCTGCTCCTGCCCGACGCCTTCCTGCGCCTCGTCCTGGTCCTGCTCACACACACGCTGTACCGGCTCACCGTCGTGGGGCGCGCCAACGTCCCCCAGCGGGGCGGGGCGCTTCTGGTGCCGAACCACGTGTCCTTCGTTGACGGTCTGTTCTTGCTGGCGAGCCTCGACCGACCCATCCGCTTCGTGGTGGAGGCCGAGTACGCCCACCACCCGCTGCTCCGCCCGTTCATGAACTCCCTCGGGGTGATCCCTGTCTCGGCGTCGGGCGGGCCGCGCGTCATCCTGCGGGCGCTCCGCGAGGCCGGGGGGGTCCTCGACGCGGGGGCGATCGCGTGCATCTTTCCCGAGGGTCAGATCACCCGGACGGGGACGCTGCTCCCGTTCCGGCGCGGCTACGAGCGGATCGCCAAGGGCCGGACCGCCCCCATCATCCCGGTGCACCTGGATCGGGTGTGGGGGAGCATCTTCAGCTACGCGGGCGGGCGGTTCCTCACCAAGGTGCCGGAGCGAGTCCCCTACCCCGTGACCGTCTCCTTCGGCGCCCCCCTGCCACCCGGGACGCCGGCCCACGAGGTGCGACGGGCGGTCGAGGAGCTGGGCGAAGCGGCCTGGGCGCTCCGCAAGACCGGCTGCCTGCCGCTCTCGCGCGCCTTCATCCGGGCCATGCGACGGCACCCGGCCCGCCTGATGTGGGCGGATGCGACGCGCCCCCGGGTCTCGCGCCTGCGGGCGCTGGCGGGCGCCATCGCCTTCGCCCGCGCCCTGGCCCCGCGCTGGGCAGGTCAGGATGCCGTGGGAGTCCTGCTGCCCCCCGGCGTCGCCGGCGCCCTCGCCAACTTCGCGGCCACGCTCGCCGGCCGGATCGCCGTCAACCTCAACTACAGCGCCGGGCGCGCCGGCATGGAGTCCGCGGCGCGACAGGCCGGCCTGTCCACGGTGGTGACCAGCCGGATGTTCCTGGAGCGGGCCAAGCTCGACCTGCCCGGAGGCCTCGAGCCGATCTGGGCGGAAGAGGTGGCCGCGGGCCTGGGCCGCGGGGCGCGGACATGGGCATTCCTCCTGGCGCTCTTCGCCCCGCCCCGCGTCATCGAGCGGGCCTGCGGGATGCGGAGGCGCCCCGGCGCGGACGACCCCGCCACGGTGATCTTCACGAGCGGAAGCACCGGCGAGCCGAAGGGCGTGGTGCTGAGCCACTTCAACATCCAGGCAAACGTGGACGCGGTGGCGCAGGTGTTTCCCATGCGACCGGCCGACCGGCTGCTCGGCGTGCTCCCCTTCTTCCACTCCTTCGGCTACACCGCGACGCTCTGGCTGGCAGCCATCCATGGCATGGGGGTCGTGTTCCATCCGACCCCGCTGGAGGCCGGCGCCATCGGCGAGCTGGTCCGGCGGTACCGGGTCACGTTCCTCATCGTCACGCCGACGTTCCTGCAACTGTACCAGCGGCGCTGCACCCCCGAGGAGTTCGGGTCGCTCCGGGTGGTCCTGACCGGGGCGGAGAAGCTCCCGGACCGGCTGGCTCAGGCCTTCGAGGACCGGTTCGGGATCCGCCCGTTCGAGGGGTACGGGATCACCGAATGCTCACCCGTGATCACGGTGAGCGGCCCGGGCTTCCGCTCGGCCGGCTTGTACCAACCCGGAGCGCGCCGCGGTCACGTCGGACAGCCCCTCCCGGGGGTGTCGGTCAGGATCGTCGATCCGGAGAGCTTCGAACCCCTGCCGCCCGGGATGCCGGGGATGCTGCTGGTGAAGGGGCCCAACGTGATGCGCGGATACCTGGGACGCGACGACCTGACGGCGACCGCCATGCGGGACGGGTGGTACGTGACGGGCGACATGGCGAGCGTGGATGAGGACGGGTTCGTCCAGATCACCGATCGCCTGTCGCGCTTCTCCAAGATCGGCGGGGAGATGATCCCCCACGGGCGGGTCGAGGAGGCCCTCCACGAGGCGGCCGGAGTCGAGGAGAAGGTCTTTGCCGTCACGGCCATCCCCGACGAGCGGAAGGGCGAGCGCCTGGTCGCGCTGCACACCCTGAGGGAGGACGCGATCCCCGGGATCCTGGACCAAGTGGGGGCCCAAGGTCTCCCGAATCTCTACATCCCCAGGCGGGACCATTTCCTCAAGGTGGACAGGCTCCCGATCCTGGGAAGCGGGAAGCTGGATCTGCGCGAGGTGAAGCGGATCGCCCTGGAGAAACTGGCGGTCGCCGCGTGAGGGCCCCGAGCATGCAGGAGGAACGAGGGCTCAGCTTCAAGATCGCCGACCAGCCCTGGGAATTCGAGCGGGTGCACCAGCTCAACTACAAGACGTTCGTGGAGGAGATCCCCCAGCACTCACCCAACCCCACGAGGGTGCTGGTGGACCGGTTGCTTTCCAGGAGCACCTGCTTCGTCTGCCTGAAGGGCGACCGCCTGATGGGGATGGTGGCCGTGTGTGACGAGCGGCCGTTCTCGCTGGATGCGAAGCTGCCGAACCTGGACACCTACCTCCCCGCCGGATCCCGGCCGTGCGAGATCCGCCTCCTGGCGGTCGAGCGGGACGCGCGCGGCGGCGCCGTGCTCGGCGGCCTGGTGCGATGCCTGCTCCTTCACTGCCGACAGCAGGGTTACGACGTGGCGCTGGTCTCGGCCTCCGTCCGCCAGGAGAAGCTCTACCGCCACCTGGGATTCCTGCCATTCGGACCCCCCTTGGGGACCGACGCGGCCCCGTACCAGGGGATGTATCTCACGTGGCAGACGTTGAGCCAGACGGGACGATCGCTGATCGGAGAGGGGACAGGGCGATGAGACGACCCGGTTTCTCGTCGCGGGGGAAGGCGGCCCTGCAGGCACCCGAGGCGTGCCTGACGGTGAACCTGCTTCCAGGCCCGGTCAAGATCCATCCGAGCGTGCGCGCAACCTTTGCGCGACGGTCGGTGTCCCATCGATCCCGGGACTTCGTCCACGACTTCCAGGAGATCCGGCAACGCCTCTGCAAGCTGGTGAACGCATCCCATGTCGTGGTCTTGCTGGGCTCAGGCACCCTGGCCAACGACGCGGTGGCCGCGCAGTTGTCCGTGGCCAGGGAGCGCGGCCTGATCCTCAGGAATGGCGAGTTCGGCGAGCGACTGGTCGAGCAGGCCCGGCGCTTCGGACTCTCGTTCAGGGTGCTCACCGCCAGGTGGGGATGCGGATTGCCGTATGCCACCGTCCGCCGCAGCCTCGGGGAGGATCGATCCATCCGCTGGCTCTGGGCCGTCCACTGCGAGACATCCACAGGCGTCTTGAACGACCTGCCCAGGCTCAAAGAGCTTGCCCGCGAAGCCGACATTCGCCTCTGCCTCGACTGCATCAGCTCCATCGGCACGGTCCCCGTGAATCTGGCGGGGGTCCATCTCGCCACGGGAGTCAGCGGAAAGGGCCTCGCCTCCTATCCCGGATTGTCGTTCGTCTTCCACCAGCATCCCATCGGCGCCTCGGCCGTCCTGCCGCGGTATCTGGACCTTGGCGCCTACGCGGAGAGCCGAGGCGTCCCGTTCACCACGTCCTCCAACCTCGTCTACGCCTTGGGGCAGAGCTTGACGCGGTTCGGCTCCTCGGATGGGAAGGGACCCTCGAGCCCGGCGGCCGTGTACCAGGCGAAGGCCGTCCTGGCGCGATGGCTCCGCCCGCGGCTCGAGGCGCTCGGGTTGACGATCCTTGCTCCGGAGGCGATCGCCTCCCCGGCCGTCATGACGCT